>CAZLNE010000120.1:0-5529 GCA_964560975.1 uncultured Treponema sp. | reverse complement strand
AAAGTACTGTGCGGGAACTTTGGGAATTAAACGGTGAAGGAACATGGGTAATTGCATATTTTACTATTTCTTCTACTCGTTCATGAGAAATGTTCTTTTGTTTTCCAAGATTATATATACTGCGCCTTACAGCCACAGTGTCCAAAAATGTTTTGTTCATAGGAACCTCCGTGTATATTATTAAACTAACACTAATCAGGTCAATCGTAAAGCCTTAAAACCGTCCTATGTGACATAATCACCTTTAAGGCTTCTTTCTTGACAGTTTCTCTTTTTGGGTTTTAACTGATACTATATAGATGGGAGTTTATATGGAAATTGAAAGAAGAAAAGGATGCAGATGTGCAATAACCCAGTGCGTGAAACTTTCATATGCACACGAAGATTTTATTGAAGCCGAGATGATCAATATCAGTATTGGAGGAACACTGTGTTCCACAGATTCACCGGTTGGCTATAATGAACGTATTTTTTTTATGTTTGATGTGCCGATTGAAGGAACACCGCAAACCGTAAAAGTAGAAGGTACAATAATGCACCTTCAGGAACACGATGGTAAAACAATTTTTGGTGTAATGTTCACCGATTTTTTCCCCGGCTCAAAGGAAATTCTCCAAAAGTTTATTGATGAATACAATGAACATTAAACTTTAAAAATGCCATCAGGCATACACCTGCTGATGTTTTTCCGACCTTATTACTAATGTAATATCCTTTTCTTTAATTCCATTTAATTCCAAAAGGTCTGGAACAGCAAACCGTATACGTTCCATTAATACATCCAGAGAGCCTGACTCTAAAACAAGACCGGGAATGTCATTACTTGTTGCGATCCATACATCTGCCTCTTCATCCCAGGCGGTAATAACAGTATATTCCATTAACTTCTTCCATAAAATGAAAGCAATTCTCTTAAATAGACTATATGGTGATTATTCGCTCTTGTCAATTCTCCCCGCCTTATATTACTATGATATTGTACTATAAGGATGTAATTACATGCTTCAAAAAATACAATACTGTAAAGGCATACTATGAACAAAAAAAACCAAGCAGCAAAACTTTTTCCGCCGGTTCAATGGTTCGAAAAAAAAACAGAAGATTTCAGCTTTCGATGGAAACTTACACCATGGCATGAGGGAGGGGAACGAAAACTTTCACCCCTTAAACAATCGCTTAGAAAATATGCATCCAGCATTAATGAGCTGCCCGAAAACTTTCTTGCTTCAGTCTTTGATCAGCATCTTGCAGTACTTTCTGAAGGATACGAATACCAGATACTGGAAATTCTTGAAGCACTTGGAGAAAACAGGTTCTTGTGCCGGAATACTGAAAATCAAGACTTTTGTGTGTGGTCAAAATCTATATCAGCTAATCATCAAGAGGGAACTTCTACAATTCTAACCGTCTTGATTCGTCTGGAGGATGAACTTGAAGAAGAATCTGAATATCATCAGGTAAAGGCAATAACTTACGGTCCAGTTCTAGGCTGGAAATCTCTTTTATCAGCTGATTTTTCATTTCTTGCCCGTGAACTGAGGCGGGATATGTTTAAGCTCAAGGGAGTCAGCGCTGTTATCGCTCAGGATCCGGTACCATTTTGGGCGCTATGGACAGTATCGCTAATTCCCCCGGTAATTCACGGAACCGAAGAAGTTTGTACATACTGGACAGAGGGCCGTTTTTCAGAAGATCCAGGTTCTTTTTTAACAAGCGGATGGAAGAAAAGCATAATAGGGAAACGGGTACGATACAGGAAAACCGGGTCAAAACCCTTCTTTGAGCAAATTATAATATATGATATCAAAACGATGAAGGGCATAATTCTTGCGCGAAGAGGCAGTTATTTTACAAAACTACACGCCGCACTAACCGATGTGTTTTATCCTGATCCGGGCAAGGAAGGTTCCGTTAATATTTTATGTGAATATGCAATGACCGAAATTTTGCACATTACCCCTTCGTATCGTTCGTGGACAACCGCATTTGATAAAATGGACGAACAGGAAGCTGAAGAAAAAAGCAGCCCTGTAAGCAAAAAAATGGTCGACACCATGAACGCGGCAATGCAGGATTTGATTCCCTTTATCAACTCTAAAACAACACCGGACTGGACTAAGCTAGTAAAAAAACACGGTCTCCATGAAGATGATATTGAGCCGCTAAAAAGAATTTATGCAAACTTACAAAACAAATTACGGTAATGCAATGAACATTAAACTTGAAAAAGCCGCTGAGTGCGACGCAGAAAAGATTATAAGCATCCGCAATGAGTGTTTTTATGATGACTTTATAAAGTTCGGGGAGTGCCCGGGATATAACATTCCGCTTGAACACATCGAAAAGCGCATTCGAGAAGGACATCTGTATACAATACTAGTTGATAATGAAATTATAGGAGACATATCGGTACAAGTTTTAGATACCGGTATTCACTGGATCGGATGCGTTGCTGTTGCAAAGAAATATCAGAATAAGGGAATAGGTTCTTTTGCTATGAAACAGATCGAAGCTCTTTACAGTGGTGCACTCATCTGCCAGCTGGAAACGCCGCTTTCAAATATTCGAAATTGCCATTTTTATGAGAAACTCGGCTACAAAGTTATAGATACAAAAATTCTGTCAGATAAGCTTACGCTGGGCGTATTTGAAAAAAGGATACCTTCTTAACAAAAATCGTGTAAGTAATCATAGACTACTACTAATTCATAGAGTATTATTAGTTAATACTTTTATGGAGGCTTTATATGGCTAAAAAAGACTATTTTGGAATGGGCAGACTTGTAAGTTTGATTTTCGCAATTATTCCCGTAACATCGTGGATATTCGGATTTGTAATAAGATTCCAGGAAGGAAAAATACTAGCAGGAATTATTCGCTTAGCGTTCGGATGGAACATTATTTGGGTATTGGACCTGATCTGTATCCTTTTTAAAGGAAGAATCTGCAGAATATTGAACATGTAATAAATGATCCTAAGGTAATATATTTTCGATACAGAGCAGCAGCAATAATTATTGAAAACGGCTGTGTTTTCATGGCAGGAAACGAAAAGATATCTCCTGCCATGAAATTGCTTTTTAATTTCTTATGAAACTTAGAGAAACACAGGATCTTAGAAGCGATAGTTCTTATTATAGAAATTATAAAGCCTATCCTTCTTTCTTTGCAGATAAATTTTTAATTCTTGTCTTGTAATATTGAACATATTATAACAAAACAATAAATACAAATCATTACTGTTAATCAAGGAGAGGTCTCATGTCGAATACATTTTCGGAAATAAAACTTTTTCAAGTCAAACCTGATAAACTTAATGAATTTGAAACACTAATACAAAAGGCAGCCCAAGAACAGGAAAAACAAACAGGCTCCATTTGTATAAAATACATGAAAAGGTTTTACACAATGGACGGATTAATCAAAGAAGGAAAACCGCCCAGGGAGTTAACAAGAATCGTCAAGTGCGTAAAGTACTACTCCTTTTGGGAATTTGACACAAAAGAAAATTATGGAAAGGCCACTCGATGGTTTTTTGAACAGTATGAAAAAGAGATTATGAAGCTTTTACTAATGCCCTTCGACATTAACTGCGGCAATACCGTATAGAAAGAAAAGCTCTACAGCCTTCACGGGCAGGAGGAGTTTTAATGGCAGAAAACTATTCAGTTGGCAAGATGATTTATGATCCTAAGACATTGGAGTTATGCTGCGGCACAGGAAGAATTACCATTCCGTTCATACAGGGCGATATGAGAAATTTCATATTGAATGAAAAGTTTGATATGATTTTCATACCCTTTAATTCTATTCATTGCTTGTATCAAAACAAAGATTTCATTAGCACATTACAATCAATTTATAAACACCTCGAAGATGACGGATACTTTATAATTGATTATTTTAATCCGAGCCTTGAGTACATCGTGGAGAACACAAAAAAAAGTTTAATAATTGCCGATTATATAACAGAGGATGAAAGAAGAATAAAAATAATACAAACAATGGAATATCAGGAAATTACACAACTCAATTTTACCGACATGAAAAAAGAAATTTCTCCAAATACGCTTGAAGTTATTGAGAATAAAAAAAAGGTTATTAATTTCATAAAAAAATCAATACTGCCTATTAAGGAGTTCACACAGATTGCGGAGCGTTTAGAATGCAGATATATTGAAAAAAGGCATCTAAAATATTTTCTGGAAATAAAAGACTTATGTTTAACGCTGCTGGACAGCTGCGATATACTCCTTGCTTCACTCGAGAGCTCTACAAATTTATTTTTTTCGATGCAGGGACATAAAATGAACCAGATAATAAAAGTGCTTACAATAGTATCAACTATTTTTATTCCGCTTACGTTTATTGCAGGCATCTACGGTATGAATTTTACGAACATGCCTGAGCTTCATTGGAAATATGGCTATTATGGTATACTGCTTATCATGATACTTTTATTCGGCGGAATGCTGCTGTATTTTAAAAAGAAAAAATGGTTTTAAAACAATTATCCATCGCCCTGCTTCAGATACTAAGCGAGAAAACAATGAAGCTGAATTTAGAAAAAGGGATTGAGTATTGCAGAAAAGCAAAACATATAGGTGCTGATATTGCCCTGTTCCCGGAAATGTGGAGTGTCGGCTATACTATTCCCGAGAATAAAAAAGTATTACGAGAGAGTTCAATAGAAGTGAACAGCCCTTTCGTTCAAACATTTAGAAATCTCGCGCATGAACTAAACATGGCAATAGGAATAACATTCCTTGAAAAATTTGAACCACTTCCAAGAAACACACTTTGCCTATTTGACCGGTTTGGAAAACTCGTTCTTACCTATGCAAAGGTACACACCTGCGACTTTGGCGACGAATGCAGATTAAATGCCGGTGAAGATTTTTATGTGACAGACTTAGATACCGAAAAAGGAAGCGTAAAAATCGGAGCGATGATTTGCTATGATCGAGAGTTCCCTGAGAGCGCACGTGTCTTAATGCTCAAGGGCGCAGAAATAATCCTCGTGCCCAATGCCTGCCCCATGGAAATAAACAGACTCTCCCAGCTTCGATCCCGCGCATTTGAAAACATGATCGGTATTGCGACGGTAAATTATCCGAAAGGACAGCCGGATTGCAACGGTCACTCATCCGCCTTTGACGGCATAGCATATAAGCCGGATGAGAGCGGCTCCCGCGACACGCTCATAATTGAAGCAGGAGAATCAGAAGGTATTTACACAGCTATTTTCCCCATAGATGAAATGCGCGAGTACCGGAAACGGGAAGTTCACGGTAATGCTTATAGAAGGCCTAGTAAATACAACCTGCTGATATCAGATATGATTGAAGAGCCGTTTATTAGGAAAGACTGTAGACGATAAAGCAGCAAAAATTATCATGAATGCTATTGTTCTATACAGTACTATACTCCTCAGAGGTTAAGTAATGGAAAATCTGGTAAGAATATTGAGGTCTATCGATTATATAGAAAATAATTTGAAAGAACCTCTGTGTTTAAAAGACATTGCTT
>CAZLNE010000119.1:0-5575 GCA_964560975.1 uncultured Treponema sp. | reverse complement strand
ATCCTTGTATCCTGAAAAAACATCGACTATATGACCTTGTGCCACAGCAGTCTGCTCCAGTTTTTTTACTATTTGTTTATGCTTTATATTTTCATTTTGCAAAAAATGTACTAATGCAATTCTCATATTCTACCTCAAGATATTTTATATAGCTGCTCAATCAATTTTTCCCGTACCAAAAGTACTGAACAATTTGCATGCAGGATAATCTCTCCATAAGAACTTGATATTATTTCTTTTTGGAAGGGATCGTTATTTTCAGAGCCGCCAAGAAGTATTACATTTGCCTTCATTTCGTTAGCAGCGGTAATAACTTCTGCCCAAACGGCACCTTTACGAAGTTCTGTTTGAATAGTAACACCCTTAGCCTTTCCCAATTCTTCAACATACCTAAGGTATCTCATACCATCTGCTTCAAGACTAGATTCATACTCTTTGCTTTCATCGTGTACAAATATTTTTTGAAGAGTAAGCTGGCGTATAGTGGCAATATCAACTACATACACGGCCTTAAGATTACAACGGTACTGTTTTGCCATAATAATAGCATACTGTACAGCATGAATTGAGGCGTCCGAACCATTAATAACTATTAAGAGGTTTTCAAAAAGCTGTTTGATCATAACACAAAGGCTTAACACCCCCTCCTTTTAAAAATTAATTAATGCTTTCGTGACTGCTTAGCCTTTAAAGCCTTCAGTACGAAGATATTTTCACGTTCCCTTTCTTCCAAAACACTTTCAATGTACTGTTTTGTCTCTGAAGTTTGGGGTATAACCATCTTTTCAAGAGCATTAACGCGGCGCTGTGTTTTTTTTACTTCAGTTGCAAGTCTCCACGCAATGGTTCGTATAGAAGCCATTTCAGTTAAAATCTGAAGTAATTCAAAAAACTCTACCATAACCTTATCTGAATCTGCAAAAGAATCCATAAAAGAATAAAAAAGATCCCTTTTGGGAAGGTTAACTGATATAGACGAAAAACTCATACCGCCAGCATTAACAGTTTTCTCGGTAATGTTAAAATTATACTTAACTGCTTGTGATAAGCGTTCAACATTATCCTCTCCAACCGCTAAAAGCATACTTTTTAACGCAGGATAGGCCTTTTTTATACGCTCATCAATCTTTTGTTCAAGAAGCTTAACCTGCTCAACCATGCGCATGAGCTCCATTACTAGAATTTCGCGCTTTTGCTCAAGAAGATCGTATCCGTCTTTTGATATAGACAGCTGTTCTTTAACTACGAGTAAATTAGATTTTGTCGGCGCAATATTCAGCTTCGCCATCGTACGTTCTCCACATTATAGCATAACATTGTGTGATTTATCCATCAATTTTACTTGCAGGCAGGTATTTCTCAATAAAATCACTCTTAATTCTATATAATTCAGCTTTAGGAAGATACGTAAGCATTTTCCAGCCGATATCGAGGGTTTGTTCGATAGTTCTATTCTCAAATTCGCCCTGTGTCAAAAATTCTGTTTCAAGTTTTTCACCGAATCTCAAATACTGCTTATCCAATGCTGATAATTCCTCTTCGCCAATAATTGCAGCAAGATTACGTATACCCTTTACCTTTGAATATGCGGCGAAAAGCTGACTGGAAAGATCTTTATGGTCTTCACGTGTCATTCCCGGCCCAATACCATCCTTCATAAGACGTGAAAGACTTGGAAGTCCTGCAACCGGCGGATACATTCCCTTTTGATACAATTCACGGTCAAGAACAATTTGTCCCTCGGTAATATAACCTGTAAGGTCTGGAATCGGATGTGAAATATCATCGTTGGGCATTGTTAGAATCGGAATCTGAGTAATAGAACCCTTAGAACCTTTAATTTTACCAGCACGCTCGTACAATTCTGCAAGGTCTGAATACAGGTATCCGGGATAACCCTTTCGTCCTGGAACCTCGCCTCGGGTGGTAGAAATTTCACGAAGAGCCTCGCAGTAATTAGTCATATCGGTCAAAACAACAAGAACATGCATACCCTTTTCATACGCAAGATATTCGGCTGCTGTTAATGCACAGCGCGGAGTAATAATACGTTCTATAGAAGGTGCATCTGCGAGAGACTGGAACATAACTACCTTTGATAATACACCAGACTGCTCAAAGGTTTGAATAAAAAACTGTGCTACGTCGTATTTAATACCCATGCCGGCGAAAACCATAACGAAGTCTTCATCGGCACTTCGAATGCGCGCCTGTCTAATAATCTGAGCGGCAAGGCGATTATGAGGAAGTCCATTTCCGGAGAAAATTGGCAGTTTTTGACCGCGGATAAGCGTATTCAAGCCGTCAATTGAACTAATACCCGTTTGAATAAAATCTCTTGGATACTCTCTAGCATAGGGATTTATAGGGTAACCGTTAACATTTATCTTTGTCGAAGAAATAATTTCTCCATAACCGTCGATCGGTTTACCAAGACCATTAAAAACACGGCCCATGAGTCCTTCACCAACCCGTAATTCCATTGGTGTTTCCAAAAATTCAACCGATGTATCGGTTAGATCTAGACCGTTTGTAGAACCAAATATCTGTACTACGGCTGAGTCTTCTGAAATATCAATGACACGTCCTGTTCTTTTTTCACCCAAGCGGTCGCGAACATACACAATTTCAGAAAAAAATACATCTTCTCTTCTGCGGACTATAACTATAGGACCATCTACAGATTCAATGCCCTTGTATTCAATACCCTTCATTTATATAACCGCCTTACGGTAGATGCGTTCGATTGATGTGAACTGCTCTTCCATTCGCATTTCGATTGGTTTTATAAGCTCAAGCTGATCATTAGTAATTGTTGTTTTTATTCGGATAATTTCTTCACGAACATCGAGGGCTGTAATTTTTAATAAGGGAGCACCCTGTTTAATTACGGCACGAGCACGTTCATAGAATGACATCATCAGTTCAAGAATTTGTATTTGTTTTTCGGGAACTGAAAAAACATCAACATCGTCAAATGCATTCTGCTGTAAAAAACCGTTCTTTATCATTTCTGCTACAACAAGAATGAGGCGTTCGGTATCGGGCAAAGCATCAGGACCAATGAGACGGACAATCTGTTGAAGTCTCTGCTCTTTTTTAAGAAGATCTAAGGCCTTCATTCTTATATCTGCCCAGCGCGGATCTACATGATCCCACCAGTCGCGTACTTCTTCTGCATATTCAGAATAAGAATCTATCCAGCCTATGGCAGGATAGTGGCGGGCATTTGCAAGCTCGCGGTCCAAAGCCCAGAAACAGCGGATAAAGCGCTTCGTATGCTGAGTAACAGGTTCAGAAAAGTCGCCACCGGGAGGAGAAACCGCACCAATAATAGATACAGATCCTTCTTTTCCGCACAAGGCATTGACCCGTCCAGCTCTTTCATAAAACTCTGCAAGCCTGGTTGGAAGATAGGCTGGAAAACCTTCTTCTGCAGGCATTTCTTCCATACGTCCAGAAAGTTCTCGGAGAGCTTCTGCCCAGCGGCTTGTTGAGTCAGCCATAATTGCAACTGTCATACCCATGTCGCGGTAGTATTCAGCGAGTGTAATACCTGAATACAATGATACTTCGCGGGCTGCAACCGGCATATTTGATGTATTTGCAATAAGAATAGTACGTTCCATAAGAGAACGCCCTGTTCTAGGATCTATAAGAGAAGGAAATTCAGTAAGTACATCGGTCATTTCATTACCGCGCTCACCGCACCCTATATATACAATTATATCTGCATCGCACCATTTAGCGATCGCATGCTGAGTCATTGTCTTTCCAGTACCGAAACCGCCTGGAATTGCTGCCGTTCCGCCCTTTGAAAGAGGGAAAAAAACGTCAATAATACGCTGTCCGGTAATAAGAGGTTCACTGACCGTAAGTTTTTGTGCAAATGGTCGCGGCTTACGAACAGGCCAATAATGAGACAAAGATATTTCCTCGCCTAATTCAGTTTCACCAATAACATCAGTTATCGTGTACTCGCCCTTTGGAGCAAGTTTAACTAAAGTTTTACCCTTAATAAGCGGTGCTATCATTATTTTATGAACGACAGATGCAGATTCCTGAACTGTTCCTATAACCATTCCGGGTTTTATGGGTGAACAAACGGGAGTTCCATCGGAAGCTTCCTGGAACGGTGTAAAAAGCCATTTTTTTTGAATATCTAAGGGCTCAAGGCGCTGTCCTGGAATCAAAAAGGCACCGCTTGTATCAAACATTTCTTTTAGAGGTCTCTGAATACCATCATAAATAGTTCCAACAAGCCCTGGACCAAGACGTACAGAAAGAGGTCTCTGGTAGCAAATTACCTTCTCACCAACCTTCATTCCGGTGTCGTCTTCGTAGACTTGTATTGTTGCTTGGCCATTTTTCTGCCTGATAATTTCTCCAATGAGTTTTGCCTCTCCTGCATCAACTACATCGTATAATCCGCAAGCATCTAAACCTTCAGCATATATAATGGGACCGGAAACTCGTGTAATTTTGCCTTCAATCATTCCGGAATCCTCCCGCCAAATAATGTTTTTGTTAATTCTAATGAATACATATCAATAAGTTCTTCTACAATTTCCGAGAGCATTACCCTGCAGCGGACAGAACCTTCGCTTGTTTCAATGATAAAACCCTTCATTTCATTGAGATAATCTGAAGGTCCGCAGATCTCAGAAACGTCTGCGGTTTGGATAGACTGTAAAGAGGTGTTTCCGAAAATCTTTTTAATTATAGAAGATGCCTTATCCGCATCAAAAGCAAAAACCTTTACAAAAAGCTTTTTATCCATTAATGCAGAACGGTACTTTTCAAGAAGTTTCTCCAGCATAGCTGCTTTTTTGTCGAGAGATAAATCATTAAGGTAGTTATTGATTGCCTCTCTCACGGCCTTTGATTGAAAGGAAACCAAAAACCTCTTTCTTTCTAGAGGAACAGATGCTTCACAATCTCTTTTAAAACGGGCTATTTTACTTTCATAAAATAACTCTTTTTCCTTTCCTGCGGATTCTATTTTGTCATTTACAGTACTAAGAATCTTCTGCACTTCATCATGTGCAGAAGACAATATACGTTCTGCTTTTTTGCGGGCATCTTCCTGTATTTCTCTATCCAGAATCTCAGTTGAACGCAGTTCTTCCATAAAGTTCCATCCTATAAATGAATACCAACGGCTTCACGAATAGCATCGGTGAGGGATTTTTTTCCGCTCATATGCCCCGCAAGTCCGGGTATTTCTACTATGAGCGGATAATCACCGTTCATTTGCCATTCACGAACCTCATCTTCGATCAGCGAACCAGCTTCTTCTGTAAGAATAAGCACCCTTGGTTTTTCACTGATGTTGGGTGTGTGCAATGTACTTCCGCTGCCGGTTATACGCTGAAACGCAGTAAGAACCTCAGAACGGTTTACAGCAATTTCACCTGACACACCAACGAGACTGAAAGCTAATACTAATTCCCGTTCGCCAATGACGAAATACTTCACGTTTTATTCCGCGTTATAAAATGAGAATAAGAAGAGCAACAAGGAATCCCCAAAGGCAAATACCTTCTGCAAGTCCTACGAAGGGAAGAGCCTTTCC
>CAZLNE010000118.1:0-5592 GCA_964560975.1 uncultured Treponema sp. | reverse complement strand
ACTTCAAAATTATAGGTTGTTGTCTCGGTAAAAATAGTAGTATCTGCCTTCCAGCGTATAATAGTTCCGGAGGTATCAGCTGTCCCTATTTCTGTAACCTGAGTGGCAGGAATACCTGTTTCGTACCGTTGATGATACTTTTTTCCATCTTTTAAAACAATGGCTTCCATCCAGGATGATAAGGCATTAACGCAGGAAACACCTACACCATGCAAACCGCCTGAAACCTTGTAAGAGCCCTTATCAAATTTACCGCCGGCATGAAGACGTGTAAGAACCAATTCAAGAGCACTTACCCCTTCTACCGGATGTATATCTACAGGAATACCGCGGCCATTGTCTTCTACACGGCAAATATCATTTTTTTCTAATACAACAACAATACGGTCACAATGTCCTGCCATTGCTTCATCTATTGAGTTATCAACTACCTCATAAACTAAATGATGAAGACCATCAGGCCCAGTTGAACCAATATACATTCCAGGTCTTTTTCTAACTGCTTCAAGTCCTTTTAAAACCTGAATATTAGTTGCTGAGTATGAAGAATTCATTTTTTATCCTTAAAAACATATATATATTAGGCGTAAATAGTAGAAATGTATTAAATCAAGTATACCTGTATTGCAGAAAAAAGTAAAGGCGGTTTATAATGGACTGTATGGACGTTTGGAATTACAACATTTTTTGGCAGGAAGCCTTTTCTCAAATTCATGAAGACTATAACACAAACGGAAAGGAACAAGAATTCCTTCTTTGGTTTACCTTTGAATTTGTAGAATCGCGCGATAAAACTATTATCGCCGCTGTACCTTCTGCCTTTTTTAGAGATCAGCTTATTTCTCGCGGATACATACAATTTCTCGAACATAAACTTTTAGAATTATCTGGAACACAGATAAAAATTGAGTTTATTATTAGACCTAAGACAGATTCTGTCCCCACGGCTAACACTGAAATGTCTCAAACAATTGTAGAACCTCATACGCATAAAGCACCTGTACAACAATCTTCAGTTTCTGCAATTGTTAAAAACCATCCGCAATTACGGCCGGATTATAATTTTAATACCTTTGTAATTGGCGATAATAACTCTTTTGCCTATAATGCAGCCTGTGCAGTCGCAAAAAATCCTGGAAAGGCCTATAACCCTGTATTAATTTACGGTGGTGTAGGATTAGGAAAAACCCATCTTATGCAGGCTATAGGTAATTTAAGTTATACCGAAAGCAATTCAAATATTATTTATTTAACTGCAGAAAACTTTACCAATGAGTTTATTCAGTCTATAAATACAGGAACGACAAATAAATTTAAGAATAAGTACCGCAATGCGGATATCTTGCTTATTGATGATATTCACTTTTTACAGAATAAAACCGAAACTCAAGAAGAATTATTCCATACCTTTAATGCCCTCTATGATTCATATAAACAAATGGTTTTTACCTGCGACCGCCCGGTAAGCGAACTTAAAAACCTGAGCGACCGTCTTAGATCCCGTTTTGAAAGAGGACTAAATGTAGACCTTCAGCCTCCAAAATACGAAACAAGAAGAGCCATTTTGGAAAAGAAACTGCAGCTTCTTGATAAACACATTGATTCTGCAGTTATAGACCTTATAGCAGAAAATGTTGTTTCAAATGTCCGTGATCTTGAAGCTTCCTTAACAAAACTCATTGCATATACTGAACTAGTAGGAAAGAACGTAACCTTAGAAATTGCACAACAGCAATTAAAAGACACCTTTAGTTCGCCAAAACAGGGAAATATTACTATAGAAGCTATTCAAAAAATAGTAGCCGATAATTATAACCTTTCCTTTACCGACCTTAAAGGTAAAAAGCGAACAAAAAATGTTATGCTTCCTCGTCAAATTGCAATGTACATTGCCCGTGAGTTAACAGAATACTCAACCACAGAACTTGGCGCTGAATTTGGAGGAAGAGATCATACTACAGTTATGCACTCCTGCCAAAAAATTGATGATTTATTAAAATCAGATCCTGTTCTAAGCAGTACTTTAAATGCCTTAGTAAACCGCATAAAGGAGTACAAAAAATAGAAAAAAGTTCATTTAATCGAACTTAACAACCTGTGGATAATATGATATACTGTTGTGGAAATGTTGTTAGTAAAAACTGCTGCTGTGTAAATGTGGAAAACTTAAAGTTGAAATACATTGAGTTATTAGCTGCTTAAGTCGTTTTATTATAAGAAAATAAAACACTTTTCCAGAAATCCACAGACACTACTATTACTACTACTAATATTTATATATATATAATAATAGTCTTAATGGAGGACTTATGAAATTCTCTTTCGATAGAGACGCAATGATTAAAGAAATATCAATTGCTCAAGAAATCATTTCAACAAAAAATGCTTTATCTATTCTTTCAAATGTTTTATTCATTGCAGATAATGACAGTCTCATAATTAAGGCAACTGATATTAAAGTTAATTTTGAAACCAGAATTCCAGTGGAAGTTGAAGAAGGCGGAACTACTACCGTATTTTGCGATAAATTTATGGGTATTCTTAATTCTTTACCTCCTGGTGAAATTGAATTTAAACAAGACGATATTAAAGTAGTTATTAAACCAGTTTCAAAAAAAGTAAGTTTCCAATTAAAAACTATGGCAAGTGATAAATTCCCTGAATTTGCATCTGCAGAAGCTGTTCCTTATTTTGATGTTCCTGCTCAAGAATTTAAAAATATGATAGTACAGACCATATTTGCTGTTTCTGATGATGAAACAAGATTTTTCATGAATGGTGTATATTTCGATAAAAAAGATGAAAATCTCGTTATGGTTGCAACAGATGGCAGACGTCTTTCATATATTGCAAAACCTCTTTGTCAGGGAGTTGAATCTTTTACACCAGCAATTGTTCCGCCAAAAGTTCTTACAACAATATTAAAAAGAGTTCCTTCTGAGGGAATGATTTCTATGGCTATTGTTGATAGAGTTATTTTCTTTAAGTTTGGTACGTATCAGTTTACTTCTGTACTCATAGAAGGACAATTTCCTAATTATTCAAAGGTCATTCCAGAATCACAGTCATTTTCGTTTGAAGTTGATAAAAAGGATCTAAGCGATGCTCTTAAACGAGTAGGATTACTTGTAGAGCAAAAATCACACAGGGTGTTCTTTGCCCTTTCTGATGGAAAACTTACTATAACTTCTCAAGAATCTGATATTGGAACTGCAAAGGAAGAAATTCCTTGTAAATATGCTGATGATGATATTACCATTGCGTTTAATTATTTGTACATTGAAGAACCCATGAAGGTAATCAGTACTGAAAGACTAAAATTTGAGTTCACAACACAGATGAAGGCTGTAACACTAAAATCTGAACCTGAAGCTGATTATTTTCATATAATTATGCCGATGCAAGCGGAGTAAAAGTCTTCTGTGCCTTTTTTATCACTTTCACTGCATAATGTTAGAAATCTGCAAAATACAACAATAGATCTTCTTTCAAAGGAAGTGTATTTTGTAGGTGATAACGGGCAGGGAAAAAGTAATTTATTGGAAGCACTGTATCTTTCTGCATATGGTTCTTCTTTTAGAACTAGGTCAGATGCAGAAATTGTTACAAAAGGCTTTCAGGACTATAGTATTAGGTCTTTTTTCAAAGATAACGCAGGCTTATCAAATACGGTTACGGTATCTTTTAGTGAAAACCGGAAAAAAATAACAAAAAATGGAAAAAAGGTATTAGACCGCAAAGAAATGATAAACACTATTCCATGCGTTCTTTTTTGTCATGAAGATTTAGATTTTGCTGTCGGCGAGCCTGAGCGAAGGCGTTTTTTTATAGACCAATCACTTTCTATGTATGATGTTTTGTATATTGATATTTTAAGACGGTATAAAAAAATTCTCAAAACCCGAAATTTACTGCTCAAAGAAAAGAAATATGAATTGTTATCAGTGTTTAACGAGAATTTAGCAAAAGAAGGTATTGATATTCAGCGTAAGAGAACCGAAATGATTTATCAGTTTAATAGGTTGTTTTCAAAAATCTATGAAGAAGTTAGCGGAATTGAAAATGTAACAATTTCGTATGATAGATCATGGCGGGATATGGATTATGATCAAATACTTGCTTTTTTAGATGAGAAGCAGGATATGGATAAAAAATTATGTACCACAATGAGCGGTCCTCATAGAGATAGAATTCGCTTTGTTAAAGATAAACAAAATTTCATTTCTACAGCCTCTACTGGACAAAAAAGGTTAATATCAATAGTGCTGCGAATAAGCCAGGCCGTATATTTTACAAAAATAACTGGTAAAAAACCTGTATTATTAATGGATGATGTTCTTTTGGAAATGGATCCGGAAAAAAGGCGAAAAATTATGGCGCTATTACCGGAATATGATCAATTGTTTTGTACTTTTTTACCTGGAGAACCCTATGAAAATTATAAACGTTCAGGAACAAGAATTTATATGATTAATGAGGGAGTGTGGAATGAGTAATGTAAATTCAGTTTCAGATATTATACAGAGGGTTTTTAATAATATTGATGTTAATCAGATGGATAATGCTGTTCAGATTACCGCAGCATGGAGAGAAATACTTTGTACGATTCAAAGCCGTTCGAAAGATTCTTTTGGGACGCAAAATAATATTGGACGAAAACTTGCAGACCATACGAAAATTATAGATTTGAAAAATGAAATACTTATAGTAGAAACGGATCATTCCGGTTGGATTCAGACATTGCACCTTTATAATACGTATATTTTACGCGGTTTACGAAAGAATTTTCCAGATTTGTCCATAAAAAGTATTGCGTACCGCTTAAAGGGTTCATATTCTACAAATAATGCTGTACATAGTGTTGAAAATAAAAGCCTTTCTCAAGAAGACAAACAAGAGTTAGAAAAAAGCGAGACAAAGAACGATTTACCGGAAGACCTAAAGAGAAAATTTGAACACTTAAAGCAAAGTATGCTTGATAAAGACTAATATTTATAAGCTCTCTTAGTCTTGACCAAGTTTAAATATTTATGTTAGACTACGAAACCTATATTGCCACCAGGCTATACATAGTAAAATCCGAGGATAGCACTTTTTGTATACATAAACTGTAACACCGGTGTTTTCCTTAAAATAAAGGAGACGTGTTCCATGAAACGGACATATCAACCAAGTAAAGTAAAACGCAATAGAAAATTCGGTTTTCGTGCGAGAATGAAGACTCGTGGCGGTCGTTTAATACTAAAACGCCGAAGAGCTAAGGGTCGCTGCAAGCTTTCTGTTTCTGACGAAAAGAAACCTTATTAATTTTTATTGAAAGGGAAAGGAAACAGGCTTGTTTAAAACTGGAAGTTTTACCCGTGAAGAGCGGGTAAAACGATCTGAAGATATCCAGATTCTTTTTAAAAAAGGAAGCAAAACAAGCATCAGTGGTGCTAAGCTGTTTTGGATGCCGAATAATTTCGGAAGAAACAGAGTAGTTTTTGCACTCCCGCGCGGTTATGGAAATGCTGTGGAGAGAAACCATTCCAAGCGTCTAAGCCGCGAAGCCTATCGTCTGTTTAAGACACACCTGAACACCGGTTATGATTT
>CAZLNE010000117.1:0-5634 GCA_964560975.1 uncultured Treponema sp. | reverse complement strand
CGCCTTCCTTGGCGCATAATTTTTGACACGAGGTTGCGACTCGTAAGCCAAGTTCCCTGAGATTAGGCTTTTTGAAGTACTTCGGCAGTCTTTTTTTTTGGGATGAGGGTTAAGCTCCCTTCGGGATCTTTCTTGAAACGAAGTTCCGGCGTAAGCTGGTGCTGCGCAAACCGCCCTCCATGGCGCATCCTTTTAGATCGCGAGGCCGCGATTCGGAAGCCAAGTCCCCGGAGAATTCGGTGCTGAGGGGAAAGGTTCCAAAGAAAACCCTCTTTTATTCGCCAGAGCAAAATCTATTAGACAGTGCTATATATTCTCATGTTGACAATCCTCTTATATTACTGATACTTACATATAAGAGGCATTAAGGATATGGAAAGTACATCAAAAATAAAGCTAACAAAAGATCAGATAGTTCAATTTGTGCATTATTCTCTTAACAAAACATGTACTGATTCAGAGGAACTTACCAGCGGCTGGTTTAATACCATTCATAGTGTAACACTGAATGATAATTCAAAATACATTCTCAAAATTTCTCCGCCTCCTTCCTTTAAGGCTATGCGGTATGAAAAGGATATTTTAAACACAGAACAACAAATTCTCACTTTATTCAGCGCTAACGGCATACCTGCTCCTAAGGTAATAAAATATGTAGAAAGTAATCCCTTTTTTGATCATCCCTGTTTTTTTATGGAGTGTGTTGAAGGAATTACGCTGCAGTCTTATAAAGAGCAAAAGAGACAGCAGGGGAATATCAGTTTTTCTGATATTAATCATTCTCTTGGAATACTTCAGGCTGATATAAACAATCTGGGGTTAAAAGAAAAAAAATGGGGCTTGCCTGCATCAGGTGTGCACTATGCAACATGGACAGAAGCCTTGAACTCTCTTATCTGTGATTTACTTTCAGATGCTGATGACAGCGGTGTTTCGCTTCCGGTTCCTGCAACTGATATACAGTCCTGTTTTACCGATGCGAAAGAATACTTGAGGGATGTTTATCAGCCTGCTCTAATTCATTGGGACCTCCATGACGGCAACATACTTGTATCAAATGAGGGAAAAATTACAGGCGTTATAGACTGCGACAGAGCCTTATATGCAGACCCTCTCATGGAATTCTGGTTTAGAGCTTTTGCAAAAACAGAAGAGGATTTTTATAGAGGGTATAAAGAAACTGTACATAAAGACATCATTGATTTCTCACAGCTTTCCAAAGATGTAATAGGTAAACGTATAAAGCTCTATGATCTTTACCTTGCCCTGATTTTAAGAATTGAATGTGCGTTCCGGGAGTACGGCTCAGACCACACACAATGGACAGAAGGGAATTTAAAGAAGTGTTTTGAGGAAGTGAGGGGACAAGCCTAAGATATTACGTACTGTTAATAATTTCAGATAACAATAATCCAACAGAGCTTCCTAACTGGTTTTCAAGTTTTTCAGGATCTTCACAGAATTGTTTTTCGTTTTGAATAGCAAGAGGGATTCGTTCTATTAAAATATCTGTAGGGTATTTACTTTTTGTTGTCTTTTGTCCGGTATACTGGTACATAATCTTTTGAAATTTATCTACGGTAAAGGTTTCTGCGTTTTTGGATTTGGATATTTTATTGTTTTCAAGTAGTTGTCCGTGATCGAAATCATTTACTTCGTTGAAGTGTAAAAGAAGCCAAAACTCAAAACATGGATTAGAAGGGTAGGGTTTTATATTTTTTGAATTACATGTTTCTATAACAAACTTATATTGGTCTTTTGTAAAACTTTTTTTATCACGATCATAAATAAAACAAATAGTATCGATTTCATTATCATATGTTAATTGACTTGCCTCTAAGGAATTTACTAAATTTGTGATTATTAATTCATATATTCTTGGTTTTGATTCTTTAATAACTTCAAGAATCATTTCTACCGCACTTTCAAAATTTTCAACAAGAGTACCAAGATCGTTTCTCAGTTTTTTTTCACACTGATCCCGTAATGAACCCCATACTTCCTTAATAATTTTTCCTCTTTTTTGAATGTAATTACTTACAAATAAACAGTCAAGAATGGCATTCAGCAGAGTTGAATAGGAAAACTTCTTTTGCTTGATTTCTTCAAGATTAAGAGATAAGCGTTCAAGTATTTTTTTGGGATTACTCCATCCCTTTTCATCACGGCTCCTCTCTAATGGAATTATCTCAATGAGAGGAGATATGTTTAGTTTTGTTTGTGCATTATGTACTGCTTCAAAGTAAATTGGTTCGGTATTGGAGCCTTCGAAAACAAGAAAATACTTTTTTCTAACTTCATCTGAGGTTCGGGTTCGTGTTCTTTCTGCAAATTTTCGTACTTCTCTCATTATTGCTCTTTTTCTATTGGAAATAAGGCGGTAAATAATGGAACACCGCCATAGCGGCCTTCGAGATACGCCTTATCTACTTTTTGATCGAAACGTACATTATATTCTTCCAGAGAATATATTGAACTTTCACCATAGGGATTTTTTTCTACAAACCAGACTTCATCACGGCGTAATAAATCAAAGTCTAAGAGACGGGACTCATGAGAGGTCACAATCAACTGAACATTTCTTTCTTTTGCATAGGATAAAAAGGTTTCTACAAATTTATACGTAAGGCAAGGATGCAGGCATCTATCTAATTCATCAATTATGTATGTCTTATTCTTATTAGAAATCAAAGTTTCAATGAGGTCAAATAGCCGGATTGTGCCGTCAGATTCTTCCGAGAAATCGAATGATAATGAATTATCCTTATGAATAAATTTAAACTCTTTTGCAGTAAGGTTATTGTTTTTATTAATTTCAACCGTAAAAAAATTTTTACGAGAACGAAGAAGGAATCCGGCTATCACCTCATTTTCTATTGATTTAGTTTTTTCTGAAAGATTTTCATCTTTTATAATTTTATCAAATCCTTGAAGAATATCTTTTTTTATATCTGGAGGTATGGATGAGTATAATTTATCGATATCAATTTCTTGAACATCAATATTCTCAACCCCAGTACCAAAAGCTGATAATAGTTTAGCAACATCAGGGACTGCTTCTTTATTTATTAAATATGAGAAATCAGAGATCGGACGTTCTGGAAAATTTATATCAAGATTATATTTAAACCAAGAAAAAACATTGGACAATACTTTTGCATTTGGATTCTTTTGGTAAAACCCTGTTTTATTTTGATTCATCAATGAAAGAAAAAGAATACTGTTATCCGCAATATCGTCCGCGTATATTTTGAGATTAGTAATATTTTTTAGTTCGGATTCAAACTTATATGTGTTTCCCTCTTCTTTTTTAAAAAGACACTTTTCTGACTCTTTTCCAAGTTCATAAAGCCACTCACTGACAAACTGTCCTGTCTGCAGGTTTACTTCAAAGCCGTATTGATAACAGCGCGAATCAAGCAGAATTTCCAATGAAAAATACGAGGCTCTATTTCTATTTTCAGGATCTGTCTTGGTATATTTCTCAGAAGAATGCGTAGGAAGATTGCCTTTTAACACAGTTTTACGCATAAAACTGATTGCTTTTATAATATTTGATTTTCCGGAGGCGTTTGCACCATAAATGGCCGCAAATTTTAAAACATCCTGTTTGGGATTTTCATAAATATGATCCATTTTACTGCGTACTTTACCTGGAATCATGGAGAATTCGTTAGATACATACGCTCCGGTTTCGGGGTCTTTGACACTAGAGAAGGATAGAAAGTTGCTGACATTGAATCGAATTAACATAATGTGCCTCACAAAGTATTCTTAATGCTATTATAAGTGATAAATTCACTTGTAGGCAAGCACATTTTAGTAGAAAATGGTAAGAAATAGTTATAAAAGTGAAAAAATCTCTTAAAAATACAAGTGTACTCATTTGTGTTTTTGATACTTTGTAATATTCTGCAGTATCGGTTTTGAAAATACTATTAATGTATATTATGCTAGGCAATAAAGCGTTATAAGTACAGTATATTATATAGTGGCAAAAGAAATATCTGTTTTATTACCATGAATCAAGAGAAAAAAATAATGGAGCTGAAAATGATTAGTGAAATAATTGAGGTCTATGCCGATTGGAAAAACTTATCGCAATGGGATAAAAAAGCACGTACTTTAGGCATAAAATCTTTTGAAATAGAGCTAATGGCAGGTGCGTTTGAAATATAAGAAAAGTATAAAATAGAAAACTTAACAATGGGTGAATATTACTATCAAGTAATTCAGTGAAGACTAATAAAAAAATTTTTACATCGCATTACATGATTTCATAGTGTTTTTTTAGTTCGTTACAAGCGTTGAATTTTATATAACCGTCGTTTTGCAGCCGTCCAACAACAATTCCGGGATCAATGCCTGTTTCTTTAGCGAAATTGATAATACTAAACTTCGTAAAATCGGTTTTTGCAAGAAAGAAACTGTATACATCTGATGGAATCAGTGTGTTTTGTGCAAACATATCCGCTTCTTTTTCATCTGCATCGGTTGTTCCGTCTGATTTATATATGTGTCCTAAAATAATATGACCTATTTCATGGAAAAGGCTAAACCAGAATCTGTCGGCGTCTTTACATCTGGTTGTCATACCGATGACTATTTTATTTCCTTCTAAAAAAGTTACTCCATGCATTCCAGAACTTTTTATTTGAGGAACATAAAGTAAAGCAATACCGCAGGAGCTTAGAAGAGAATCTAGAGATCTGCAAAAAAGGTTTGGATCCTGTGTTGTCATGGTTCTAATTGCGCTTAAGTTTTCTTTTAATAACTTGATATTAATTGATTCGGCTTCTTTTATACGGCTCTCAGCTCTTACTTTTTGAAGCCAAACTATAAAAGCAATATCACTTTTCTTGGAGTGCAATAATTTTCTGCAGGCTGCCTTTTGATAAAATGTATCATTCTGCAGAAGGCTAAGATCAACGATTTCAAAATACTTACGTAAATTTATAACCTTTTTAATCCTATCTGTAGTTTTCCCAATCCATCCTTTTGATGCCATTTCTGCGTATGGGTATTTTTTTGAAAGTTCAATATCAGCGTCTGTTTGGTTTTCTTTTTCTACAAGGAGAAGCTTTTCTCTATAAATTGCTTCGAGATTCATCCAAAATTTTGACGGTATACCTAAAACTAATTCAAGCCGGTACGCTGTTTCGGAAGTAAGATTTACTTCTCCATTTATTAACCTGCTGATATGTTTTTCTGTCATATCCATACGGAAAGCAAATTCTTTTTGACTCATTCCTCTGTATGTGAGCTGTTCCTTAATTGTTGTTCCTGGAGCTGTTGCTATATAAGTTTTACTCATGGTCATTTTCGTTGCCTCCTGAAAGGTATCAATGGTAATCTACTATTTCTTTTATGATTACCACCTGAATAATAGATTCGCTCTTTTTTTCAAAAACGAGCCTGTAAGGATGGACTAAATCAACTGCATATTGGTCTTTTCGATTACCTTTTAAGATATGACATCTACCGATTGAATATTGAACCATTTCTTCAACAGATGAAGATGCAGTAATTTCATCTATACGCTGATGTATTCTTTCTGCCATTTCTTTTCCATGTTTTTTGGATGCGGAAGCGGCATTGGTACATACCTTTTCTATCTGTTTATTGCTGTACTCA
>CAZLNE010000116.1:0-5930 GCA_964560975.1 uncultured Treponema sp. | reverse complement strand
CTAAAGTTACCGACGCCATGATAAATGACATAAAGAAGGAAACTGTCGATTTCGTGCCTAACTATGATGACTCGATGGTTGAACCTTCTGTCCTACCTGCAGCATTTCCCTTTTTATTAGCAAACGGCGCTAGCGGTATTGCTGTTGGTATGGCAACAAATATGCCTCCTCATAATTTAAATGAAATTGCATCTGCGGTTGCAGCCTATATTGATAATCCTGAGATTTCGATTGATGACCTTTGTAAGTATGTAAAAGGCCCTGATTTTCCCACAGGCGGCTTAATCTTTGGAAAAAGAGGTATTAGGCAAGCGTATAAAACCGGTCGTGGAAAAATTACAGTTCGGGGTCGATTTAACATAGAGGTTGATAAAAAAGGTAAAGAAAGCATAATTTTTACAGAAATACCATATCAGGTTAATAAAGCAAACCTGGTAACACGCATTGGAGAACTTGTCCGCGACAAGATTATCGATGGAATATCGGTGGTAAATGATTACTCAGACCGTAAGGGTATGAGAATTGTTATAGAATTAAAACGCGGGGCAATTGCAAAAATAGTACTTAATCAGCTTTTTTCTCATACAGCCCTGCAGTCAACCTTCGGTGTTATAAATCTTGCGCTTGTTAGAGGCAGACCTCAGACATTAACACTTAAACAGCTTATCCAATACTTTGTTGAGCATCGTCAGGAAGTTGTTACCAGGCGTACACAATTTGATCTGCGAAAGGCAGAAGAACGGGCTCATATTTTACGCGGGCTCATAAAGGCAATTCAAAATATTGATGAAGTAATAAAGATAATTAAGGCATCCAGAAATATTGATACAGCAAAAGCGGCATTGATGGAGCGCTTTGACTTTTCTGACATTCAGGCACAGGCCATTGTTGATATGAGACTTGGCCGCCTTACCAGCCTCGAAATTGAAAAACTTGAACAAGAGTTAAAAGAGCTTGAAGTGTTAATTGAGTACTTGAAGGATCTTTTAGCCCACCCTGAAAAGATTTTAGCGGTAATTAAAGTCGAAACAAAAGAAATTGCAGAAAAATACGGTGATGAGCGCCTTACCGATATTGTGAGCGACGAGGTTGAAGAAATAAATATAGAAGACCTTATTCAAAAAGAGGAAATGGTTATTCTTATATCAAACCTAGGATACATTAAACGAATTCCAATATCTGCATATAAGAGTCAGGGAAGAGGCGGTAAGGGTTCTGGAAGTGCGAAGCTCGTAGAGGATGACTTTATCAATCAGATTTTTATAGCTTCTACCCATGATACTATTATGTTCATAACGACTGAAGGAAAGGCTTACTGGATTAAGGTTCATGAAATACCTGAAGCTAATCGAACATCCCGCGGAGCCCATATTAAGAGTCTTCTTCAAATGTCTCCAAACGAGGAAATTACCACTGTTGTATCGCTTAAAGAATTCTCTGAAGAACAGTATCTCTTTATGGCAACCGCAGCCGGAGTTGTAAAAAAAGTTAGGACCATCGAGTTCCAAAATGCAAAAACGCGCGGTATTATAGCTATTCGTCTTGATGAAGGTGATAAACTTGTATCTGCTATTTTAAGCAGCGGAAATGACGAATTAGTTCTTATAACAAGAAGAGGACAGGCACTTCGTGTAGCAGAAAATGAAGTGAGGGCTATGGGAAGGTCTTCAAGAGGCGTAACCGGTATTAGACTTTCTCAGGGCGATGAACTTGCTGCGGCTATTCATGTAGAAGAAGGGTCGAAGATGTTAGTGCTCTCAGAATCCGGCTATGGAAAACGCGTAGAGTTCTCTGAGTTTACACCTCATGGTAGAGGAACCGGCGGACAGAAAATCTATAAGATATCTGATAAAACCGGTGAAGTCGTAGGCGCCATAACTGTTGCAGATTGTGATGAAATCGTTGTTATTACGAGCCAGGGAAAAACACTTAGGCTTGAGGCAAAGAAAATAACCACACAGGGCAGAGGTGCAAGCGGTATTTGCGTATTCAACATAGAAAGGCCGGATATGGTCATTGGTGTTGACAAGGTTGCAAATGAAGATGATGATAAGGATAAAAGTAATTGTGATGTCATAGGCGAACCGGAAGAAGAATCAGTACATGAGGAAGCTTCAATGGATGAAGAAGAAAGCACAGATGACATCATAGAAGATACACAAGAATAGCTATTTGTTAGCAGATCATAAAAAGCTATAACGTTTCACGTGAAACAAAGAGAGACTGTTGCCTATTATGACAGCAGTCTTTTTTTAATCCAGTGAAGATGTTTCACGTGAAACACGTTGAAAAAAGAAGGACATTGTTTTTTTAGGAGGAATATATGGCAACTATTTATGAAGAATCATTGGCAAAGCATGCAGAGTGGAGGGGGAAGATGGAAACCCGCCTTAAGATGCCTTTAGAAAATAAAAGAGACTTATCTCTCGCTTATACACCTGGTGTGGCAGAGCCATGCAATGTTATAGCTAAAAATAAGGATGCTGTGTATACATATACTGCAAAAGGAAACCTTGTTGCAGTTGTAACTGACGGCACTGCGGTTTTAGGTCTTGGCGATATTGGTCCAGAAGCAGGCTTACCTGTTATGGAAGGAAAGGCAGCACTGTTTAAGAAATTCGGCGGTGTAGATGCAATTCCTATTTGTTTGGACACAAAGGATCCGGAAGAAATTATAAAAATATGCAAGGCAATAGCACCGGGATTTGGAGGAATTAATCTTGAGGATATTTCTGCTCCTCGATGTGTTCAAATAGAAAGAACACTTATAAAAGAGCTTGATATTCCTGTTTTTCACGATGACCAGCATGGAACAGCAATTGTTGTAACTGCAGCTCTTATTAATGCTCTAAAACTTGTGAACAAAAAAGCAGAAGATATTACAGTTACTGTTAGCGGCATAGGAGCTGCGGGAAGTTCAATTATCCGAATGATACATTCTCTTGGTGTAAGAAAAATTTATGGATTTAACAGTAAGGGTATTGTTCTTAGAGAAGACAATGATAAATATTCATTTTTACTTAAAGAACTAACAGAGATTACAAATCTTGAAAATAAACGATTGTCCTTAGCAGAAGCGATGGCGGAATCTGATGTTTTTATAGGAGTATCCGCTCCAAAACTTTTATCAAAAGAAATGGTAGCTTCTATGAAAAAAGATGCAATTGTATTTGCCATGGCTAATCCGGAACCGGAAATACCGTATGATGATGCGGTTGCAGCAGGCGCGAAAATTATTGGAACCGGTCGTTCTGATTATCCGAATCAGATAAATAACGTATTAGCCTTTCCGGGATTATTTAGAGGAGCCCTGGATTCACGGGCAAAAAAAATAACAGAAGAAATGAAGATGGCTGCAGCCCGTGGAATTGCTTCGTTAGTATCTGATGAAGAAATAAGGCCGGACTACGTTATTCCTTCTCCTTTTGATCCTCGTGTTGCAAAGACAGTTGCAAAGGCAGTAGAAGAAGAAGTAAGGAAAAGTAAATAGAAAGTAATCAAGTTACTGGAATTTATTGTAAAACTGTTCTATATTTGTATGTTGTAGGGAGTAAAGGATTTTATATAAAGGAGAATTACATGAAAAAACTTATTGCGGTATTGGTTTTGGCAATACTTTTAGGAACTGCAAGTGTTTTTGCGTTTGGAATAGGCTTTCAAGTTGGACCAACAATCGGCGGAGGCGGGTACAATACAAATGTTGCATTAACATTTAAATTAGATTCTGCTCCTTGGGTTTTTGCAGTAGATGGCGGTATTTGGACTGGCGGTGCGAGAATTGCACTTTCAGCAGATCAGTGGTTTATAAACAGATCTTTTGCTAAACCATTTAATTTTTATGTAGGATGGGGTCTCTATGTAGGGCTTGCAACACAGGGGAATTTACTTTCTTTAGGAGGCAGACTTCCTATTGGAATTAATGCCTTCTTCTTAGATGGTTTAATTGAACCATATTTCCAGATAGTACCTTCTCTTGGTCTTACTGTCATTCCTAATTTCTATTTCCCGGATTGGGGCGTTGCTGCTAACTTAGGTATAAGATTTTGGTTTTAATTAGCTAAATGATTAGTAAAAAACCTGCATGGGCCTCATGCAGGTTTTTTTTATGGGCAGGACCCTGTGTCTCAGTTTAAGTGTTCAAAAAATGAACACTTATAGACTATCGGCATAAGAGTGCATAATACTAAGTTCGTGATAGAAGACCTTTATTCCTTCGAGCCAAAAATCTTTATTAGAAATATCGAAGCCGGCATTTTTACAGACATCTTCACATGACATAGAACCAGTATCTTTTAAAATGGACACATACTTTTGTGTAAAGGAGCTTCCTTCGTTTTGAAAGCGGGCATAAAGTGCTGTTGCAAAGAGAAGACCGAAAGCATAGGGGAAATTATAAAAATCAAGTTCCGGACTATAGTAATGCGATTTTACAGCCCACATATAGGGATGCTTTTCTTCAGAAAGACCTGAGCCGTACGTTTTTTGTTGTGCATCGATCATAAGTGCGCAAAAATCTTCCGGTCCCAATTCTCTATTTTTTCGTTGTTCAAAAACTGAACGTTCAAAGTAGAAACGGCTTAAAATATCAACAAGAACCTGGGTGTTGTCTGACAGATGCATTTCTATAAGTTTAATTTTCTCAAAGCCTTCTGAGCGTTGTATTGCGTCCTGTATAATGATTGTTTCTGCAAAGATGCTTGCGGTTTCTGCTAAGGTCATAGGGTAGCGGCTTAGGGCGTAATCTTCATTTTTTATACAATTATAATGATAAGCATGGCCTAGCTCGTGAGCGAGTGTTGAAATATCAGAAAAGGTACCGGAGAAATTGGAAAGAACTCTAGATTCCTTTTGATAGGGAAAATCTATACAGTAAGCGCCGCCGACCTTTCCGCTTCGTATTTCTGCATCTATCCACTTATTATCAAAGGCTTTTTTTGCAAAGGAACCAAGGTCTGGAGAAAAAGAGGAAAATTTTTCAATAATGTATTCTTGTGCTTCCTGGAAATTCCATTCCTTTTCATGGCTTACCTCTCCCTTTCTTGGAAGCAGGGGTGCAAATAAATCGTAAAAGGCACATGTTTCTATGTTTAGAATTTTTGCCTTTGTTTTAAGATAATCTGTCCAAAAAGGAAGTGAATCTTCAATTGCTCCAATGAGGGCTTCAAGTGTTGTATGTGAAAGCCTGGAGGCAAAAAGGCTGCGATCAAGCGCTTCTTTCCAATTTCGCCGTTCATTTAATGCTTGTGTTGCACCTTTTAAATTGTTAAGACAGGCAGCTGTCGATAATTCAGTCTGTTTTAAAAGAGCAAGTTCTTTCTCATAAGCAGTTTTACGAATATTTCTGTCTGCACTATAGGCTTCGTTTCGTAATTCATTGAAGCTCTTGCCGGTTTCTGCATCAGTTAAGGTAGCTAGTATCTGCTCATGTAAGCGGCTCCATGCAGATCCTGCGAACCTCTGAAGATCATCGGCCAGCTGTTCTTCCTTTCTCGACATCTTGTGCCTATTTTCTTCAAGGGTTTCATCAAAAATGAATTTATATTGTAAAAGCTGTGGATAATCTGTGTATAAGCTGTGCAGTTTTTGTGCATTATCAGTTAATACTTGTGCGAACTGTTGTGAAATATCATTTACAGTAAGCCCTTTTTTTTCCATGAGAGAAAGATTATTTATTTTTTCACTGTCGGTAGATGCAACAGAATACGAAGCATAGGCATAGGCGTTGAGGCTTTCATAAAGACTGAATGTTTTATTGAGTAATACCATGAAATTGCAAAGCCATGAACCAAACGGCTCGCTTATTATACTTAATGTGTTTTGACATTCGTTTAGACAGGTATCTAATAAAAGAAGGTCCTTTTTGTAAGTTTCTGATAAAATACTCGGATATAAACTGCGTAAACTCCATTGCGGAATAAAATTAGCAGGTG
>CAZLNE010000115.1:0-6061 GCA_964560975.1 uncultured Treponema sp. | reverse complement strand
TCCAGTTCACTGAGAATTACCTTACGAATACGGATAGATTTAGGCGTAACTTCAACCATTTCTTCTTCCTGCAAAAGGAGAATAGCCCGTTCTAATGTCATGGGCTGTATAGGTGTAAGGGTTAAGGCTTCATCTTTTGAAGTAGATCTCATGTTCGAAAGTTTTTTCTCTTTGGACGGGTTTACCACAAGATCATAGCGGAGGTTATGCTGACCTATAATCATTCCCTCGTACACAGGATCGCCTGCAACAATATACAAATATCCGTGGGGTTCAAGATGGAAGAGCCCGTAGGTAACACCCACTCCGTTATGGTCAGAAACAAGAAAGCCGTTTGTAAATTCGTCAAAATCTCCGCGGTAGTCTTCAAAGCCTGAAAAAATGGTATTCATTATTCCTGTTCCCTTGGTGTCTGTAAGAAATTGATCTCTATACCCAAGGAGTGCGCGGGCTGGAACAGAAAACTCCAAGTGCACACGTCCTCCAGCTTGACTTGTATAGGCAAGCATTCTACCCTTGTGTCCATTTAATTTCATGGTAACGTTTCCTGCATACACTTCTGCACAATCGATGTAGACATGCTCAATGGGTTCCATTTTTTTTCCGTCTATGTGCTTAAAAATAACTTCCGGTCTTGTTACACCAAGTTCAAATCCTTCTCTTCTAAGAGTTTCAATAAGAATAACCAATTGAAACTCGCCTCGCGCTCGAACGAGAAAGCCGCCGCCTCTGTTTTCTTCATCTACCTGAAGAGAAACATTTTTAAGAGTTTCTTTTTTTAAGCGTTCAAGAAGTATGGTAGAAGTCGGATTTTTACCTTCTGTTCCTGCAATGGGAGATGTATTAACAGAGAAGCGCATAGACACAGTCGGTTCATCAATAACGATCCGGGGAAGAGCTTTTGGCGCATCCCGTGTGCAAATGGTGTCGCCGATTTTTACATCCGCAATTCCCGAGAGCACTATGATGTCGCCGCTTTCTGCACTGTCTGTGTCAATCAGTTTTATTCCCTCGTAGGTTTGCAGTTTTGTAACACTTAGATTATTGACTGCACCATTATCTCCCAAACAAACGAGAGCATCCTTTGCTTTTGTCTTTCCGTGAATTACTTTTCCAATAGCCTGACGCCCAAAAAAATCTGAGTAAGAAAGATCCGACACAAGCATTTGAAAGGGCTCGGTAGAAATATAAGAGGGAGCAGGTATTTTTTCTATAATCATGTCAAAGAGAGGGTTAAGGTTACCGGATTCAAAATTGTCTTCTAAAGATACGTTTACAATACCCCTTTTTCCCACTGCATATAATAATGGAAAATCCAGTTGTGCATCGTTAGCTCCAAGGTCTATGAATAAATCATACACATCGCTTAAGACTTCTGCACAGCGTGCATCGTTTCTATCTATTTTATTAACGAGTACAATGACAGATCTTCCCAGATCTAGAGCTTTACCAAGAACGAACCTTGTCTGAGGCAGGGGACCTTCGGAAGCATCGACGAGTAAGATGACGCCGTCAACCATAGAAAGGGCTCTCTCTACTTCACCGCCGAAGTCGGCGTGTCCGGGAGTGTCGAGCATATTTATTTTTACACCCTTCCACACAACAGAGCAATTTTTTGCAGCAATTGTTATTCCCCGTTCTTTTTCAAGATCCATGCTGTCCATCATGCGTTCGGGCATATCTTTGCCTTCGCGGAATGCGCCCGACTGGCTGAGCATTGCATCTACTAAGGTTGTTTTTCCGTGATCTACGTGCGCAATTATTGCAATGTTACGGATTAAGGGGTTTGTTGAGTCTGAATGTTTCAAAAGTGATTCCTGATTTCTCTTTTTAGGAGGGGTAAGATTGTATCAGTATAGAGAAATGCTGGAGTTTCGTATATGGATGACAGCCTCTGTATTTCTAGTATTACCTAATTTTCTTATTCTAAAGATTCAATCATAAAATTATGTATCTTATTCATAAAAGAAAAATCATGCTGCATGTAAAGTATTTTATCAATAGTATCGCTTTGATTGGCTTGCTTAATGCGTTTCTGATACAGTAAAGCCTCATCCGTAAGAAAGTAATCATAATGGCCATTGTGGTTTTCCGTATCCATATACATAAATTTACATTCCAAATTTGTTATTGTGCTTTTCTTTGCATAGATAGGACTTTCTTTTCCGTAGAATTCATCTACCTTTCCGCTTATGACCAAAACGGGAATAGATACAGAATTAATACCGTTAATTGAAGACAGTTTTTTGTCTTTTCCATATTTTATGTTGATAAACAGCTGTGTAAACGGTTTTAGAATGGTATGAAAAGGGCCTGTAAAACGCTCAATAGAGTAGAGCCATTGCTCTTCGGGAGTGTCGAAACCAGAAGCAATGACGGCTGCATCTACATTATGACCAAACGATAATACCGCTGCGCTTGCATATGCGCCGAGACTGTGCCCAAATAAAATAAGAGGAACATCCTTAAACCGATCCTGGCCTTCGATGTATGTTAAGACAGCGTCGAGATCATATACCGGCTGGGTGTAGCCTTTCATACTGGATCCCTGACTGGTATAACAACCGGTATAATCATAACACAAAACAGTCCACCCATCGTCGACAAAGTGTAAAATTTCGTAGAGTTTAATATCAGTGGTATCGGTATGCCCCGGACTTATAACCACAAGTCCTTTTGTGTGTTCCTCTCCATACATAAAACCAGTCAGTATATTTTCACCGGATTGAATTTGGACAGTGCGGTACGGATAGCGTTTGTGATCAATTTCATCGTGTTTTAGAAAGCGGTTAGTGTCATACTGTTCATAATCAAAACGCCTAAAAACACACGCATGGGAAACAGCAATTGCTATAAAGGCTGTCAGGCAAAAACAAATACACATAATCGCAATAATCCGAGTAATACGAAATAATCTATTTTTTTTCATTATCTATATTTCCCCATTTTTCATAATACCCCCGGAATAACAATTACCCGCTAATCTGTGTCCATCCTGTTCATTTGTGGTAATTCTTTATCTGCGTCATCTTTAAGCTCGCTAGAGCTTTAAGCTCTTACGAGCTTTATGCGCCTGTGGTTTCTTTTCTCCTCTCCCTGCTCCTTTAGCTTTACCCGCTAATCTGTGTCCATCCTGTTCATCTGTGGTAATTCTTTATCTGCGTCATCTTTAAGCTCTTCGAGCTTTGCCATTCTTTCGGATTCGATTCCACGAGTTTTTCCAACACCAGAGCCTCCCTCTTTGTCCATGCAGGCTCATTTCTTCTTCCCAGTAAACTCTTATTTACCCTGAGAGCTTCCTCAACTGATACAAAGACCGGAACAAAACCAAGGTTCTTTTCGTACTCATCTAAATTCTGACTACCCTTTTCCTCTGTAATACTGCAAATATAGTAGCAAGACTCCATGACAAACTCATCATCGTTATATTTTCGAACCTCATACGCGCAAATTATTTTATCTTCTATCACACTAATATCATACCCGGTCTCTTCCTTCACTTCCCTTCTCAGAGCCTCTTCCTCATTTTCACCTTTTTCAATTCCGCCGCCGGGAAATTTATAATCCCCTTTTTTCTTTGAATAGACCATCAAAAGCGTGTCACCCTTAGAAATTACCGCCCTCACCGCACGCCGCATTCTGCAGCTGCCTTTTTTTTCGTCATAAAGTTCATCGACAGTTATCTTCTGCATAGCTTTTCCTTAGCTCCATAATACAATGAAAGATAAAGAAAAACCACGGATCACCCTTATGGTGGCCTTTTCTCTTATTTTTAGTATATTTAATTTCGTAATATTTTTTAAACCGTGTGCTCCGTGCCGACGAAGGCGTCTGCGTGTGTTAAGCTCGCTAGAGCTTTAAGCTCTTACGAGCTTTATGCGCCTGTGGTTTCTTTTCTCCTCTCCCTGCTCCTTTAGCTTTACCTGCTAATCTGTGTCCATCCTGTTCATCTGTGGTAATTCTTTATCTGCGTCATCTGCGGATTATTATCTTCTTGTTCAAGTTTCTTTTTTACGATAAAATAAGCGCTATTCATACTAAAGAAAACAACTTATATAGAATACATTGGAGTAATTATGTCAAAGATAGAAAGAAGCCGCCCAACTTTTCCCAAAAAGGCAGTTGTTACAGGCGGAATGCCGTATGGAAATAAAAAACTGCATCTGGGCCACATCGGGGCAGTTTTTATTCCTGCCGATATTTTCACCCGTTTTCTCCGCGACCGCATTGGAAGCGAAAATGTTGTATTTGTTTCCGGTACCGACTGTTATGGATCGCCCATTGTTGAGTACCACAAAAAAGCAGTGAAAGAAGGTACATTTACAGGCACTATAGAAGAATTTGTAAGACACAACCATAATGCTCAAAAAACTGAGCTTGAAAGCTACAGCATCTCGAATAATCTCTTTGCAGCATCCGGTCTCGACCGCGCAGGGGAGATTCATAAAGAATTCAGCGCTCAGATCTTGGAAGGGCTTCACAAAAACGGCTGGCTTAAAAAGATGAGCAGACCGCAGTTTTACGATACAAAGCTTGGAATCTTCCTCAACGGACGCCAGGTTCTCGGCCGCTGTCCTATTCCCGGTTGTAAATCTGAAAAAGCTTATGCAGATGAATGCGAGCTTGGACATCCGTACGAACCTAAAGACCTTATCGCTCCAAAAAGCACCCTCACCGGTGAAACGCCTGAGATGCGTGATGTAACAAACTGGTACATCGATCTTCCTTCTTTTAGAGAACAGTATAATGTCTGGATAGCAGAACTTGAAAAAAATCCTGCAGTAAGACCCTTTATTACGTCTACAATAAAAGAATTCCTAGCACTCCCCGTTATTTATGTTAAGCAGGAATTTGAGGAGCAGCTCAAAGATGTACGAACGCTGCTTCCGCCCCACACACTCCGCGAAGATCCAAGTAAGGCAATTCCTCTTGAATTTAAAACACTTCAAGACTGCGATACTGCCTGTACTGTTCTTAGCGAAAAGGGAATTCGTTTCCGCGCTGGTAAGACACTAACCCCCTTCAGACTCACGGGAAACGTTGAATGGAGTATTAAGGCTCCTGTAATTGAAAAAATTGAGGGCTTAACATTCTGGGTATGGCCCGAATCTTTGTGGGCTCCTATCTCTTTCACAAAGACCTATCTCGAAAAAACCGGCAAAGATGCTGATGAATGGAAAAAATACTGGTGTTCAAAAGATGCAAAGGTGTATCAGTTCATTGGTGAAGACAACATTTATTTTTACAGTCTTGCTCAGGAAGCAATTTTCATGGGGCTGCAGAGTTCTAATCCGGAAGCCTTCCCCGCGGACGGTTTTCTCCAGCCGACAGAAATTATTGCAAACAAACACCTTCTTCAGTTCAAAAAGAAAGCTTCTTCTTCAGGCGACATTCCTCCTATAATGGCATCGGATCTCTTAAAACACTATACACCTGACCAGCTTCGTGCTCATTTTTTTGCATTAGGGCTTAGTATCCGCTCTATCAATTTTAGTCCTAAACCTTTTAACCCGGAAGCTAGTCCAAAAGAGTCTGATCCAGTGCTTAAAGAAGGAATGCTGCTAAGCAATGTTATGAACCGTCTAGCACGCTCATGTTTTTATACAAGCCAAAAGTACTTTGAAGGGAAGCTGCCTTCCGGTTCTATTGATATTGCTGTTCTAGAAGAATGCAATAATGCAATTCTAGAGTACGAGAAACTAATGTACACTCACGAATTCCATACTATAATGATGCTCTTAGATACTCTTATACGCAATGCAAGCAAATATTGGGCTGCGGCCATGAAAACCTGCGAAGTGGGCGACGATAAAGCTGTAAAACCAGTACTCATTAATGCATTTCATTATGTACGAACCTGCACAGCCCTTCTTCATCCTATTGCACCTATTGGAACAGAAAAAATCCGTGAATACCTGTCGTTTGACGAAACATTTTGGAGTTGGGAACATATTTTTGAGCCTCTCACCTTCTTTATGAAGGATCCAGGTGCTCATACCTTCAAATTCCTCGAACCAAGAATTGACTTCTTTGATAAACATGAAAGTCAGGTAAGTTACGA
>CAZLNE010000114.1:0-6087 GCA_964560975.1 uncultured Treponema sp. | reverse complement strand
TACCTTACGAATGGTATGAAAAATACGATGTACGCCGCTACGGTTTCCATGGAACCTCATTTTTATACACTGCAAAACGTGCAAGCGTTCTTCTCAAGAAAGCACCAAAGGACACCAATGTAATTATTGCCCATATTGGAAACGGCGCTTCAATGTGTGCAGTTAAAAACGGCGTATGTTTTGACACCAGCATGGGTATAACACCCTTGGAAGGTCTTGTTATGGGTACAAGAAGCGGCGACTGCGATCCGGCTCTCGCTTTTTATATCATGAGAAAAACAGGAATGTCTGTTTCAGAAATTGATAACACTCTAAATAAAAAATCGGGACTCCTTGGTATTACAGGGAAGTATACAGACCGGCGTGACGTGCAGAAGGCGCTCGAAGGCGGCGATGAAAAAGCTCTTCTTGCTCAAAACATGGAATGCTATCGTCTTAAAAAATATTTCGGCTCCTATATTGCAGCGATCGGTCCAATTGATGCAATTATTTTTACCGCTGGTGTTGGAGAATTTGCTCCTGCAGTACGCGAAAAAGCCTGTGCAGGGCTTGAACACCTCGGCATTAAGCTTGACTCGAAAAAGAACTGGACAGCAAGAACAAAAAATGCCGAAACGATCATTAGTGCGGATGATTCAAAGATAAAGATTATGGTTATTCCGACTGATGAAGAACTTGTTATGACAGAAGATGCCTATGCACTCATGGCAGGAACCTACGACGTTCACACCCGCTTTACCTATTCGTTCCAGAGCAGTTCATACGTCAACAAGGCAAGAGCCGAAGGACTTAAGAAGGATCTTGAAAACAACCCTGAGCTTGCGTCTATTATTATCAGCTAGAATAGGGTTTTACCGGCAACGTCTCCTGCATCATGATCTCCTTCAAGAAGCCGTATGATTTCCAAGGAGAAGGCTGCGGCAGTACCAGGAGCCCTCGATGTAAGTACACCTTCATCATATACGACAGGCTTTGAACTATGTTTAGAGCCTGTCGTTTTTTCTTTCCAACCGCTTCCTGCATACTGTTCTAGTTCATCTTCCATACCCGGATAACAGGTAAATTCTCTTTGTTTAAGAACGCCTAAAGGCGACAACACTACAACAGGCGACGCGCAGATTGCGCAGACAAGCTTACGGGCAGTAAGCATTTCCTGTATAAAAGAACCGATTATCGGGCTGGCAGCAAGATTTTTTGCACCTTGAAGACCGCCTGGAAGAACAATTGCAGAAGGAAGCATGCCTTTACTGACAGCCATGCTCAAATTCACTTCTGATATAAGTTTGTCGGCCTGTATGGTAATGCCTCTCGCGCCTGTAACTAAGAGCGAATTAGAGATAGATATACATTTTACGGTAAAACCTGATCGACGCAGTAAGTCTACCGGGGTAACCGCTTCTATTTCTTCGAACCCGTCAGCTAAAAAAACAACAACATGCTTTGACATTGAACACTCCTATAATAAGTATCATGCTATAAAATTTTGTACTTGTAAAGAAGCAGTATTTGGAGTACTATGATGTTTATGAAACAGGTGCTGATTATTGATGCGCCGCCGCTTTTCAGAGAGTTCTTAAAAGAAAAGTTGTCAGCCGAAAAAGTCTCTGTAGAAATGGCACAAGGACGCCGCGATGCCTTTACAAAATTAGTTTCTCTTCTGCCTGACCTGCTCATAATAGACATGGCCATTCCTATACGTGAAATCATTGAGTTCTTAACAAAAAAAAGAAATGATCCGAACGCCTGCAACATTCCCATTTTTATGACAGGTCCAATTCTTTCACGCGAACAAGTAGCACTTCTTGCACAATACAATGTCGTTAAGTATTTTAATAAGCCCATTAAGTTTGATATTTTCTTTGAATCGATCGGACGCATTCTAAAAACAGGGTTTTCAATCGACATAACGCCCTGTATTCTCGAAATACATCTGAATAATAACGTCATCTTCATAGAAATTGCTCAAGGATTAAACCGGGAAAAACTTGCTCTTCTAAAATATAAGATCACAGAGATTATAGACCAGAACAGGCTTGGCGTACCTAAAGTTGTTCTCATGATGACCGACTTATCCTTGAGCTTTGTTGACGGAGCAAATCTTGAACTTTTACTGGATAATGTAATATCTGACAGCAGGGTACAAAAAAAGAACGTTAAAATTCTCTCCCTCGATTCTTTTACCAAAGATCTTGTAGAAGGTCATTCTCAGTATGAAGGCATTGAAGTCGTAACCAATCTGTCTGCGGTCCTTAATAATATTATTGATAATACCGAAACAAACGATATTGCAGATCTAATAAGCGATAGAATTCTCACTCCCACAGACGATGTTTCTCAGGGTACTGTACAAATGAGGTTTTACTCTGAAAGCGGCGTGCTTGAAGCAGATGATGGATTGTCGAACACAAATCCGAAAATTGCAGTTGTTGATGATGATTTAATTACAAGAACCCTTCTTCAAAAGGTTTTTAATTCAATCAATGCTCAAATATATCTTTTTGATTCCGGCGCAGAGTTTCTCATGGCTACGAACAAAAAACTCTTTGACTTGGTTATTTTAGATATTTTCATGCCGGGCTTATCGGGCTACGATATATTGAAAACTCTCTATAATAAACAATATAAGTCACCGGTAATTGTGTATTCTAATGCCACAAACCGTGAATCTGTTATACAAGCACTAAGCTTAGGAGCAAAGAGTTATCTTATAAAACCGCTTAAACCTGAAATCTTACTGCAAAAGGCTGTAGAGGTTTTACACTCAAGGATATAAAGTTATGCCGGACAAGAGCAGTGAATCTTCTGAGCGCACGCGTTTTCTAGCTACTACAATACATGAAATTAGAACTCCTATTCAGACAATTATTGGTACACTCGAATTATTATCTGAAACAAAGCTCGATAAAGAGCAGAGTGAGTATTTGCGTCAGCTGAAATTCAGTACCGATGTTCTTTTAAATCTTGCAAACGATGTGTTGGATTTATCAAAACTGCAGTCGGGCAAGTTCAATATAGAAACCATTCCTTTCAGTGTTATTGAGGTTGCAGAACAGGTCATGGACCTCATTTGTATTGAGGCGCACAGCCGCGGCTTAGAAATTATTACAGATATTGATTATTCCCTTCCTCTTACTATCATGGGAGATCCTACGAGAACTCAGCAGGTCATATTGAACCTTGTTAAAAATGCTGTAAAGTTTACAAAAAAAGGATATGTACAGCTTTGTGTATCTGCTATGAACGATTCCTCTTCACTGCTTTTTGAAATAAAAGACTCAGGCATTGGAATTTCCAAGGAAAAGCAGGATAGAATATTTACAGACTATTATCAGGCGGACGACTCTACTACCCGTGAATACGGCGGAACAGGACTTGGGTTATCAATATGTAAAAATCTTGTTAAACGGTTTGGCGGTGAAATTGGAATGAAGCCTAACTCGTCGGGCGGAACTATTTTCTGGTTTACCCTTCCCCTAATTTCTTCTTCGCCGCAGCCCTCTGACAAGAGCTATACAGCACACGATACAGATACCCGCATTCTTCTTGTTGATGATCATATTTTGAGCCTTGAAAGCTTGTCTAAAAAACTCAAGACATTCGGGTTCAACCATATTCACGCTGCAACTTCTGGACAAATGGGTCTCGACATGATGAGAAGCGCTGCAGAAAAAAGTGAGCCTTATAAACTGGTGCTTATTGATATGATTATGCCGACTATGGACGGCTGGCGGTTATCTGCAGAAATAAATGCTGATCATACTATTAACAATGCAAAGCTCTTTCTCATGGTTCCAGAGGGACAGATGGGAGGAGATGCAAAAATGAAGATGCTCGACTGGTTTAACGGCTACTTATACAAGCCTATTAAAAAGAACATGCTCATAGAAATTCTTGATCAAATTCGAAGCGATGAACCAATGGATCTGGAAATTGTAGAACCTGCTGAACCAGTTGAAGAATTAATGATGAAAGAGCCTGAAAAAGAAGAAAAGATTGAACACCCATTTGCAGTGCTGGTTGCAGAAGATCATCCTATAAATCAAAAATTGATGAAAACCTTTTTAGAGCTGCTCAATGTATCAGTGTATACTGCAGATAACGGAGAGGAAGCCGTAAAGCAGACAGTCAAATATCCTGAAATTCAGCTCATTTTTATGGATATTCAAATGCCGGTAATGACAGGTATTGAAGCAGCAAAAGCCATACGGAAAAACGGCTACGAGGGAATAATTGTAGCGTGCACCGCAAACACCGACACCGATGACTACAATCACTACCTGCAAGCCGGCATGAACGATATTCTCGTAAAGCCTTTTAAAAAACGGGAAGTCGAAATAATTCTCAATAAGTGGAGCAGTGCTGTATCCTTACTGGTTCCAAAAGAAGCAGATACTGTTCAATCTAGTCCGCAAGAATCTATTTTCTGGGACAGCGATGACCTGTTAGATACTGTTGGTTCAGATATTTTTCTTGCTGAGCAGCTTGTTAATCAGTACATAGATCAAACCCGCGTTTTTTTAATAAAAGCAAAAGAGGCCCTCTTTCAATACAATTTTCAATCGTTGTCACGCGTAGCCCACTCTCTAAAAGGAAGCTCAGCCTCAATTTCTGCGACCGCACTCTTCAATTCTGCCAAAAATCTGGAAACTGCGGCAAACAAAAGTCATTATGATGAAACAAAGGATCAGCTCAACGATTTTTCTGCACTTTTTGCAAAATTTGTGTCGGCTGCAGGAGTAACTATCAGTGAGTGGCAGGAGAAAAAATGAAAACTAATTATCATACTCATACGACCTGGTGCGACGGAAAAGAAAGTGCAGAACAGATGATTCAAGCTGCAGTCGAAAAAAAATTTGACGTACTAGGCTTTTCGAGCCACGTAATGTATCCGTTTGCAGCCGAATGGCATATGCATTCTCATTCAATAGAAAAATATCTCAAGGATATAAGAACGCTATCACATTCCTATGCTCATAAAATCGAAGTTCTTGCAGGTTTTGAAGCCGATTATTTTCCAGTACTTTCAACGCCTTCAAACGAGAAGTACAAAAGCTTAAAACCAGACTACATAATCGGATCAGTTCACTTTCTATTTGATGAAAAAACTATTTTTAAGCAAAACACGAACCATGCAGGCATTCCCTATACCTGTTTTACGGCCGACGGTCCCCAGGAAGAAGTATTACACGGAATTAAGCATGTTTTTAAGGGAAATGCAAAAAAGGCGGTTCAAACGTATTTTTCTCTCCAGCGCAGCATGATAAAAACCGCTTCGTTCGACATTGTGGGACACATTGATGTTATTAGAAAAAGAAACGTACATAATCTTTTTTTTAATGAACAGGATTCATGGTATATAAAAGAATTAAAAGAAACTGCAAAAACTGCCGCTCAGCAGAATAAAATAATTGAAATTAACACGGGAGGCATCGCACGCGGTATTATGACCGACTCGTACCCTTCTCTTGCTTTTTTAAAGATTCTTAAGTCATATGACGTACCAATATGCCTGAATTCCGATGCTCACAGTTCTAAGGATTTGGATTGCGCATTTGATAGTTCTATAGAAAAAGCAAAAACCGCCGGATACACGCAGATCATGTATCTTTCCGGCGGTTCCTGGAAAGCGCAAAAAATCTAGTTGCCTAAAAATTAGCGGTTTCTACGTTCATCTGCAGACTTACATTCAATACAGAGTAAAGCATAAGGAATGGCTTCAAGTCTTTCATGGGGTATTTTTTTACCGCACTTCATACATGAGCCGTACTTACCCTGTTCTATTCTTGTAAGGGCTGAATCTATCAGCTTTAAACGATTCATATCTTTAGAACCAATTGCTTCTAACATTTTTCTGTCTACATCGTCAGAAGCAACGTCTATACAATCCTTTGCAGTCATACCTTCAACAATATCTTTAAAATCTGAATTATTAGCGATGAGTTGATTAATTATTTCTTTTTTCTGTTCGATTAAGGATTCTTTTATCCGATCCAAAAATTCTGCTTCCATCAAAAACTCCATGTTGACAAACGTATTGATTTACTCATAGAATTATAAGTATGAACTGCAAAAAAAGCAAACTTTTTT
>CAZLNE010000113.1:0-6274 GCA_964560975.1 uncultured Treponema sp. | reverse complement strand
ATATGGAAAAAGATCCCCGATGGGGAAGAACAGAAGAAGCATACGGTGAAGATCCATATTTGGCAGGAGAGCTTGCATCCGAAATAGTACTCGGCACACAGGGAAATGATCCCTTTTATATTAAGGCTTCATGCGGACCTAAACATTTTTTTGCCAACAACAACGAAAAAAACAGGGGTTCATGCTCTTGCTCAATAGATCCAAGAAATATGAGAGAATACTACCTTGAGCCGTTCAGACGGGTTTTTCAAAAAGGCAGGCCTTTTTCATTAATGACAGCCTACAATGAAGTTAACGGCATTCCAATGATGCAGCACCCCTCGGTTCGCGACATAGTTAAGGGCGAATGGAATCTTGAAGGAAGGGGGCATATTGTTACAGACGGCGGAGATGTAAATGCAACAGTAAATGAACACAAGTATTTTTCCACCCATGATCAAACAATTGCAGCAGGTTTTAAAAACGGCGCAGACAGTATGACCGACGAACCGGAAATGGTTATAAGCGCAGTACGTCTTGCACTGTCAAACAAACTTATAACAGAAGAAGATCTTGATTACCACCTTAAAAACATTTTAAGGGTAAGATTCCGCTACGGCCACTTTGATCCCGAAGGCGTGTGCCCCTATGACACACTCGGTGAAAACAGCATGATGAGTGCGGAGGCAAAAGAAATATCACGTGAAGCAGTCCGTAAATCTGCTGTATTATTAAAGAATGAACAAGTTTCCGGCTGTCCTCTTCTTCCTGTTCAAAAAAATAAAACAAAAAAAATTGCACTTCTCGGACCTATTGCAGATGCTGTTCATACAGACTGGTATACAGGGAATCCCTCTTATACAGTAACCGCTTACGATGCACTTAAAAAAGAATTCGGCAGTGAAAATGTTTCCTATGAGAGCGGAAGCAGCCATGTTTCTTTCTACACTAAAGAAGGGAAACCTCTTATTCTTGATGCAGATAACAGACTTTGCACAGTACCGGAAGGGACAAGTTTTGTCCCTTTTACCGGAGCAGAAGTTTTCCGCCGCGACGATTGGGGCTGGGGAGCAAATACCTTGTACAGCCTTTCAAAGAAAAAGTATTTAAATACAAGCACTGCAATGAGCGCGGACCATCAGCCTTCAGCAGAAGAAGTGGAACAGTTTAAACAGCATAAGGCAGCATACAAAATCTGTGCGGATGCAGATTCTGTATGGAACTGGTTTATAATGACTCTTTATAATATTGTTCCTACAAATACAAAAGACAGCGGAAACAGACAGGCTGTTTACCTTAAAATATGGAACGGAAACTCTGTTAAAATACAGAAAAACAATAAAGACTTAGAAGCCGGATCCTTTGAAGAGCCTGACCTATTCTATATGACAACAGAGTTTAACGCTCTTGAACGGGCGGAAAAACTTGCAAAAGAAGCAGATCTCGTTTTTGTATTTTTGGGAAATCAGCCGCTTATAAACGGGAAAGAAGAAATGGACAGACCATCCCTCGATCTTCCTCCATCACAAAAAAAACTGCTTATAGCCGCACACAAAGCAAATCCAAATACAGCCCTTATTATGTGCGCAAGCTACCCGTACACAATTACAGAAGAAAATGAATCCATTCCGGCAATTGTTTATTCATCTCACGGCATGCAGGAATACGGAAACGGCATAGCAGATATTCTTCTTGGAAAAACATCACCCGCCGGCCGTCTGTCTCTTACATGGTATAAAAATGTTTCTCAGCTTCCGCCTATGATGGAATACGATATTATCAGTTCAAATAATACGTATCAGTACAATTCAAATGAAGTCTTATACCCCTTCGGTCACGGATTAACCTATACAAAGTTTACTTACAGTAACCTCTGCATTAATTCATCACAGACAAAAAACGGCAATGCAGTTTTAAGTGAAAAAAGTCCGGTCAGCATTTCTTTTTCTCTTACAAATTCAGGCAGCACAGATTCCGATGAAGTTCCGCAGATGTATATTTCCGTAACCGGATCCAGGGTCAGGCGGCCGCTTAAAACACTTAGAGGATTCGATCGTATATTTCTTAAGGCGGGAGAAACAAAAACAATTAACTTTACACTCAATGCAGAAGATACCCGTATATGGGATGTTACAAGAGAAAAGTTCTGTATAGAAAATGGTTTCTGTACGGTTTTAATTGGGGCTTCTTCTTCAAATATAAGTTTAAGCGGCACAGTAGAAATTGAAGGAGAAACCATACCGCCGAGAAATATTTGCAGTAAGACTCAGGCACAAAACTATGATTCCTACGCAGGCTGCTTTTTACATGAAAAAAGAGGAAGCGATATTCCCTGTGTATTTAATAAAGAAGACGGAGCGTGGATATCATTTGCAGACTGCGCTTTTTCAGGTTCCGGAGCAAAAACCTGTACAGTTCACGTCTGTACAAACGGCTGTGCATCGCTTGAAATACGAACACAATCTCCCGAAGGACCGCTTCTGGGTCAATGCACGCTTCCGAACACCGGCGACAACTGTGCAGTTCCCTGGAATCATGTACGCCCGATTTGGACAGATTTTTCATTCCCTTTAGAAAAAGAACTAATCGGAACACATACCGTATTCTTCATCTTCAAAGGCACAATAGGAATGCAGTCTTTTACTTTCAGCTGATAAAAAGAAAAGACAAGGATCCTGTAATCACGGGAACGAGGCTAAAGAGATTTAATAAGGATTACCCTCCAAAGTAACGGCAGGGTAATCCTTTTATCTCTCTGTCAATTTCACTCTGAATCTGAAACTTAACCATCTTTTTAAAAACTTCCATCAAGGGTTCAGGATCGCAGATAGATTTCACAATCCCGGCATTTTGAAATTCTTTTATAACATAATAACAGGTTTCTATTGTTGAAAGACAGAAATCTGCTGGCTGTTTTTTAAATTCGTACTGCGACTTATACGTTCCTTTAAATGAAAGTTTTTGTATGGCTTCCAGATTTTTGCTTAATCGTAATATTTTCTTTGCAAAAAACCATGTTGAATCAATAAGTATTAAAACAGGTTTTTTCCCTTCCGGTATTTTGGTAATTTTTTCGTTATAAAAGTTTTCAGACCCGTCGGCATACAGAGAAGCATCAGACGGATAAAGAATTAACGGAAAATAATCCGGATTTTTTAAGATTGCATTAAGTTCTTCATTATGCGTAAAATCTATATCTACAATTATTTTTGACCCGGGAAGCGACAACGAGGCGAGCCGGCCGGTCCCGGTTCTCTGCTTTTTCGCCTCTTTGGGATGCATTAAAAAAATAAACATAATATCAGTTTCTACAGGAACAATATAGCGGCAGTAACAATTTTCTTCCGGCCTCATACACTTATAACATTTATCTGCCATACTGCATCCTGTTTATTAATGCCCGTCTCTTATACACCGCTCTTTCAATCATTATAGATAACAGCGCGCTGAATTCTAAAAAGAAAACATTGATGCTTTTAAGTATTTTTTTCTTACCCTTCCATTGAGGATTACGCGCCCGGGAGGCAAGTTTAATTTTCTGCCATGATGAAAAAACTTCCGGAATAAAGCTGATTGCAAGAGAAAGATATAGTGCAAAAGATAATTTTTTGACAGGTGGAATAATTTTTGCAATTGTATTTTGAACAAGTTCAAGAGATTCCTGCAGCTGCAGAGGACTTGTCGTTTCAAAAAAAACAAGGGCAAAAAGAGAAGCTGTAAAAAAACGGGCTGTATATAATAGGCCGTCAGCTGCGAGAGATAAATTAAAACCGAATATAAGACGGCCTTGTATAAGATCGAATTGAATTATCTTAAAAACAGTAACAAAAAAACCGAGGAATAATACAAACCGTAAACTTTTAAGGCGGGACAAGGGGGTTTTAGATGCTGCAAAGATACAAACTGCTGCAGCAAAAAAGAAAGCTGTTTGAAGCACAACAAATACAGGGCTTGAAAAACCAAAGGAAAAAATTGAAATAGACAGAACAATGAAGAATATAAACTTCACTAAAGGATTCATTGTGTGTACAAATGAGTTTCCCTTCCTGTAAGAAAATAAAGACACTACCATAGCAAGTCCCCGATGCTCTCATAAGAAACAAGCGGATTGCGGATTCCCCACTGACTCAAATCTTTTTGTAAACCGTCTTCTGGCTTTCCATCAAAACAAATTTTTCCGTAATGAAGCACCAAAAACCTGTCAGCTAAGGCTAAAATTTTTTCCAGCTCGTGTGTTAATACAATAAGAGTCTTTCCCTCTTCTTTGAGCTGCCTTATTATACTACAAACCTGTTTTACACCGGGCCAATCAAGATTTGCAAAGGGTTCATCAAAAATTAAAATATCACAATCCATCGCAAGAACACCAGCCACAGCTAATCTTCTTTTTTCCCCGCCGGATAACAAACGCGAGGGAGAATCATTTTTGTGAATTAGAGAAACTTTTTCTAAAGAGGATGCAGTCCTTTGAGCAATTTCGCTTTTTGAGCAGCCGGCATTTCTTGGCCCAAAAGAAGTGTCTTCTTCAACAGTTTCACCAAGTATCTGAGCATCTGCGTCCTGAAAAATTAATCCGATCTTTTTTCCATCTTGTATGGTCACAGAACCGGAAGAACTATCTTCAAGCTGAGCAATAATATTCATAAGCACAGTTTTTCCAGAACCATTCGAACCTGCAGCAACAAGAGTCTCTCCCTCTTCTACAGAAAAACTTACCTCATCAAGAGCCTTGAGACCATTTGAAAAAATTTTTGTTACTTCTCGTACAGAAAGAACGTTCACAATTTACCCTGCGTAATTTTTCAGTATAGGTCTGAACCTTCCAGCAAGAAGTACCATCACAATCATCTTAATCACATTACCAGGAATAAATGGAATAAGTACAAGAGAAAGAGTTTTTGCTAAATTATACTCTGTTACTCTCATAAAGCCTGCAATACCGCATATAAAGAGCACTACAGTTCCCATTAAGGCAATTAGACTTAACAAGCCCCAGTAGACAGGTCCCTTGTATTTCTTCAAAAATACATATACTGCTATACCGCATAGCAATGATGAAAGAAGGTATCCGGCTAAAAAACCGCCGGTGGGTCCGCTTAAAAGCACATGCAAACCTGCTTTTCCAGAAAATACAGGAAGACCGATAATTCCAAGCAGTAAAAATAGTACCACCGCAATAGAACCCCACAGAGGTCCAAGCAGCATGCCGGACAAAAGAGCCATCATATCTTGAATAACAACTGGAACCCCAGAAGGCATTGGTATTTGAATGAAAGCTCCTGCACTTATGAGTGCAGCAAATAATGCTGATAAAACAGCTTGAAGCATTACCGGTTTTTTTGTCATATATAACTCCTATTTTATAAAACGCATATCACCAGGCGGAAACAACATATTGTCACATAGTGCCCATGCCCAGTTATTTATTCCATTAAAAATATAACTGCCGGTTTTCCCCTTAATACCCATATTTTTTCCAATATCAATACAATGAGAATTCCACAATCTGCTAATCAAAGACGGATCCTTATTACAATCTCCCGACAGCGTTTTAAATTCCTGTAAGAATTCCAGAAGCATTTCTTTTCTTGTTGGAATTTTATGAGAACGTGTTTTGAACACTGAATCACTTTTCGCGACACTTGGTTTTAAGGAGAGATTTATTCCTATGCCTACATTAACCCAGGAAAGAATATCTCCGGTCCCTTGAACATCTGTCAAAATACCCGCAACCTTACCTTCTTCAGACCACACATCATTAGGCCAGCGTACAAAAAATTTTCTTGCACTGTACTTTTCAAAAACCCGAACAAGAGCTATCTGAGATAAGGCACTTGAACGATTATAGTATCCAACTGATACTGAAGGCCGTGTAACAAGGGTAAACGATAAACCGTTTTCTGTAGTAACCCACTTATGATCAAACCGCCCTCGTCCGTTTGTTTGCTTATCAGCAGTAATTATCGAAACTGAAGTATTCTGCACAGCTTGAACACGGGCCTCATCCATGGTAGAAACTGTAGTTCTGAAGTGTTTAAACTCCTTATACATACTGCCGAATTCCCACGGATACAAACTATCGCTAAGATCTTCCTCAAGAACATATCCTGCTGAAGGACCTTTTCCACGGGAAGCTATTCCATAGCCTGCTTCTTGAAGACTTTGAACAGCCTTCCAAACTGCTACGCGGGAAACCCCAAGTTCATCTGCTAAAAACTGGCCGGATAAAACATCTCCAAGTCTTTGCCGCAGTAAACTTAGAATCACATATTTCGAAGAAACTTTATTGTTAACC
>CAZLNE010000112.1:0-6429 GCA_964560975.1 uncultured Treponema sp. | reverse complement strand
AAAAGGTTTCATCCATAACATCCCGTATCATAATTGCGGCTCCCGTATCTTTAAGTACAAGGATATCAGCATCATGAGTACCTGCCGCTGATGTTAAATTGGGGTCGCCGTAAACATCCTTATATTGAACCCCGTAACGGGTAGCCCACTTAGCCTTAATCCGGTATACATCTTCGCCCTTATATGTTTCTTCACCCAAAAAAGTATATTCAACATATATAGGCATTTTTGTGAATATTCCAATATTATACGGATCCACAGAACGGACAGCTTCTGCACGCCAGGAATCGCCGGGACTTACAGACTTTGAAGGATAGGAGGGAAATCCTCTATATGAAGGAAATCCGTTATCATTAACGACAGTCATCTTTCCGTCCCCGCCGATGTGAAATGTTGAGGGTATTGAATCTGACAGACCTCGGGAAGTTTTTTGCATATTTGATTTTGTTTCTTCCAGAACATAAAAATGCCCTGTAAACCAGCTGTGATTCTTAAACGCAGATGCCGTATTCGATGGAGCAGGCATTGAAGCAATAAAAGATCTAACCTCGCGCGTTGTTAAACCGGTAAATTTGCCGTTATCGTAACGGCGTATGTCGGATCGTTCAACCATGTAATAGGAAGGGCCCTGGTTATACACAATCAGAGATTGTGCAGTAACGAGGACATATATGAGCAGTAAGACAGTAATACCTATGGTCTTTTTCATACTTACCCTTATCGGTATTTATTCACTTTAGCCTAAATTAGTGCTTATAATAGGCACTTTTTCTTTCGATACTTGTAGTATATACCATCACCTCATTCAGGAGCCAGTAATGATACAAACAAAAAAAGCCGAATTTTCAGCAGCTGCAGCAGTAATACTGTTGCTTTTTGCAAGCTGTGCTTCGTTTCAATCTAAGACAGGGGTAAAAACTGAAGAACCTGTCCAGCAAAAAAAATCAAACCAGACTATTCAACAAATGATTCTTGCAGGTAAAAGTTCTGAAGCAAAAGAACTTTTTCAAGCCAAAATTGATATAAACTCGATAGATAAAGATGGAAATACTGCGCTTCATGCAGCTGCCCAAATTAACGATAGCGAACTTGTAACCTTCCTCATTTATAAGGGTGCTAACACTGAATTAAAGAATCATCAAGGAGACACAGCTCTTCATCTCGCCATAAAAAACAAAGGGAAAGAATCTTCAAAAATTCTTGCTGCAGCAAACAGCACACTATTTGCACGTGATGGCCAAAATAAAACCGCTCTCGAAATTGCCCTATCAAATGGACAAGAGTTCTACGATGTAGTAATCACAACGAAAACGGGACAAATGCGTGATGTTAACGGCAGGTCCATCATTCATTATATTGTCGACTGGGAAAACACTTCTGCTCTTGACTATGCAATACAAAAAAAAATCCCAATATCAGTTGAAGACAATAAAGGAGTATCTCCGCTTGCCCTAGCCTACAGTAAAAACAACAGTCTTGAAAGTATAAAGATTGCAGCATCACTAATTATGGCTAATGCATCCCCTTTACGCGGCTACTTCAGCTATTTTGAAGATTCTGTTAAAACAAGGAATCCGAATCTACGATTTGATGATGGTCAAACGCCTCTTCATTTTGCTTCAATCTTTGGACATACCGCCATAGCACAATATCTGCTTGAACGAGGTGCTCAAACTAAGGTAAAGGATATTTTAGGTTCCAGCCCCCTTCATGAAGCCTGCCGCTATGGTCAAAGCGAAATAGTACTGCTTCTACTAAAAGCTGGTTCTGATCCTAATTCACAGGACAGCTTAGGAAAAACACCCTTGCTGCTTGTTATAGAAAACAATAAGCGGCTTGAGATTTACGATTTACTTTTAAAATACAAGGCTAACCCGAATGCTATGGACATGTACGGAGACACACCTCTGCATATTGCAGCCATGAACAGCATGGATATGTCAGTGATGCAGCTTTTACACCAATACGGAGCAGATGTAAATGGAAGAAACAAACAAGGAATTACACCTCTTGCTCTTTCCATAGAAAGACAAAGAAAAGAACATGTTGAATTTTTAACCCAAAGAGGCGCAGACATACATGCAGAAGATATTCAAGGAAGATCTCCTCTTTCAAGAGTATTGAGTCCAGCACAAAACACCACTATGACTGAAATGCTTCAAATTTTGGTAAATTCAAACAATATATCCTCCCGTGATTCATACGGCAACACAGCTCTTCATCTTGCTGTAGAAAACAATGCATCAATGGAACAGGTAAAATATCTTTTATCCTTAACGGGCAATGTTGATGATAGAAATAAAAATGGTGATTCTCCTCTACTTATTGCAGTTCAAAAAAACAGAAGGGGAATAGGAGAGCTGCTTCTGGCAAAAAAGGCTGATGTTTTTTCTACCAATAATGAAAACTATTCTCCCATCCGGCTTGCTCTCATGGCCGGAGGCGATGTACAAGAATGGATATTAACTTCAGAAGTAATAAAATCGGCAGATGGAACAGGAAATACACCTCTTCATTACGCAGCTGAGTGGAAGCTCGATAATGCCTGTTCAGTACTTCTGGAAAAAGGCGCTAATGCAAATGCCCGAAACGCTAATGGAGAAACACCACTATTCAATGCAGTAAAAGCTAATACAACAACAACTATAGATCTTCTGGTAAAACATGGTGCTGATAAAGAAATAAGAGATTTTCTCGGAAACACACCTCTGCATGCCTGTGTCCGCTGGGATGCAAAGAACTCTGCAATGAAGCTCATCCAGCTCAAATCTGATCTAAATGCGCTAAACCTGGCAGGGAAGACGCCTCTATCGCAGGCAGCGCGCTCATCCAGAATAGCAATGGTAAATCTTTTACTTGAAAATGGTGCAAATATTGATGCTTATGATGCAACAGGCAGAACAATACTCATGGATGCTATTCAAAGCGGAAATGCAAGTATTGTTTCTCTCCTACTCAGAAAAGGAGCATCACCTCTTATACAAGAAATGTATGGGCGGAATGCTTATCATGAAGCAGCTGAAAGCGGGAATCTTGAACTAATAAAACTCATTCAAGAAGCTGGCGGAAACCCGCTCTCACGCGATACATATGGTACAACACCATTTTCCCTTGTACTTGGACAGAATGAGACTGTTATAAAAACTGTACTTGGAACAAATCAAAGACTTATAGATTCGGATGGAAACACCCCCCTCCATATTGCTCTAGATAAAAAAGCAGATACAGCAGTGCTGTCGCTATTGTTATCCATGAATTATCCTGTAAATACAAGAAACAGGGAAGGTATAACACCACTTGTCATTGCTGCAAAAAACGGTATGAAAGAACAGGTTCAGCTTCTTATTGAACGAGGAGCAGATATTTACCTAAGTGATAATTCGGGAGAAAGCGCTGTATCTTACGCGCTTACAAAGCAGACTGACCTTCTTGATAGTATTGTAAAATACGCTGGCACTAAGGTTGATATTGCCGGTGAAGGAATTTTGCATTATGCTGCACGCCTTGCTGATATAAGTGTCTTGCAAAAGATTCTTGGAATGGGCTTGGATAGACAGCTGCGCAACATCTCAGGCGAAACACCGAGGGAAATTGCAATCCGATGGCAAAGAATGGAAGCGTCTGAGATACTACGTTAGATGTAAGGCTGCTACAGCAGCCTTATTTTCTTGCTTTAGTAATATCCAGCATGCGGCGGAAGGCACTGTTTTCTTTTTTTAATTCCTTAGAACCGCGTGTAATCTTACATAAACTCATTCTAAACATACGGGCAATATCCCTTTGAGTTGTGCCCTTATCAATTTCATTTACTAAAAGCCATCTTTTACCAATGTCTTGTAATTCTGAAGGAGTAAATAAACAGGTAAAAAAATCCTTTAATAAAACCGGATCATCAATATCTGCTATAGTATCAAGAAGCTCACTCAATCCCTTATGAGCACGTAAATCAATATCGTCATCGCTTGGTACGATTATATCAGTTTGTTTCATACTATAAGTATACTTGAAAATGATAAAAAAAGACAGTATATTTTAAGTATGAGCGAATCAACACAATGGATTGATGAAACCTATAATGCGGTTTTCGACGAAGAGATACGAGGATTACAAAGAAGATGCGAACATGATCCATCGTGCACTATAAGAGATTTACAAGGTATTTTAAATAATCTTTATATAACAGAAGGAAACGACTGGGAAGGAAGAGGTCCCCGCGGAGATACCGTCCTTGCCGCAACCATAGCTGCTTACGAGCACTATATTGCAGAAAAAAAAGTACTACAGACTAAATAATCTGTAAAAGTTTTTTATAACCATCTGTGAAAGCGAAACCCTATCCATGCAAAGTGCCTGTGAGACGAATGCATAGGTTTCGTTTATCAGTAATGGCGTATTCGTCTTTCCTCTATACGGAACAGGTGCAAGATAGGGTGCATCTGTTTCAAGTAAAAAGCGGTCTTTAGGCACAAATCGTAATAAATCATACACACCCGCAATGGTACTCTTTTTTGCATAGGTGACTGAACCTGAAAATGATATATACCAGCCCAAATCTAAAAAAACCCTTGCTTCTTCCATACCGTAGGAATAGCAATGGATAATTCCTTTATTGTAGTTACCATTTTTTATACACGATACGGTTTCTTCAAAAGCGTCCCGGCTGTGTACTATAATGGGAAGATCATTGGTTTTTGCAAGATGTAGATGCATTTCAAACATTTCTTCTTCAGCTTTACATAATGAAGGTGAAAAAGCGTTTTCATCGCGCTTATCGACGCCATCCTTATTCCAGTGATGATCGAGCCCGCATTCCCCCACTGCTATAAGAGAAGAACCCTTAAAAAATTTTGAACCGTTTTTTACAAAAGACTGTATTTGATGTTCTAATTCTGCCATCTGTGAAAAACGGTCAGCAATCGCCTCTTCTGCAGGCCAAATTCCCGCAGCGAAATATAGATTTCTTTGTAAATGTTCTTTATGTTCCTTGTCTTCAGGAGGAAAAGACGAAAGAAGTGATTCGGCAAGGGCAATACGTTTTAAAAGGTCATCGCAGTGAGTGCCTATATCGAGCAAAAAAGGTACCTTATTTCTTGCCAAAGACTGCATCATCGAAGCAGTGTCTATGCCGTAAGAATCGAGATAAGAAAGATGAAAGTGGGAATCGCCATACATAGGGTTTCATAGTATCTTAAAAACAGTAATTGTTCAAATAGCTTTGTCTGGGAGAAGAAAGAAGGGTCTCTTTGCTCATGGCTCCTCGTTTCACTCGTCAAATGAGCAGAGACCCTTCTTTCTTCTCCCAGCAAATTTTTTTTCTTTTCTCATTTTTAAGCCGTTATTGCACTCGCGTGGGGGGGGACTTCGTTCGTCAAATGGACTTTTTTACGTTTCCACAGCAATGAGCGGGATTATCATTTCGTCTTTTGTAATACCTGCATGATGACTTTTAAACTGTTTGGATTTTTCACTCCAGAGGAGAGCTTTATTGCCGGTTGCGATAGCGACAAAATCCCCTATGCTTGCTGTATTTTCATGCGGTACACCGGTGCCGAAAAGTTTTTTTTCGAGAGCTTCTTCTTTTGTCATGAGGATGAAATCTTTACCAAAAAGAGACAAAAACAACTCCTTAAAGGCTTCGAGGCAGCCGTCTTTAACAAAAAAACTGACAGCACGGGGTTCTAAAGCAACTGGTCGTATAAGCATTGACGTAAGATCAGGATAATCGGACAGAATAATATTTTCAATATCGGTGTGGCCGTGATCTGCGGTGATAAACACAAGGGTGTCTTTTAGTTTTGAACAGAGATTTTCTATTTTTTCATCAAGGTCTTTAACAAGAAAGCGGACTTTTTCATTTTGGGAACCGTACCGGTGAAGAGAAGAATCGGGGTCGCCCCAATATGAGAGAGTGAAGCTCCTCCCCTTCTCTTCCTTTACAACACGTTCTATTTCCTTAAGCCAGTCATCAAGAACAGGAAACGCATTTCTTCCAAACGGATAGATGCGGTTAACTGTAACATTGTGCATTTCGCCTATTTGACTATAAATGCTTTTATAGTCAAAGTGTTTTTGTGCAGCATGATAGGGAGCCGCCTGTATATCAGTGTCTTTTACTGTATTATAAAAAGCATTTATAACCTTATCCTCTTCCGGGAAATATAGAGACCAGCCGAGCCATCCGTGTTCTATGGGTTCCAGACCGCTTTCAATACTTGTTAGTGCGGCAGTTGTAGTTGGAGGAAAAACAGAGGAAAATTCGCTTACAAGATGACGGCGCAAAAAACTGTCTTCCGGCAAATACCTTTCCAATACCGATATTCCCAGCCCGTCCAGCACGATGACTACAAGGTGCCTCGGGTTTTTGCGGAGCAGTTCATCAGCTTGTGGAAGCGTGGAATGATGCGGTTTGACACCATAATACGAGAGAAG
>CAZLNE010000111.1:0-6462 GCA_964560975.1 uncultured Treponema sp. | reverse complement strand
CCGCCTATGTTCTGTAATCGCCGTTTATTTTTACGTAATCGTAGGTTAAGTCGCATCCCCATGCAGTACCCGAGGCAGAGCCGTCTTTCATGGTAACAAAAATCTGTACTTCTTTTGCAGTTAAAATATCTTTTGCCTTAGCCTCATCAAAATCCGCAGGAGTACCATTATCATACACCGCAACGCTTCCCTCTTTGCTTTTAAAACTAACTGATACGCCAGCTTGATTAAATACTTCGCCTGAATAACCCATTGCACAAAGAATTCTTCCCCAGTTAGCATCACGGCCGAAAAAGGCGGCCTTTACAAGACTTGAAGATATGACCGACTTCGCCAGGTTTCTCGCAGTCTTTACATCCTTTGCGCCTGCAATCGTACATTCAAGAAGATGAGTAGCCCCTTCACCATCGCCTGCAATTAAGCGTGCCATCTGAGTATTAACAGCATTCAAGGCTTCAAGGAACAAATAGTAATTATCATCTTTTTTATTGATAACAGGATTTTCTGCCATGCCGTTTGCAAGAATTAACAAGGTATCGTTTGTACTTGTGTCGCCGTCAACCGATACACAATTATAGGTGCCTTCGACGCTTTCTTGTAACGCTTCATCAAGCATATCAGCTGATATAGCGCAGTCTGTAGTAATAAAACCGAGCATCGTACCCATGTTTATATGGATCATTCCCGATCCCTTTGCCATGGTACCGATTCTGACTTCCTTTCCGCCGATTATTGCTTTTACCGCGCATTCTTTATAGATGGTATCAGTGGTCATGATTGCCTGGCGGGCCTTAACATTGCCGTCCTTCGAAAGACCAGATACGAGCTCCTCTATTTTGGTTTCTATTTTTTCAACTGAAATCTGCTGGCCAATAACGCCTGTTGAACAGACTAATACATCTTCTGTGGTAATATCTGTAAAACCTTTGTTCTTTAATGCTTGAGCTGTGCAGGAAGTCATTATAAGGGCATTTTTCTCGCCCTGAACACCAGTACAGGCGTTTGCATTTCCGGAGTTTGCAATAACAGCATAAGAACGGCGGCGTTTAAGATGTTTGCGGGAAAGTTTTACAGGTTCTGCCTGAACAAGATTTTTGGTAAACACACCGCTTGCATTGCACTGTTTTTCAGACACAATGAGCGCAACATCTTCTTTTGTCCGGCCTTTTTTAATACCAGCCAGCACACCATGAGCCGTAAAGCCCTTAGGAAAACATACTCCGCCGTCGAAAAATTGCATAATAATACACTCCGTGTAAATAAATATGCATAAGTATATCATACTTAAAAAAGAGTGACAATAGATTTCATCAATTTAGTTTTATAACAAAGAACCGCTAAAAAGCAGACGGAATCATATCTATACCGTCGGTTTCAGGAAAACCGTACATTATATTCATATTTTGAACAGCCTGCCCGGAAGCTCCCTTAACCATGTTATCAAGGACAGATACCACTTCGAGCATTTTTCCGCCGTGAACAATATGAATTGATATATCGCAGTAATTTGAACCTCTCACGAATCGTGTTTCAGGAAGAACTGAGGAAGAAAGCACACGAACAAAGGGTTCATCCTTGTAGAAGGCCTCATACAAGGTCTGCACTTCCTGCTGTGAAATAGTCTGCTTTAAGGAAGCATAACAAGTACTTATAATGCCCCTGCTCATCGGCAAGAGATGAGGTGTAAAGAGTATACCGCACGGCTCGCCGGCTGCCTTAGTTAGATTATGTGCTATTTCAGGCTGATGGCGATGATTACCAATACCGTAAGCTTTTATAGATTCACCGCATTCAGAAAAATTATTTGTCATAGTTGCGGTGCGCCCTGTTCCAGTTACACCGCTTTTACTGTCTACAATGATGGGATCAAGCCGAATAAGTCCATGTTTTACAGCAGGAAGAAGAGCAAGTGTTGCAGAGGTTACATAGCAGCCGGGATTTCCAATAACACGGGCTTTTTTAATAAGCTCTCTTTGCATTTCAGGAAGACCATAGACGCTTTCTTGATGTACAGCCGGATAATCCCACTTTTTTTTATACCAGTCAGTAAACGTTTGTTCATCAAGATCAAAGCGGAAATCAGCCGAAAGATCTATGAGTTTTTTATTATTTTTTATGCAAGTATCAGCATACTGCTCTGCAATACCATGAGGTAAAGCCGTAAACACAACATCGGAAGCATCGACAACCTCATCTGCACTCATGAGTACACCGGAACACTTAGAGCCGGCACATAAAGAGTTTAAATTACCATAAATATCTTCAATTTTTTGCCCCTCGAAACTCACAGAACTTAAAAATAAGTGTGATACCTTCGGGTGTTTTAAAAGGAGTCGTACAAGTTCAACCCCGGCATATCCTGTTGCACCAATAATTCCTGCTTTAATCATGATGATTCTCCGTCTGCCATATTTTTCTGCATTATACAGGTTCTGTTTGTTTACCGCAATATACTATGTATTGAAAAACAGCCATACTGCCGATACATAGATTAATCCGAATTTACACCGTTAACATTGACGGATAAATGCGAGCGTGTTACAATAACAGTTATATGAAAAGTGTCAAGGAGAGTTCTATGACCAAACATCAAATTGAAACACAGACTGAAGTAGAAACAGACGAGCTTCAATTAGATAAAATTTATTGCGCTAATTGTATACATTGCAAGGTGGTTACATCCCCTTCAGGTTATGCAGATCAATTTTACTTACGTGTTCGCTGCGCTGCTGGTAAATGGAGAAAAAAACTAGGTGAAGAAAAAATTCATAAGTATTTTACTGTAACCAGAAGAAGTATTGATTGTTGTGATTCATACGAACCGATGGGCGATGCGGAAGAGTTTATACGCGAATTAAAAAAAGAATTGCCCTCGAAAGACGAAACTTATGACACATGGGGATACGATGATTCCTACCGCTAGATTTTTACTCATAGGCGCAATACTATTGTGCCTCAGTTCCTGTATGACAGCTCCGAAAAGCGTTCCGGAAGATGCAACAGTAGAAGATTTAACCCTTTTAGGGCAGCAGAGTCTTGATATTTCAAACTACAAGGCAGCTGAAGTATATTACTCAACCATAATACAAAGATACGGCAGTGATATTACGGTTTTAGTCGCAGCAGAATACGAAATAGCTCATATTCGCATAAAACAAAAAAGATGGGATGAAGCAGAAGACATACTCACTCGTATAGTGTCCTATTATGACGATGCTGCACCGGATATGTTACCGCCTCATTACAAAAAGCTTGCACTCATAGATTTAGAAAAAATACCAAAAAAATAACAGACTAACACAGACAAAAAAAAAGCGGTTCCCGTAAAAGAACGCTTTTTTTTTGCCCTATTTTTTATCCTCAGGAGTAATAATCGCATCTATTACTATATCCTTTTGTAGAGCAATTTCCTCTATCATCTCCTTTGTACACTTTATAACATATCCGCGAGGTGTCGGGTGAGGTTCTGCATCGCCGATGAGAATTATTTTCCTCTGAGCAGACCAATCCCAGTCATAGAAATTAAGTGATGCATATAAAGCCTCATACACCGCTTCCGGAATATCACCGCCGGGATTACCTTCAATAGAAAAGCCGTTAAGCTGGTCAAAAAATTCTTCGGGTTTATTTGTGAATGGGAAAAATTTAACTGGAAGATTTTTATACCGGTAATTATCTACATAATCGCGGTAAAGCAATAAGCCAAGACGTATTTCTCCAAATTTTTCCAACTCTTTTGTAAGTCTTGGAACCAATTCATCTCTAAGTTTTTTAATATCATCTTTCATACTTCCGGTTGAATCAATAGCAAAAACAACATCAACCTTATTCTTTGGATTAATCTCCAAAACGGAATTGATAATATCATCAATAATTGTCTCAGGCCCTCTGGAATAGGTAAAAGCGCCCTTATTCATAAGTGAAATACTCTCAAATGAGGAAGCAGCTTTTGGATTATAATCATCGTAGAGAACTAAGATTTCTTCTTTTGGTTCTTCAATTTTTTCTACAACCAGCTCTGGAGGCGCAGACTGTACAGGAAGAGGAATTAGGTTAAATAAAAAAGGATTATCTAAAAAATCAGCACCATCATAATCTGCATAAGGCTTTGTAAAAGTTCTAATACTGATAAACGTTCCCTTTTGAATAATAATTGTTCCGTTTCGTGACCAAGGATATCCATATTCTAAGGCTTTTGGTATATAAATATGAAAAACAGTACCAAGTTCGGGATGTATTTCCACTGTAGAATCGATTAAACTATAGCGGGCAGAAGGAGAATCAAGAAAAGCGCCGTTAAGCATTCTCTTTTCATCACCATTTGTAGGGTTCCAGTCTTTTGCCCTATACGCATAGTTATCTGCCTTTCCATCATCGCTTTTAGTAGTTTCGGTGAGTAAAACAGAGTTTACCCCCTGTTTTTGCCTAATATATAGATGATACCCTCCGTCATCTGCCTTAACAAGCCGGATATCTTGAACGGTAATCGTCAAATCTGCAGCAAAGGTACAAATACCAGTAAAGAGACTTAGAACAAAAATTATTAGACTTTTCTTCATACTAAATATATCGGTTTTTATATGCGAAATATGATAAAGACGAGATTTATTTTTCATTTTATGCTATAGTTTTGTCGTGGGTGATAAGCTAATACTACCAAAATATAATTTTACTCCAGTCAATATAGACGAATTTTATGATGAAGCAGCACGAAACGATGCGTTTTCAACAGACATCATCGTGTTGACTGAAAACGAATCGGAATTGGTACGCATGTTATCTGACCGATTAAAGACAATTTCACCTGAAACCCTCGAAGGAATATCAAACCGCATTGCAGATGTCAAAAGACTTGCAGCGGATATTGCACGATTTCCTTCACTTCTTCATAAACAGACCCTTTCCTCGGAAGTGCAGACACAGCACACGCTCGCAGAGTCTCTTTTACAGCAGCGCGACGGCGATAAAACCCTGCATCTGCCGACAAAGGCAATTCTCGGCAAGGGATTCCTCGTTGCAAAGTTTCATGCGTTTACTGCAATAACAAAGATTGCGGTTAATTCAAAATTTCCGGAAGAGGAAATTCAAAGACTTAATAATGCAACTTTAAATATTATGTTTACCATCATGGTTGAAGACGTATATCTAAGCCTTCTTGATGACCTGACCATTCCAATTGACATTCGAAGACAGATAGCCTACTCGCTTATAATTCTCTGGGAACACCGCAGCGACCAAAATGTAGCAGATGTTGCTCCGGTTCTTGACGCCGTATGGAGAGCCCGCCGCAAACTGGCGCCTGCCTTTGGAACCATGGTCGGAACAAGCGAACTTTTATTTTTATCAATAGAAATGGATGATCAGTGGCGCCAGTTTATTATGTCCAGACTATCCGACAATGATGTTTCCTGTGCGATGCAGGAATATTTATTCGGACTTTCACACGAGCAAATTCAGACTTTAAAGCAGATTTTGAGAGAAAAAGGAATAGCAGCAATCGGCCGTGACGAGGTTTCGTCGTTTTTAGGACAAAAAGTATTATCTATCTATGATGAAGATCCTAGAAGCTTTTATCTGCTCTACTCAGTCCGAAGAGAAAATGCAAAATCCCGTAAACGCATGAATCTTCATGGTCCGCACCAGACCTTGGAAGACCACTTTATGCGTTTTATTTTAGAGCGAAATAAGGAAAAACAGCACAATGATATCTACGCAAAATAAGAGAGAGCCGTATCGTTTTGGAGAAAAACTAAGATCTGTACGGGAAAGAAAGGGACTAACACTCAAAACTGTAGCACAGCAGGCAGGAGTTAGCGAAAGTCTTGTATCACAAATTGAGCGGAATAAGGTATCTCCTGCAATTGATACACTTTTAAATCTTGCAGATGTATTGGACATTAACCTGGAATTTTTATTTGAAGAATACCGCAAAGATCATCCTGTTAAGGTTATCCGCTGCGGAGACCGCCGAAAAATCAAAGATGACGAAGTAATTTACGAAGAAGTTGCACGGGCGCAAGATAAAGACGATAAAAATGCCCTAGAATCCTATATTATTTCTATACCCGCCGGCGGAAGAACACATAGAGGTTCATACGGGCACCTGGGCTATGAACTAGGCTTCATATTATCAGGAAAAGCAGATTTCCACTATGAATCATTGGTATATACTCTTTCAGAAGGTGATAGTATTTCCTTTTCTGCGTCCTCTCCTCACATACTTGTAAACTCAGGAACTACTATGTTAACAGCAATTTGGGTTGTAAGCCCCCCCCAGCGGTTTGTGTAAGCTAAGGCACAAGGCATACCATACACTTGACTCTTTTTGAAATTTCAGTAAGATTATATACTATTCAACGGAATGGCCGAAGGAGGTGAACAATATGGCAAGAATCAATATAGATGATAATGAAAACCTTGAAAAAGCAATCAAACGTTTTAAACGTATGGTTGAAAAAGAGG
>CAZLNE010000110.1:0-6472 GCA_964560975.1 uncultured Treponema sp. | reverse complement strand
TGTGCCCAGCGGCTTGTTGAATCTGCAAGAAGAAGAACATGAAGACCCATCTGGCGGTAGTATTCTGCGAGTGTTACACCTGTATAAACAGAAGCTTCACGGGCGGCGACCGGCATGGATGATGTATTGCAGATAATTATGGTTCGCTCCATGAGAGAACGGCCTGTTTTAGGGTCTGTAAGCTCAGGAAACTCTTTTAAGATTTCTACAACTTCACCGGCACGTTCGCCGCAGGCAGCTACAATAACAACATCTACGTCAGCATTACGGCTCGTGGTGTGCTGAAGCACTGTTTTACCTGCGCCGAAGGGACCTGGAATACAGTAGGTACCGCCCTTTGCAACCGGAAAAAAGGTATCAATGAGACGAACCTGTGTTACCATTGTTTCTTCCGGCATTAAGCGCTCTGCATAACAGTTAATCGCTCTTTTAACCGGCCAGTTAAAACTCATGGTAACATTGTAGTCTTTGCCTTTTGAATCGGTAAGAACTGCCATGGTGTCTTTGAGTTTATATTTTCCATTTGACTTTATTGATTTTACCGTATAGGTATCTAAGAAAGTAAAGGGAACCATTATCTTATGAGAAAAGGTGCCTTCAGGAACTGAACCGAGAAAATCGCCCTTTTTAACAGTGTCGCCCTCTTTTGCACAGGGGGTAAAATCCCATTCAGTTGCATCAGGGAGCGCGTCAAGATATACACCGCGTTCCAAAAAGTAGCCTGCCTGCTGTGCAAGCTGAGGGAGAGGATTTTGAAGACCGTCAAAAACCTGTCCTAAAAGTCCCGGTCCTAATTCTATTGATAATAGATCTCCTGAGAATTCTACAGGATCTCCTGTTTGAATACCCTTAGTCATTTCAAAAACCTGAAGCTGAGCCTGTCCGTTTCTAATACGGATAACCTCGCTTTTTAGTTTTTTTCCGCCTACTGTAACGTAGCCTACTTCGTTAAGTGCAACATTACCGTCAAATTGAACGCTTATCATGTTGCCGTTAACAGCGACTACTTTTCCTTTTGTATCCGTCATGTTGATTCTCCAAGTATCGTATCATATATCTGTCTGTACGAAGCTAAGCCTGCTTCTTCGTTAAATTGCTTTATACGGGCTGCAAGTTTAAGCTGTAATGCATAGCTGATGACCGAATCCGTGCAAAAATAATCGGAAGGAGTAAAACGGCGCAATGCATCCATACGTGATTCATTAAGAAATTGTTCCGCCTCTAAAGGACTGTCAAAACCGCTTGCAGTACGTGAAACCTGTAAAATATCCGGCGTAATAGATAAACCTTGAGGAAGTGTAAATTCCTTTTTCATTTTTTGGGCTCTAATAGAAGCCAGTGAAAAACGTACCATCCGTTCCCAGTCATAAAAAGCATCAAGAAAAGCTGATCCGGTGGAAATTAAGGCTCTGGGCGGTTCCAGAGAAATATCGCATATAATGCTGAACGATTTACTGTCAAGAAAGCGGGAACAAAGATCAAGAAAATATTCTTCGCTTATGGGAAGCGGAGAAGTCTGCTGGGTAGAGAAAGACGGCAGCTGCGACATTAAATAATACCAGCTGCTCACTTATTTAGCCTCTGTAAGGGCAGCTTCTTTTAGGATCTTAGCTGTCTGAGGATTCAGATACGAAGAAAAAAGAGATGCAACAGATTCTGATGAAAAATCGTAATAGGCTTCACCGTTTTTTATACCAATTCTAAAACCGTCCGAAATAGAATCGCTTGCTTTTAATACAAGACCTTTAGCAATCTCTGTTTTAAGAGATGCAGAAAGCGAAGACGCAACAGAATCAAGATCTTTTTGTGACAAAAGAACAGAAACTGACGAAGCATCATCTGCAGCAAGTAATTTCTTAAGAAGCTCGGGTATAAGTGTTTTAAGTACATCTGAAGATAATGCAGACGAAGCATCCTTTTTAATAATAGCATTAAGCTGGGCTATAATACTGTCTCTAAAAGAAATTAGAACATTTCGTCCTGCCTGGCGGATAGCATCAATACTAGCCTTTTCCATACGGCTGTTTTCAGCCTTAGCACTCTGCATAAATGCATCTGCTTTTTTTTGTGCATCATTAATAATAGACTGAGCTTTCTCATGTGCCTCTTCAATAATGCGCTTTGCTTCGTTTTCGGCAGAAGCTACACCATCAATCTTGATTTTATCAATCAATTCCTGTAATTGAATATCCATAGAACCCCTCTATATGTAAGTAAAAAAACTATAATAATACTGAACTATAACAGAATAACCGAAAATGTCGAATTAATCAACTTAAATAATTGAAAAACTATGAATTGTAATAGCCTCATAGGTTTCGCCAGGTTTTAAGATGCATGACGGGAACGCTGCTTGATTTGGAGCATCCGGAAACCTTTGTGTTTCAAGACAAAAAGCAGATCGTGGTGTATAAAGCACATTATTCTTTCCATGCTTGCCGGAAAGAGAATTTGCAGAATAAAATTGAACACCTTCCTGGTTTGTTCTAATTTTCATACAGCGTCCGCTCACAGGATCCTTGACAGTAGCACACTCTTTTAAATCCCCTTCCTTGCCGTTTAACACATAGCAGTGGTCATAGCCGAAGGGAGTCTTATCAATATCTGCTCCAATTTTCTTAGCTTTAGTAAAATCATAGGGAGTACCTGCTGCTTTTGTGAATTTGCCTGTCGGAATAAGATTTTTATCAACCTCTAAAAGGGAATCGGCATTGATTGTTAGATCATGGTCCAAAATACTGCCTTTACCTTCGCCGCGAAGATTAAAATAGGTGTGATTTGTAAGGTTCACGGGCGTATCTGCATCGGTTCTAGCACGGTACATCATGGTAAAATCGTTCATTTCTGTAAGAAGATAGGTTACTTCGACATACATATTGCCGGGAAAACCCTGAAACCCGTCGGGTATTGTTCTAGAAAAACGGATGCCCGTACCTTCTTTAGAGTGTACTTCCTTAGCCTTCCATACAAGATTTGAAAACTGGTTAAATCCTGAATGTAAACAGTTTCCATTGTCGTTAGCATCAAGCTTATAGGTTTTACCATTAATCGTAAAAGAGGCATTACCGATGCGGTTTGCAAAACGTCCTACAAGAACACCGAAAAATGCCGAGTTTTGCATCATAAAACCTTCGAAAGAAGAAAAACCTAGTGCAATATCATCAAGGTTGCCGTTTCTGTCGGGAACCTTGATGCTTGTGACTGTACAGCCGTAGTTTGTTACCGAAAAAGACATAAATTTATTTGAAACAGTATACAAAGTGATTTTTGTGCCGTCAGATAATAAAGCAAATTTTTTCTTTTTAATTTTCATACAAAACTCCTCAAGTTTATTTATATCATTATATAACGCAAGGATGAATATTGCAAATAGGATATTGTGCTGATATACTAAAAAAATATGAATAGTTTGTTTGACCGCCTTGGTGACATGCTCAAGGACTATATAGAAAATGATCAGGATATTTTCTCCAAGCCTTCTGATAAAAAGGAGTCTAGGGAAGAAGTTGTCGATGAAATAGATGCCGAGCCGGAAAACACTGAACCAGTAAGCAATAAAGGCACGGAGCAAGATAATACCAAGACCATAAAACCAGATTCGCAACAGACATCTCAAGCACAGAAAAAAACGTTTACGTTTAACAAAAAAGACCAGCAGCAGACCTTTACTAAAAAACCTGAACCCGACTATAAGATTTATAAGGCGCCGAAGATTGTACCGCCTCAAGTAAGGAAAGATTTTGATTTTTTCGGTTTACCCTTGAGTGCCGGTATAGACGATTGCAAGGCTGTGTATAAAAAACTCTTAAAAGTTTACCATCCCGACAAGCATTCATCTGACCCTAAAAAGCTTAAAACCGCCACCGAGTACTCTGCTCGTGTTAATACGGCGTATAAAAGATTAATTGACTGGATAAAACAGAATAAATAAGTAAAAAAAGGACAACGTAATTCTTATTCTACGTTTCTAGCCTGTTCTTTAATATCCTCGAGTGCATTCTTAGCTTCAATAACCGACTGGCCGACAATAACCATCTGATTTTTTGAGCCGATTGTATTAATTTCCCGGTTAATTTCCTGGCAAATAAAGTCAAGTTTTCTTCCAGGTGCGGGGTTATCTTCAATTTCTTTTTTAATAGAACATAAGTGACTTTCGAGGCGTACAATTTCTTCATTAATTGTGTACTTCATAAGAAGGGCTGCGGTTTCTGTAAGTACACGCTGCTCATCAATAACACCTGCTATTTCTAAAAAGCGCGAGCGAATAGTTTCCTTAAATGATGATTCCATGTGAGGCAGATACTCTTTAAAAACCTCTACAGCTTTTTCAATAGCCGCAATATTTTTTTCTAAGTCTCTTTTTAGGTGTTCCCCTTCTCTTTCCTTTTCACGTCCAAAGTCAGTTAGGGCTTCTTGTAAAACTGGTTCGATTACCTTGAAATAGGCATCAATATCTGTTTCTTTTTGGGCCGATAATACCCCTTCCTGCGCGATGATGAGACTTAAGGGAACCACCTCACCTTCTCTTCCAAGCGCCCGTGCAATGCTCAGTACCGCATCCTCGTATTGTTTAGCGGCTAAAGGGTTTGATTCAACCTTAACATCGGGGTTGGACTCTTTTAATCTGATAGATACATCAACCTTTCCTCGTAAAATATGGGATGAACATAGTTCTCTAAACTTCATTTCGAGGCGGCTTAAAAATGGAGGCACATAGACAGACAAATCCAAAAAACGTGAGTTGTACGATTTAATTTCTACAGATACTACTGCTGTCCCGCACATTTTTTCTATATAAGCATACCCTGTCATACTTTTCATTACTATTTCCTTTTTTTGTTTAATGATTCAACTGTTGCTTTTCCCAGTTTCCAATTGTCGCCTGCCCCCATGGTCACAAATACATAACCTTTTTTATGGGCAGGAAGGGGTTCGTTCAGGCGCTGAATAAGATAGTCTTTTGCATCCATTACTTCTTCAAAATACTCAACCTTAGGATGATTCTTCTTCGTCATGTGAAACAAAATCTCACCCGACACCTTTCCTTCAAAGTCTTCTTTCTTTTCGCGGGCAGAGCTGTATATCTTATGAAGAATAACCTCGTCGGCTGCGGTAAATGCAGAAGCAAACTCATCGAGTAGAGCACTTGTTCTAGAATATGTATGAGACATAAAATCTGCAATGAGAACATAGTCAGGATAAAACGACTTGAAACCTTCGAGGGTCAACTTTACCGCAGTCGGATGATGACCGTAGTCATCAATAAAAACAACCGGAGGATTTTCAAGTATGCCAATAATCTCACTCCTCCTCTTAGAGCCAGTAAAATTTGCAAGTGCATTTTTTATGGTGAGTGTATCTAAATCTGTATAGGTTCTTTTGTCCTTAATTAGTTCAATGCAAAGAGCAATGGCCCCTGAGGCATTAAGCACATTATGAAAACCCGGAACCTTGAGCGTAAACTCCGTCTCACTGCCTTCAAGAGTAAAATTCTGCATGCCGTGTTCTATACTGTGTTTTTTAACCAAGTACTTAGGTGTAAAAGGATAAAGCCTTAGAAGCTTAACAAAATCTGGTGAGCTCTGCCCGTATGGAATATAGTTAATATCTGGCCGTGACTTTAAACTGATATAAACCGCTTCACAAGCACCTTTGTCTTCTGCGCAGAAGATTAGAGAACCATTTTTTGGAAGAAGTTCAATATACTCGCAAAATGCTTTTAAAATATCTGTATAGAGAGGATAATAATCCTGATGATCGCTTTCTATGCTCGTAAGAAGAATTTTTTGCGGGTGAAAATGCAGGAAGTGGCGTTTATACTCGCAGGTTTCTGCAACAAAGATATCTGTACCCTTATTCATGGTACACTTACCGTCAAAACTTGCAATTGCACTACCGGCCAAAACCTGAGACTTAAGATCCAGTTCTTTTAAAATGGTTCCCGTCATGCCGGTTGTAGTCGTCTTTCCATGAACACCTGCAATGCCGCAACTGTATGCAGATTCCGACACCTTACCCAATGCCTCAGAATATTCCATCATAGGAATATTGAGTGTTTTTGCTTTTACAAGTTCACAATGAGAATTAGTATCATAGGCAGACGAATAAAAAAGCACATCAATTGCAGTGCTTATATTGAGCTCATCAAACTTAAGAGCCTTAACACCCAAGGATGCCAAAATAGCATCGGTATAAAAGACATCTTCTACATCGCTTCCTGTAATTATTGCACCCCGCTCTTTGCAAATCTCGACGAGGGCCGCCATCCCGGTACCTTTTATTCCGGTAAAATGTATGGTAAGGCCGTTCATGTCGAGCGGCAGTGTTGAAAGTGTTGTATGCATAACAGTGAAAGTATACTGTAAGTTAAGATAAATATCCAGCAAGGAAGACACGGTTAAGAATAACCACGGATGCACAGGTATGTGGTTTGTCAAGTAGTATTCAGGAGCATTTTACTTTTAACTTCAAT
>CAZLNE010000109.1:2112-6515 GCA_964560975.1 uncultured Treponema sp. | reverse complement strand
ATGGGGGCGGGCCGCGGAGGATGCAGACTGTAACACTTGAAGACGGCCGTTCAATAAGACTGAACACTGATTCAGGAAGAAAGGCCTTATGCTGGGATGATACTTCGGGAGTTAGTGCATTCCTGAAGACTAAAGACGTTTCGGATGCGCTTTCCTCTGCTGGTTACGGTACAGCTAATAAACTGGATATGATTCTTATGGATGTCTGCCTGGGTGCTTCAATTGAAGATGCATACCAGTTTAAAGATTATGCGGATTATTATACTGCCTCACCAAACACAGTTCCGGGTATGGGTATGGATTATGTTTCCATGATGGAATCCTGTACTACTTCTGCAACTGTTGAATATGTAGGAACTCAGATCGTCAACGATTATAAAGATTTTTACACCTTTTCAACATCTGATTGGGGCGAAATTATTTCTGCCTGCGGCTTTTCAGGCGGAACAACATCAGAAAATCTAAGCAAGGTTTTATGGCTTTCCGAGATGGGTATATCGACCCTTTCTCTGATGGATTTATCAAAAATGAATGATGTAGCTTCTTCTATTGATGCACTTGCCGAATTACTGGTAGCAAATAAAACAAAGGTATTTGAAGGCTTATATTACGATACGGTAGAGGAACAACTTGTTGCTGCTGCTAATGCAAATACTGTACCAGCTCCGTATCTTGAATATTTGAAGCTGTATATACGATACGGCGGAACCTCAGGAAACAGTCTTTATTATATGGGCTCATTTTCCTGGCTTTATGACATAGGATATATTGCGAATAATATGCAGTATATTTCTGCAGCCACAATAGGAGCGGATGCGAATGCTAATGCATGGCCGGAACTTAATACTGCTGCCGGAAATCTTTTAACTGCCTTGGACAGTGCAATTGTAGCTTCATGGAGAGATGCCCCTGTAGCAGGCAATGATATATATCCGGTACTAAATACTTCTATTAATCCATTCGGACTTATGATATCCGGTGAAACAATCAACATAAGCGGGGGTTATATAATTCCCGGATCAATTCCTTCTTTCTATGAAACCGATCTTGCCTTTGGTGCAGTTTCTTCGTGGTCGGATTTACTTATAGAAATGTTCGGCAATTAATCAGAATTGAGCAAGGAGAAAGACTTGAAATACAGACAAGCGCTGATTCTGCTGATGCTTACCATACTGCTGTCCGGATGCAATACCCCATCAAGACAGCAGAAATCAGCTGATAAGTCTTTCTCCGATGAGCCCGGGCAGGAACCGGTACATGAAGTTCAAGTGACTGAAGATAAAGGTGATGCTCTTCTTATGCCGAAAAAAGTTTCCGCTTCAACGCTGCGTTCTCATTCGTATTTGAATGAGAACGATGTTGGAAAGATCTTTAATATAGAAGGCTTACTACAAGGTGCAGAAGGACAATGGACTGTTATTGAAAACCCTGAAAGCAGAAGCAGGGTTACATTTATTCTGGAAACACCTTTAGAGCTTCAAAGCACCATGCATGTACTGAACAACAAATCAGTACTAATTAGAGGTGTGCTGATTGAAGCCTCGGCAGTGTGGACAAAAAAACTAAAAGTAATTGAAATCAGTAATCCGCAGGAATAAAGTACATAGTTCTTACTATCAATATGAATCTCCCCATCATAAGCGGACCTGATAACTACCTTGAAACACGAAGCGCTGTTACAGGTCATACAGAGATGGCCATCAAAATGTTGCGCGATGGACAGGGAGTGAGCAATAGCACTAACCTGCAGAACGACATAGGGGCTTACATGATGGGACAGAAGGCTTATATATTGTTTTCCTTTATAAAACTTTCCAGTATCCAGATTTGTTAGAGCCAATTCGCTTGATTTTACCTTGTTCTTCAAGCACTTTGTAAGTTCTTGTAACAGTTGCTCTTGAAAGGCCTGTAGCATTTGAAACCTGCTCTTTTGTTTGTCTTGGATTTTTTTTCAAGGCAGCATAAACTAAATCTGAAGTGCAAAGCTTTTCTTCTGTGTGATTTACAGAGGCTGGTTCGACTTTGAGAATGGCTTTAGTTTCTTCAATTCTTTCTCTAAGTTTTTTTACAAGTGCAGTCTTTTTTTCATTAGAGAGACGTTTTAGCGGGGACAGAAAATTGGTATACCATTGATCAATATCATCCAGCTTATGTAAATCAATAAAAGGACTGATCTTCTTTATTGGGAGATTTTTGATTTGTTCAGCTTGTGTTCCAGAAAATGGTTTTGCTTCAATTTTGCTTGAAGATTGTATTTGCATTTCAAAATCCAAAAGATTTAAGAACATAGATTTTCCTGTATCATAAACTGGCGCTGTACCTTTCCATTGTAGAGTGTTTGAGTCTCTTATAAAGCTGATGTTAAAGGAATGTCTGTCGGTGTTTGCCATAATATAATCCAGCAAAATGATTTTTAAAAGAGAGTTTTCGGCATCTGGTATTCCAAGTTCAGTGCATCTGTTTATCAGCTGTTTATAATCATAAAATTTGAGGTCAATAAAATGCAAATCTTGATAAACTGAATCCATAGGCACAAGTTCTGTATTTTCATCTACCATATCAGGACAATAGCAATAGTATTTTTCATCTTGAATTGAAAGAGTATATGGTACATAAGGTATTTCAAGACGCTTACAAATTTCACTGGCTAGAATCTCATTAAGTGGTTCCTGCTGTTCTGTTCCAGAACCTGCCTTTTCCAGATAATTGATACCATTTTTTTTAAACCAGCGTTTAGGCAGTTCACCATTTGTTGTATTGTCCGGACTATATGAACTTGAATTTCTTTTAAGGCTCTTTGTACGGCTGACAAGCCTTAAACCAATTTCACAGTCATAATCATTTGTAAAAAAATTAATGTCTTCCCAAAAAAGTGTATCTTTCTGCTCGATGGGACAAACCCAGTATTGATCAGAAAGACTTAAAAACCAGCTTTTTTTGGCCAGTTCGTAATTTGATTCAATTCCTAATTCTTCAAGAGTTTCCTTAAAATATTTTCTGGTAGAAGGAATGAGCCTGCTGTCTAAAAACTGTTCCAGCTTTTCATTCAAAGAATAAAGATTATCTGCAGCAGCTTTTCCGTTTAAATACAGGTGTACTGGTAAATGTTCTTTGTTATAAACCTGAAGAACTTCAATATAACTGTTTTCCTCTTTGTATTTGAGAATTGGAATATTCTTTTTATAAAGTATGTTTTCCATCTGAACTCCTGATTTTATCGGCTCATGATTAGTTTAATAATAAAATATAACGGCTCATATTGTCAATATTATCGGCTCAAAAGGTGCTGTTATATTTATCGGCTCAGAAAGTAGAGTGGTTTCATCAGAGTCTTGATTACAGAATACCTGATGAGGAGGAAGATCATGAGTGAAAGTAAATGGGTAACCTTTGAAGAAATGAAGGCAGCTGCAATGAAAGATAAGGAATTTGTGCGGGAATATGAGACTCTTCGGGAAGAGTACGAGCTGGCACGTGAAGTTATATATCTGAGAAAACAGCGAAATATGACACAACAGGAATTAGCAGAAAAAGCCGGGACGAGTCAGCCGGCAATAGCGCGTCTTGAATCCGGGAACTATCGGAATGTCAGCATGTCATTTATGAGAAAGATTGGTAAGGTTCTTGGAGCTTATCCGACGATTCATCTGAAGGAACTAGGGTAATGCAGATTTTTGTTTATATTGATATAGTAATGGTATTGCGAGCAAATGCAAAATAGAATTACAAATATAGATTGGACAAGGGCAAAGGAAGATGCTGCTCCGTTTCTATCAGATGCAGAACAGGATTTTATAAGTAAATGGAATGCTGATCTATTTCTAAAAGCACTGGAGCGACTACCCCTATGAAAGAGCATTACAAAAGCTTCATGAACTCATCAATGGAAAGGTCTGCTTGTCTAATAATGGCCCGCAATGTTCCGGTATCTAACTCTCGATGATCTGGGACTACGAGTTGTGAGAAAGGTTCGGTTCGCTTTAAAACGACATGACTGCCGCTTTGACGGATAATATCAAAACCAGCACGTTGTAGTGCTGAAATAGCCGTGCGGCCTGATATACGGGGTAGTTTGCTCATAATGCAACAAGCATGGAATCAAATCTCTCTATAGGAAGAGGAATACCTTGATCTTCGAGAGCTTCAGAATATACCTGAATAGCTTCCTTGATATTTACAAGAGCCTCTTCTTTGGTTTCTCCTTGTGAGATACAGCCGGGAAGGCTCGGGCATTCAACTACATAAAAACCGGTTTCTCCGGGATAAACGATTACTTGTCGCATAGAGGATCCTCCTAGTGTTTCTTTAAGTATACTACAAATTTGCTTTAAAGAGTTCTTTTAAGAATTTTTATCATGGAACGTTTTTTCCTTCATCTTTTAGTATAAGCCTTAGCATTTTCA
>CAZLNE010000109.1:0-2102 GCA_964560975.1 uncultured Treponema sp. | reverse complement strand
TGAGAGCTGGAACCGGATACCGCGGCAGTTTTACTTTTAGATCTTCCGGCAGTAAGGCTGCTTCAATTTCTGCGCTCGAAAGAGTCATATATCTTGCTATATCTGAAAGGCCGTAAAGATTAGGCATATAACTTTACTCCCTTGCTGGATACCTCATTTTCGATGCATGAAAGATTATTTTTCCTCTTGTTAAAGGAACTGATATTTGCTACAAGTAAATCAACAGGTCGTTTTTGGTATGGAGAAATTGCAAGCCCAAGCTGCTGCATTGCAACAAGAGGGCGTACTGAATCATCCGGAATAACAACATAAATATCAAAGTCGCTTTCATCGGTTGCATCGCCATATGCAAAAGAGCCGAAAAGATAAATTTCATTAACTTTCAAGCTGTTTTTTATAACTTCAACAAGAGTATTAAGCTCGTTTTTTACACTTGCATCCATGATATCAGCCTCCATCTGATGTGAGTATAACATAATTTGAGTAAATTATCTATAAAAAATATCTTTGAAAAATCTGCGTCATCTGCGGATAATTTTTAAAAATTTATTTGACTCTCCCCCTACAGGAGACTGTATACTATAGGCATGAGTAATAACGAAATATGTATTAAAGGGTTGAGAGAAAACAACCTTAAAAACGTGGATCTAAAGATTCCAAAAGAAAAGATTGTCGTGTTTACCGGGGTTTCCGGGAGCGGCAAGTCAAGTATTGTATTTGATACCATTGCAAGCGAGAGCCAGAGGCAGATGAACGAAAGCTATTCCGCCTTCATCCGTTCCCGTCTTCCAAAGTTTCCCAAACCTCATGCAGACAGCATCGAAAACCTCACCGCCTCTGTCATTGTCGATCAGACACCGCTCGGAGGCAATGCCCGTTCAACGGTCGGCACAATATCGGACATGTACACGAGTTTAAGACTCATCTTCTCCCGCATCGGAACTCCCTACGTCGGGACTGCTTCTTTTTTCTCCTTCAACGATCCCAACGGCATGTGCAAAACCTGCTCGGGTCTGGGCCGTGTCATGGGTATTGATATTTCATCTCTTTTACAAACTGATAAATCCCTCCGCTCAGGCGGCATCACGCACACGCTCTATAAAGAGGGTGCATACTTTTGGGGGCAGCTCGAAAAATCAAAGTTCTTCGACATGGATAAAATTCTGTCGGATTTTTCAGAGGAGGAAATGAATTTACTGCTCTATGGAAACCGGAAAGGTTTAACACAGGACGATACCGCAGCTCAAACTGATATTGCCTCCGCTAAAAAAATGGAAAAGGAATTACGGGAAAGCAAATTTGTAGAAGGATTAATTCCCCACATGACGCGTCTCTTCCTTAACCGCGACACAAGCGGCATGAGTAAGCCTCTTCGCGAAAACGCACAAAAGATGCTGCACGAAGAATTGTGTCCCGACTGTAAAGGGGAGCGGCTCAATAAAGAAGCGCGCTCTTGTAAGGTTGCGGGTTTTTCAATCGTACAGATGTGCGCTATGGAAGCATCGGAATTGTATGAGGTTTTAAAGACAATAAATGACAGCACAATAAGTACTGTTGTAGATTCTCTGTGTGCAGGACTCAAGCGGCTTGTCGACATAGGACTTCCCTATATCAGTCTAAACCGCGATTCTTCTTCCCTTTCCGGAGGGGAGGCGCAAAGGTTAAAACTGGTTCGCTACATGGGATCGAGTTTGAGCAATCTGACCTACATCTTCGACGAGCCGAGTACCGGTCTTCATCCGCGCGATGTTGGACGCATGAATACTCTTCTGCAGAATCTGCGCGACAAGGGTAATACTGTTCTTGTTGTCGAGCACGATAAGGATGTTATTTCCATCGCAGACCATGTCATAGATGTCGGCCCTCATGCAGGAAGAGACGGCGGAAAAATCATGTTTGAGGGAAGCTATATGTCCCTTCTGGAAACTGAAACGCTTACCGGTAAGGCCATGAAGACATCATTGGATTATAAGGAAAAAGTAAGAAACCCTACCGGGTATCTTTGTGTAGAAAACGCATCTATTCATAACCTCAAAAATATTAGTGTGGAGATTCCAACGGGAGTGATGACCGTTGTTACAGGAGTTGCCGGGAGCGGAAAG
>CAZLNE010000108.1:0-6575 GCA_964560975.1 uncultured Treponema sp. | reverse complement strand
CTATGTATGTAAATGCCGGTTTAATACCGGGGTACATGCTTATTAAGAATCTTGGTCTTGTTGGAAAATATTCGGTTTATATTATTCCGGCTCTTGTAGATATTTTCAACTTTATTCTTGTAAGAACCTATATAAAAGGTTTACCGGACAGTTTTGTTGAATCTGCGCGTATAGACGGCGCAAATGAATTCAGTATTTACATCAATATTATTATGCCGTTAATTATACCTTCTATTGCAATGATTTCTTTATTTACTGCCGTAAATGCATGGAACAGCTGGTTTGACACATACTTGTATGCTTCTGACAAACCTAAACTTCATTCATTGCAGTATGTTTTGATGTCGATCCTGCAGCAAAGTCAGAATCAAAATTCGTCTGCGGCAGATTCCGGTGCAATGGCGCTTGCGGCAGGAGCCGGTTCATCGATTGCAAAGTCGACTCCTATTGCTATTCGTTCTGCTATTACTATAGTTGCAACGCTTCCTATTCTGGTAGTATACCCGCTTGTTCAGAAATACTTCGTAACGGGTATGACAATCGGTGGTGTTAAAGAATAAGCAGCAAAAAGGGCAGGTTAATATCCTGCCTTTTTTTATTATGCTAAGAAAATTTGCTTATTTTTATTTATTGTTTTATTAGTATACTTATATTCTGGATATTCTGTTTAATTTTGAGCCCGGAATTCCATTAAGACAGGGGTAGGTATGCAACAATCTGGAATAGATCTGTCTATAAATGCAGAACAGCAGAACGCTATTATGCATTCTAAAATTGATAAGATTAAATTAACATTCTCTACAAAAGAGAAACCCCGTTGGATTCATTTTGGCGCCAATGACGGGTGTATGTTGCCTGCTTATTTTATGCAGAACCTATCAGAACATGATGAAGAAGATTTTGGAGTAATTCTAGCTGAAGCTGAAAATTTTTTGCAACTGGATGAAATGTTTGTTTCAAACAATAATAATGGAATCTGTCTTGAAAAGAAGAATAATTCATCAATTGAAAAAAGAATAGTTAATACTGTTGTTGAGGCATTGAAGGCCGATATTACTCAATTTCCAAATGATTGGGAACGGCTTATTCAAATTTTTCGAAATCCATCTTTACAGGTCGTAAGTCTTTCTCTTGGTGAACATCTATATACTATAGTAACTTCTAAAAATGAATTGCTTCCATGTTATGAAAAAGATTGTACTTGGGGACCCTCAAAGGCGCATACTGCATTAGGGAAAATTACAGCTCTTTGCTATGAAAGATTTTTGGCAGGGGAGTATCCTCTTGCCTTAGTAAATTTTGACGATTGTACTAGAAACGGAAGCCGGTTAAATGAGGCTATTGTAGGTATTGCAAGAGAATGGGAAGACCGCTGTCTTGTGACTTCAGGGTTTTCCGAGTGGCTTAATGAACCGGAACTTATTGCATATCCTTGGACTAAAATAATTACTACAAGTAATATATTATCTTCAAAGAATATTGATGAAGCAATTTCTGATGTTTTAAAAGGTGTTAACAATAATAATAAACCACCTCTTCTCATTCTTGACGAGTCGTTTAAAGTTTATATGGAAGATGATTTTCCTAATGGCAGACTTGCACTTGAAAAGACACGTGTTTTTTTTACATCACGAGAAGAGATGTTATAAATAGTGTAAAAAGGAAATAATTAGTAAAAATGCGGATTGCAAGGAGTTGTCATGGTTCGCCCGGATGGTTACGATGTATGGCTTTCGTATACATCGTTAGCTAATAATGATGTACAAAAATATACTGTATTTTTTAAGTCTTGCTGTATCACAACTGATTCAATATCAGGTAATAATGATGCATGTAAAAACATAAAAGAGGAATTATCAGCTTGCTTGAAACCTGCGGGAATAGACCATTCTATAACTATTTGTGCGTATGGAAATCCTATTCCTCAATGCACTGCGCTTTTTACAATCTATACTGATATAATTCCCTCTACACTTCAGTCTATTAATAAAGATGTTGGAGATGAAGGGTTTTCTATACTTTCGAATGAGTCTCAATTATGCGTATATGCAAAAACTTATACTGGTCTTTTGTACGGAGCCTTTAAAATTATTCGATTGATTCAAATGCATGATGATTTAACTTTTTTGTCATGTACAGAGAAGCCTTCATTGACTCATAGGATTCTTAATCATTGGGATAATCTTGATGGTTCTATTGAACGCGGATATGCGGGAGAAACTTTATGGAAGTGGGATGAACTTCCTGCTAAAATAGATTCCCGGTATAGAGATTATGCACGCATGCTTTGCTCGATTGGGCTTAATGGAACAGTTCTAAATAATGTTAATACACAACCTGAAATTCTTTCCTTAGAATATATATTGAAAATTGCTGCGCTAGCATCTGTTTTTCGTTCGTGGGGGATTAAAACGTATATCTCGGTTAATTTTGGATCTCCTGTATCAGTTGGCGGATTAAAGACTGCGGATCCCCTGGATGCGTCTGTTGCTGCTTGGTGGGAACAAAAGGTTGCTGAAATATATAGTCTAATACCCGATTTTGGCGGTTTTTTAATTAAGGCTGATTCGGAAGGCCAGCCGGGACCCTATGCGTATGGGCGAAGTCACGCCGATGGTGCCAATATGATTGCCAAATGTCTTTCAAAATTCGGCGGATTTCTTTTTTGGCGCGCTTTTGTGTATGGGCATGGCGAAACGGATAGAGCGAAAAAAGCCTATGCCGATTTTAAACCGCTTGATGGAAAATTTTTACCCAATGTTTTAGTTCAGATTAAGAACGGCCCTATTGATTTTCAACCGAGAGAACCAGTGCATCCGATGTTTGGCGGAATGGAAAAGACAAAAACGTGTATGGAGTTTCAAATTGCACAGGAGTACTTAGGACAGGGAAATCATCTTGTTTTTTTAGCTCCTATGTGGAAAGAAATTCTAGAGTTTGATACTAAAGCAAAGGCAGATAAATCCCAGGTTAAATATACTATTTCTGGAATTGCTGCGGTTTCTAATACTGGATGCAACAGTGATTGGTGCGGTTCACTCTTTCATACGTCAAACTTGTATGCGTATGGAAGACTTTCCTGGAATTTTGAATTAAGTCCGGAAGAGATAGCCCGTGAATGGACCTTGTGTACCTGGGGGCATGACAAACAATTATATGAAATAGTAATGTATATACTTATGCATTCCTGGGAAGCCTGTGTTGATTATATGACGCCTTTGTGTCTGCATCATATTATGAGGTATCATCACCATTATGGGCCGGATCCTGCTTGTGATGAAGGGGAAAGAGAAGACTGGAAGCCAAGGTATTATCATAGGGCGGACAAGCAGGGGCTCGGTTTTGATCGAACACGAAATGGTTCAGGTGCCGTAGATCAATATGCAAAACCTGTTGCCGACATGTTTAACGATATTAAAACCTGTCCTGAAAAATATCTTCTTTGGTTTCATCATGTTCCTTGGAATTATGTTCTTTCTTCGGGACGTACATTGAAAGATGAACTTGTGTATGTGTATAACAAGGGTACTGCACAAGCAGAAGAGTTATTATCTGCATGGGAAAAAGCAGAATCTCTGGTTTCTGAACTGCACTATGCGGCAGTACTTAAAAAATTGGAGATTCAAGTTAAAGATGCATATGAATGGAGAGATGTTTGTTTACAATATTTTTTAAGTTTTACGGAGTAGTATTATGATTAAAAATCCAATATTGCCAGGATTTTATCCTGACCCCTCATTATGCCGTGTCGGCGATGATTTTTATTTGGTTAATTCAACCTTTGCATATTTTCCTGGACTTCCTGTTTTTCACAGTAAGGATTTAGTTAACTGGAATCAGATTGGCAACGCTATTGACCGGGATGAACAGCTTGATTTTTCAGGTGATGGAACTTCCCGCGGTTTATTTGCACCGACTATTCGCTATCATAATGGGGTCTATTACATTGTTTGTACTCATATTGATAAAATAGGCAACTTTGTAATTACGGCTCTCGATCCTGCCGGCCCTTGGTCAAATCCTGTTGTGTTAGGTGCGCCTGGTATTGATCCTACATTGTTTTTTGATGATGATGGAAGTGTGTGGTATGTAGGGAATAGACCGGCTCCAGAAGGAGAAAAATACAGTGGAAACTGGGAAGTGTGGATTCAAGAGGTTGATATCTGTCTGATATTAGAAAAATCGGGCATTACAGCGAAGAATAGTACCATAGCAAAGTTGTATGCAACCCATGCTGATAAAGCCGGTAAACCCTTAATTGGTACTTCTAAGGGCATATGGAGAGGCGCGCTGCGGGAATGTATATGGCCTGAAGGTCCGCATATTTACAAGATTAACGGCTGGTATTATTTATTGATAGCTGAAGGCGGAACAGGACCGGATCACGCAGTAAGTATTGCACGCTGTAAGACCCTAGACGGTGTCTGGGAAGGTAAAAAGGCTAATCCTGTAGTTACACATCGCCATCTTGGCAATACGGCAGATATTGTAAATGTAGGGCACGCTGATTTATTTAATGATCCTTCCGGTTCTTGGTGGATGGTTCTTTTAGCAAGCAGACCGTACGGCAACAGTCCTGAAAACCGTGTGTCTAATCTGGGAAGAGAAACGTTTCTTATTCCTATCCGCTGGCAGGATGAGTGGCCATTTATTGCAACAAAGAGCGGAATGATTGAGCCTTCCTATCCATCATTTACTGAGAGTAAAGAAATAATTTATAATAATAGTATTGGCTGTGATCATTTTAATAGTTCCAGTTTACCATTAAACTATCTGCAATTGAGAAATCCTCATCCTAAAGCTTATAGCCTTACTGAACGAAAGGGCTGTCTGCGCTTATTTACCTGCGGCGATTCGCTTCGGACATCAGGAAAGACAAGTGCGGTGTTTAGAAGGCAGCAGCATTTTTCTTGGCAGAGTTCCGCTTTCTTTGACTTTGATCCTGCATCGGATGATGATAAAGCCGGACTCATACTGTATCAAAATGAGGATTTTCAATACCGCATTGAGGCTGGAAGTGAAGGCGGAAAGAAGAAAATTGAGCTGATAAGGGCTTCGCTCGGAGAAGATGAGGTTATTGTAAAGGCTTTTCATGACTTGTCATCTATTTTTGTAAGAGCTTACGCAAATGGCCAAAATCTGTCTTTCTTTTATGGAGAGAGCAAGATGTCATTAAAGCTTTTAAGCAGTAATTGTGACGGAACAATACTTAGTACAGAGAAGGCCGGCGGTTTTGTAGGCACTGTAATAGGCCTTTACGCAAGCGGAAAGCCGCAATCTGCAAATTATGCAGATTTTCACTGGTTTGAGTATATCCCCATGTAATAGAAAAAATAGCAAATAAATATGCACCTATTGTGTATGTTTATACAGTTATGATAAAATACTATCTATTCGATACTGTTCTTTTGGGGGTTGTATGAAAAACGCATATGTTAAAAGCGTGTTTGAGCAGGTAAAGGCTAAAAATGCACATGAGCCCGAATTCCTGCAGGCTGTAGAAGAGGTTCTTGAATCACTTGAGCCTGTTGTTGAAAAGATGCCTGAAATAGAAAAAAATGCTATTTTGGAACGCATGATAGAACCTGAGCGGGTTATTATATTTCGTGTTCCCTGGGTTGATGATGCCGGCAAGATGCGCGTTAATAGAGGCTTTAGAGTTCAGTTTAACAGCGCTATTGGCCCTTATAAGGGTGGAATACGCTTTCATCCGTCAGTTAATCTTGGCATTCTTAAATTCCTTGGATTTGAACAGGTTTTTAAGAACAGCTTAACAACTTTGCCTATGGGCGGTGGTAAGGGCGGTTCTGATTTTGACCCTCATGGAAAGAGCGATGGCGAAGTTATGCGCTTCTGTCAGTCATTTATGACTGAGCTGTATCGTCATATTGGTGCCAACTGCGACGTTCCTGCTGGAGACATTGGTGTAGGCGGACGCGAAGTAGGCTACATGTTTGGTCAATATAAGAGACTTCAGAATGAATTTACAGGTGTATTAACTGGTAAGGGTTTAACCTTCGGCGGATCTCTCGTTCGGCCGGAAGCTACTGGGTACGGTTGTGTTTATTTTGCAGAGAACATGCTTGCTGTTAAAAAAGAAACTTTCAAGGGTAAGATTTGTGCAATTTCCGGTTCTGGAAATGTTGCACAGTACTGCTGTGAAAAGCTCATAGAACTTGGTGCTAAACCTGTAACATTATCAGACTCCTCGGGGTTCATTTATGATCCAGATGGAATAACAACAGAAAAGCTTGCTTTTGTTATGGAAATAAAGAATGTTAAGCGCGGAAGAATTAGCGAGTACGTTACAAAATATCCTTCAGCAAAATTTACAGCAAATGAAAGACCTTGGTCTGTTAAAGTTGATTGTGCATTCCCCTGTGCAACACAGAATGAGCTTAATGGTGATGAAGCAAAAGCCTTAATTAAAAACGGCTGTAAACTTGTTGCTGAAGGCGCAAATATGCCTTCTACTCCTGAGGCTGTAGGAGCATTCCAGAGTGCAGGTATTTTATTTGCTCCTGGTAAGGCATCCAATGCCGGCGGTGTTGCAACATCCGGTTTGGAAATGAGCC
>CAZLNE010000107.1:0-6643 GCA_964560975.1 uncultured Treponema sp. | reverse complement strand
AGCATTAAGTAAAAAATCTTGAGACTTTTTTCTTGCATTGCCGTCCTCTCGATTATTTACCATGTTTCTAATAGTTTCGACTTCTTGTTCGGTTAAAGTACTTGGATCGCGCACAGCTTCTGGATAGATATACGTAAAAATTCTGTCATAGTTTTGAAAGTGTTCAAGCTGTGCATATGGCAGGAGTCTGCCTTCTTTCCAATATAATTGTGTTGTTTTATTATGCGCAGTTATATTCACAGTCCATAAGCTTATTGATTTGTCAAAGAGAGGAATTATTGTTTTTTCGGGGTATGCTCTTTGAAGTATGGAAGTAAAAATCCAAGATTCATCGGTTGTGTTTTGAGAAAAAATTGTTTTTAAAAAAATAAGTACACAAAATGTAATGCAAAATAGTTTTCTCATCATAGAATCCGCTTAAGTAAAAACCTATTTTGCATCAGTATTAATTTCTGTCTTACTCTCACTCTCGTTTTTAATTATCTCATTTGCGACGATCATGTCGAGAACGGTAAAAAAGAGTATGATTACGAGAGGTCCTAGAATAAGACCGTTAATACCGAAAAGCTGAATGCCCCCTAAAATTGCAAAGAAAATAATGAGAGGGTGAACGTTTATTCTTTCTTTTAAGAAAAACGGACGTAAGAAGTTATCTAAAAAGCTTATGCAAAAACCGGAAAGAAGTAAGAAGAGAATACCTTTCCACAGAGATTGTGAGAAAACCATGACAATACCTATTGGAGCCCAGACTATAGCAGAACCAAAAAGTGGAACAAAAGAGGCAAACATTAGGACAACAGAGAAAAGAAGGGCTGCTTTTACACCGAAGATTTTCATTAAAATAAAGGCTGCAACACCCTGATACAGTGCAACAAGAACATAACCGGATAAAAGCCCCTTTATTGTTTCTGAAAACTTTGAAGAAAGAGTTTTCATGTAAATTGGATTTATAGGTATTGCCTTTGCAAAAAGGGAAAAAAGATAGCCGGCATCCAGATAAAAAAAGTATAGAATAAAAATAAGAAACACGAATGAAATAAGAAAGGTTCCTGCTTGTCCAAGAATATTAGTGGAAAACGAAAAAAGGGAGTTGCTGTATTGCTGAATATAGCTGAGAATTACGGCTCGAATATTTAGAGCTTCAAAATTAAACAAAGTTGAGATGTCTATATCAAAGTTTTGAAAAAAAGTATTGACAGATTCCAGAGCAAAAAAATCTGATAAAAAGGAAGGATTACTTGCAAGGAAGTGTTCAATATCTTTGAGAGTTGTTAAAAGCTGATGAATTAATTGGAAAACAAGGAAAGATAATGGACCTATGAGCAATAAAATAGTAGCAATAGAAAAAGATGCTGCTAAAAGATGGCGTTTTGCTCCATAGGTTTTTTTTGAAGGATTCAGTTTTTTTAGTAGCATTTTATGAAATGGTGAAAGTGCTATGTATAAGAGTGCTGCCCAAAGAATAACATTGAAAAAAGGAAAAAGAATACCAAAGACAAGGGCAAATAAGAGTGCAAAAAGTGCATAAAGAAACGTAGACTGCAGCGTAAATTTCTGAAACATTCTAACCTCCAAGTATAACTGCACCAGTTTTAGAATCTCTTTGCAGTGCTTTTTTTTGTGTATCTGTTAGTGACGGTAGAGAAACTAAGTCTCCAGAGTTATATGACTGTGACCTTTCAAATATAAGAGATAATCCTGTATCTGAGCAAGCATAACGTGCATTGCCCTTTTGCGGAATTCTAATTGGATCTGATGCAATCCTTAACAAAAACTGCTTACTTTGCTCCTGGAGAGGGCTGGAGCTTTTTTGTGCAAACACAAAAGAAAAAGCGGCTCTTTCTTTGGGGAGTTTTGCTTCGTTTGATAGAGCATGAAGCTTTTTAGGGGCAGCATCTGTATTAAGAACAAAGTGGCACCATTTGCCGCCTCTTCTGCCGTCCATGGGGCAGGTTTTATCGTGGGGGCAAGGTGCAAGAATTGAATATTTTTTACGAATAAGCGCATCGCGTGTGAGAGAAATAAACCTTGCAGTACGGGGTACTCCCGGCTCAATAATGAGAATAGAGTGTGCATTTGTGTTCATATACGGAAGAATGAGCTCACAATATTTTTTTGCAGATTCTTCTAATGGGCTTGAAGAACTCCAGTACATTTCATTGAACATATTTGCACAGGTAAAAAGCTGTATTGGATTTTTTAACTTTTCACCAAGCGCACCTTTTATGCGGATAATTGACCACGGTTCGCATTCTAAGGCAGCAAAGACCGACAGAAGCAATTCTTCTCCGAGAGAAAGTGCTGTTTGAGAAAGATCCAAACAGTACCATGTAATTTTTTTACTTCTAAGTTCAGGGCGAGCAAGTAAAAGAGCAATAGGTACAGTAAGAGGCCCGGAGCCGGCATCGAGACAGTAGGAGCCGTCTTCAAGGTGAGAAAAAGCATCTTCTGGTAGTCCTGAAAAAAGCGAAGTAAGCCTGTATAAATTCCACCACATAAAGTAGCGTGTGTACGCTGAAAGATACGCTGCCTGATTCATGTAGCCAACACGGCGGCTTGACCGCTCGTCAGTAAGTTGATGCGATAATTCGCGAATAGTATCCGGCAGGGTTACCATGTGTTTTGAGTTAAGCGGCTTTACGCTTTGAACGAGGCTGTCAAAATTATTCAGTATGTTTGAGGCTTTTTCGTCTAGTTTACCGAAAAGGCTTTGTATTTTATTCATTCTTTTTCCTAATGTGTTCTATATTTCTTTATGATAAAAAATAAGTCTATAAGATTGCTTCGAAGTTCATTAAATGACTGATGAATGTGTACAAAATTTCCTTCTGCATCCTGGACAGTATTATTGTCCGATGCTTCTTCTATCAGTCTGTCACGCGCCCCTTCAATGGTGAACTTTTTATCTTGAATTAGATGTTTAAGACGCAGGATAATAAGGATATCATGCTTACTGTATATACGGCGTCCGTTCAATTTTTGCGGTGCAATAGAAGGAATTACTTCTTCCCAGTAGCGTAAAACATGGGCTTTTATGCCGGTTAGTTCCTCAACATCGCCGATTGAATACTCTGCCATTCTACTCCTTTTTCCTGTCCTCCCATTTTTTACGGCTCGCTTTAAGCTCTAAAAGAACGGGAATTTTATCAAATCCAAGGTCGGACCGAATTTTATTTTTTAGGTATGATACGTAACTTTGCGGTACAACTTCCGGGCGGGATGCAAAAATAAGAAAGCTTGCCGGGTTTACCGCAGTTTGTACCATGTATTTTATCTTAAAACTTGCCGATCTGCTTGCTGGGGGCGGATATGATGTTACCCAATCTTTTACCGCAACGTTTAAGGGGCCTGTTTCAATTCTGCGTGTAAGCTGCTCATACAGTTCCAATGCGGTATTCATAAGGAGCTTAATACCTTTTCCTTCTAGCGCAGAAATGCATATAATAGGAGCATAACTCATGTGGGCAAACATGATACGAATATTTTCTTCTGCTTTTTTAATAGCTTTTCTGTCCTGGTCTTGAGTATCCCACTTGTTGAGTACAAAGATAATACCTCGTCCCTTTTCATGTGCGAGCCCTATAACCTTTTTATCCTGCTCGGTCAAACCTTCTTGTGCATCAATTATGTAAAAAACAATATCTGTCGTGTCGAGGGTTTTGATGGCACGGTTAACCGAGTAATATTCTATATTTTCTGTGACCCTTGATTTACGTCTTATACCAGCTGTATCTAGGACCTGAAAATGATGGTCGTTATAATCGAAGAAACCTTCTACAACGTCTCTGGTTGTTCCAGCGTAATCACTTACTATTGATGCATTAGTATGAGTTAATCTATTTGAAAGCGTAGATTTTCCGGTATTCGGTTTACCAAGAATTGAAATCTTAATAATCTGTTCTTCTTCGCCTTCTTCAACCTTTGAAAAATCGATATTCTGAACAATTGCTTCTGCAAACTCTGTTATTCCGTCTCCATGTTCTGCGGATATAAGATGCAGTTGTTTAAAACCGAACTGCATAAAATTCCAGGCTTCCTGCTCGTTTCTGCCGCCTTCTGTTTTATTTACAGCACCTATTACCTTATCCCAGTACGGGCGCAGAAGATTTATAAATTCTTCATCTTCGCCTGTTATATTTCCTGCTTCGAGAAGGAGAACGATGAGATCAGCTTTTTTAAGCATTTCAATGGTTTTAGAAACAACCAGCTCGTCCATAACAGCTTCTATGGTACCAACTTCGCGGTCAAGTTTGAAACCGCCGGTATCCATAAGCCTGACAGGATGATCTAGAATGAAGGCCTTTTCTTCAATAGGGTCGCGGGTAACACCCGGGGTGGGGTCTGTTATTGCCCGTCTGGAATGAATAAATCTGTTAAAAAGAGTTGATTTTCCAACATTGGGCCTGCCGGCTATGACAATAAGCGGAAGATTATGATATTTCTTACTTGGATTAAATTGTATTGAGTCATTATCTACTAATTCTTCGTTAATGGCTTCTTGTCCCGTGTGTTCTGTGTTCATGTGTATTCCTGGTATTATATAATGCTGTCTGCCTTATTTTTCATTTCCGATAAAGTTTTCTGTGAAAGAAAGGCCTTAACTTCAGATATTTTCTTTGGCGACATACTGAGACTTCTTACCCCTAACCCGACAAGCATTTCAAGGCTTTCGGTTCTGGAAGCCATTTCCCCGCATACAGAAACCGGTATTCCTGCCTGATGTGCACTCGCGACGGTGTAGCGAATGAGGCGGAGAACAGCAGGATGCATTTCTGAAAAAAGCGGAGCGGTCTCAATATTATCACGATCTACGCTGATAGTATACTGTGTAAGGTCGTTTGTTCCAATAGAGAAAAAGTCGCATTGGCTTGTAAAAAGGTCTGCAGTAACGGCAGCTGCAGGTGTTTCTATCATGATTCCAAGCGGGACTCCGTTATTAAATGGAATGTTTTCAGACTCGAGATCTATTTGAATTTCGTGAATGAGATTTTTGGTTTGTTTTACCTGGTCAAGATCAGTGACGAGAGGAAGCATAATACGCAGGTTTCCGTGAACGCTTGCTCGATAGAGCGCGCGCAGCTGTGTCCTGAAAATGTCCGGTTGTGACAGACAAAAACGGATTGCTCTGTTACCTAAGAGGGGGTTTTTCTCGCTTTGCCCCGGCATTCCCTTGAGCGGAATAACCTTGTCGCCGCCTGCATCAAGAGTGCGTATTGTTACAGGTTTGTCTTTCATTGTTTCCAAGACAGATTTATAGGCCTTGTATTGGCTTTCTTCATCAATAAGGTTGCCCTGCTCAGCGGCCTGCATAAATAAAAATTCTGTTCTAAATAAACCAATTCCGTCTGCGCCTTCTTTTTCCGCAATTTTAGCTTCTTCTTCCGAGCCTATATTTGCATACATTTGAATAACGGTACCGTCTTTTGTTACAGCCTTTTTTGTAATAAAGGCAGCAAGTTTACTGAGCCTTTGCTCTATTTCTGTTTTATGCAGTGCGTACTGCTCTTTGGTTTCTTGATTAGGATTGAGAATAACAACTGCCTTATTTGCATCTACAATAACTTCTGCATCGTGGGGCAGGGCTGTTTCGATTTTTTGTATGCCGAAAATTGCCGGCACTCCGTATGTACGGGCAAGAATTGCCATGTGGCTTGAAACTCCGCCTTCGCACAGTAAAAGACCGTCTATTCCTTTTTGAAAAAGCACCATTGCGCTCGAGGGCTGAAGGCTGTGAGCCGCAATAATTGCACCTTCTTGAACCTTGTCGAGATCAATAGATGAGTAGCCCAGCATTGAATGTATAACGCGGCCGTATACATCTAGAATATCTGCTGCGCGCTCGGACAAATAAGCGTCTCCTACTGCTTTTAACTGATCTGCGCTCTCATGAACTTTTTTATCGATTATGTATTCAATATTGAAGCTGTTTTGTTCATATTCATGTTTTATATGCCCTATAAAATCTGCATCTTCGAGCATAAGAAGGTAGGTTTGCACTACGGTCTGCTGTTCTTTATTGGGAGTGTTTAAAAGAGAGGAAAAATATTCCTTAGTAGATTGCAATGAAGATTCAAAACGGACCCATCCAGAATTTCTTTCTGCTTCCTGAATGATTATTTTAGGAATTTGGGCATTTATAATGCTCGAAACGGCAAATATTTTACCTATTCCAATACCGGGAGCGGCGCTTATTCCATTAAATAGCTTCATTTTATAAATATATCAGTGTAGGGCATATGCTGTCAAATGGTATTACTTACCAACGCAGAAATTGGAAAAAATTGAACCCAGAACGTCATCTGGCGTAACTTCGCCGGTTAGCGAACTCAAGGCATCGAGTGCATCCTCAATATCCTGCACCACTGCATCGAGCGTATAGTCCTTTTGATACACGGAAAGTCCGTGTTCAAGGCAGAGGATGGCTTCATCTACGGCTGTTTTTTGCCTTTCTGACCCGAGACCTGCCTGATCGCGTTCGGTTGAAGTGCCTTGAAGGAGAATTGTCTTAACTACGCTGCTCAAATTGTTAATACCATCTCCTGTTTTTGAACACACTGAAACAAGCTGCTCAACCTTAGAGGAGGCAAATAATTTTTTTGCAGCCTCTGTATCTGCTTGGGCGAGGTCGCTTTTTGTAAAGACT
>CAZLNE010000106.1:0-6723 GCA_964560975.1 uncultured Treponema sp. | reverse complement strand
ATCCTTGCGACGCTTTAAAATATCAAAAAACCTTTTTGTAAGTTAAGTTTTTTCACTTAAGCTAATTTTGCAATTCAATAAAATCTTTAAAATAATCAAACACAAAACCCTATTAAAAACCCCTAAACTACTCCTGCAAAATAATTAATAGTATATTGAACTGTACCGTGATTACATTCAGGAGCGTTCGCCCAATCATGCGCCATTCCAAAGCCTAACGATTTAAAGCGCCGCAAGGGGGTGAGGGGTTATAGGGTAGTACGCACAAGTGCGTTGGAACTACGCGTCGCAAAAGTTGGTCCAACGCACATCGTGCGTACTACCCTAAGAAATATCAATTTTAGATATAAAAAATCAGAATACATCATACCATTATATATAATTTAGCTTTATACTTCAGATAGTAAGAGTGGTATATGTAAGAAAAGAGTTTTCTATTTTTATCATACGCTGCTCTTCTTACACAGTATGTATGACCCTTGGTCATTCTATACAATGCGCAGACTGCGCATACATTCTTTTATAAGGAAGGTTTACATGAAAAGACAACTTTCAATGCCCTTTTGGTGCGTAAGAAGCACAGTTGGAGATCCTTTTGGCGGCGACGTTATGGATTCAATCAGCCCACTCGAAGCTTGCGACATTCTTTGTGATGCAAAAAAAGAAGGTTTAATTGATTTTACTTCTACTCATGATGATGACATAGTAGAATGGGATCCTGCAAACCCAATGGACGATCAAGATCCAAATAGCCCATGCTACAAAACCATTCACGCTCTCAAAGAGAAGATGGACAAAGTTGGACTCAAGATGAAGATGGTTACATGCAGTCTTCATGGCGACACTCTTTTCCGCAACGGCGGTTTAACAAACCCGGATCCGGAAATTAGAGCTCTTGCTGCACAGAAAGTTATGAGAACTCTCCGCATTGGAAATTTTTTTGGTGCTGAATACTTCACATACTGGGTAGCTCGCGACGGTTTTGAATGCCAGTTTGCTGTTGATTGGAAGACTCCTTACAAGTACATCGAAAACGGTCTTAACCTTGTATCACGTTACATCAAAGAAAATAAACTTTCTATTAAATACTGCACTATTGAACCAAAACCAAATGAACCACGCGGTGAAATGTACCTTGCAACAACAGGACATGCTCTTGGTCTTATTGCAAATCTTGAAGATCCTTCAATGTGGGGTGTTAACCCTGAGCTTTTACAGCACGAAGGCATGACAAACCTGTCTGCTTCAAACGCTGCAGCTATGGCAATCCACGCAGGAAAGCTTCCTTTCCTACACATTGGAAACCAGAAAGCCGGCCAGTTTGATAACGACAGCCCAACCCTTACCGGTATGGACGGTCTTAAAGAAATGGTTGGACTTGTTTGGATTCTTGAAAAACTTAACTGGAAAGGACACATCGAGTTCGACAACCACGTTCTCCGCACTGACTCAGCACCTGGAGCCAAAAACTCCATCCAGATTCGAAAAGACTTTATTAAGCACAACGTTGACAGCTGGAGACTTGCAGAAGCTAAGGCTGAACAACTCGCTGCAAATAAAGATCTTGACGCTATTCGTGCTAAGTATCTTGATAAAAAAGCTGATATCAGCAAGGCACTTGATGCTTTTGATCTCAAGGCTATCCAGGCTGCTAAAATTGATTACAAAAAACTCAATGAAACACCAGTTTCAAATGCTTCTATCGATTTTGCATTCAACAAGGCTATTCTTGGTATGTAATCGTTCAGCTTAGACTTCGCATAAAGCAAGTCTAAAAGTGATAAAGAGCTGTCCTTCGGGACGGCTCTTTTTTTTCTAAAACAGCATCCCCCCTCCTCCTTCATTTTTACGGTACAAAACAGCCTCTTCCATATCAGCCATACAGATTTCTTCACTGCCCCTCATATCTGCAATGGTACGGGAAAGTTTTATGCAGCTGTGAACAGCACGGGAAGAAAATCCTAGCGTTGAACTTTGCTTTGCCAAGTAGTCTTTAATAGGGGAAGATAAGTAACAGTATTTAGTAATTTCTTCTGGATGCAGCCGTACATTACGCTTTCCCTGACGGGCTCGCTGTATTTTTACAGCGCGTTCAATATCAGTCCGAAGTAAGGAGGAAGACTGAGACGAAAATGATGAAGAAAGAATAGAAGAACCTTTTTGTAAAACCGGTATGCGAATATCAATACGGTCGAGTAAAGGCGAAGAAAACTTTTTCCAATAAAGCTCTACAGCTCGAGGGGGGCATACACATATCTTGTCCTCCACACCGAAATTTCCGCAGGGACAAGGATTAGATGCAAGTAAAAGCTGAAACTCGGCAGGAAAAACTGTATGCCGGCCGGCCCTGCTTAGTGTTATTTTTCCTTCTTCTAATGGAACGCGCAGAGATTGTAACACAGTCGTTCGAAATTCAGGTGCCTCATCGAGAAACAGAGCACCATGATGAGAAAGGGAGACCTCGCCGGGATGACATTGATTACCGCCGCCAATCATACCTTCAAGGCTTGCACTTTGATGAGGCATACGAAAGGGAGGAACTCTCACAAGCCTTTCACCATTTTTGATACAACCGGCCAAACTATAAATCCGTGTTACCGGCTGAGCTTCCTCAACACTTAGGAGAGGCAGAAGCGATGGGAATCTTTGTATAGCAAGAGTTTTACCACAACCGGGAGGCCCATAGGCTATAAGATTATGAGACCCTGCCGCCGCTATTTGCAGACCCCGTACAAGGAAGGGAAGCCCTTGAATATCTTTAAAATCTTCACTTTCAATAATCGGCGGAAAAACAAGACTATCTGCATCCTCTTCTTCACGAAGTCCTTCTTCTGTATGAGACTGGAAAGATTCCACAGAAAAATTAGTGAACATCGTAAAAGCCTCGCTCAAGTTTTCTACCGCTATAACTTTGACAAAACTGCTGCAAGACGCTTCATCCTCGTTTTCTTTGGGAACAATACATACTGTAATACCCTGCTCCAGTGCTGTTGATACTGCCGCATGAATACCGCGCACCGGCCTAACCCGCCCCGATAATTCCAACTCGCCCATAACTAAAATTCTAACTGAAGCATCAAAACTCAATATAGATTGCGGATTTTTAGCACAAAGAACCGCAAGAGCAATGGCTAAATCAAAACCGGCACCTTCTTTTTTTACATCTGCAGGAGACAGACTAATAAGTACACGTTCAGGCGGAAACTCATAGCCCGAATTCCTTATAGCAGCGCGCATTCGCTCTCGGGATTCTTTTACGGCGCTATCCGCAAGGCCTACAAGGTCAATTGCAGGTATACCCCTGCGCAAATCCACTTCGATGGTAACAAGAGAGCCTTCGAATCCGAAGGGCGAAAAACTGATAATTGTCATACAAACCTCTATTGCCTTTATAGGTCAGTACCATGAGGTTTTTAACACGAAATTCAAAAAAAGTGATACAATTACACGTAATATTATTACAAGGGAGCAGGTATGACTGTATATTCAGCAAATGAAAACCGTTATGGTTCCATGAAATACCGACGCTGCGGTAATAGCGGAATACAATTAAGCGAAATATCGCTCGGGCTTTGGCATAATTTTGGAAGTGCAGACAGCGAAGATAACTGCAGACAGATAATGAGAACAGCCTTTGATGAAGGTGTTACACATTTTGATCTTGCAAATAATTACGGACCTCCTCCCGGAAGCGCAGAAGAGACCTTTGGACGAATTCTTAAAAAAGATTTTTTACCCTACCGGGATGAGCTCATCATAGCAACAAAGGCAGGATACGGCATGTGGGACGGTCCTTACGGGGACTGGGGCAGCAGAAAATACCTTATTTCAAGCTGTGACCAAAGTTTAAAACGCATGGGGCTTGAGTATGTTGATATTTTTTATCACCACAGGCCGGATCACAATACGCCTCTGGAAGAAACCATGTCTGCTCTTGATCAGATTGTACGAAGCGGTAAGGCGCTCTATGCAGGAATTTCAAATTATTCTGCTGAGCAAACTGAAAAAGCAGTAAAAATACTTAATAAACTGGGAACCCCATGTTTAATACATCAAGCAAGTTATTCCATGCTTAACAGGTGGACCGAAGACGGACTGTTATCGGTATTAGAAAAAACGGGGACCGGATGCATATGTTTTTCGCCGCTTGCACAAGGCCTGCTTACTAATCGCTACCTTGACGGAAACATTCCCGAAGGTTCACGTGCTTCGAAAAAGGTTTTTCTTAAACCAGAACAGCTGACTGATGAACTACTGGCAAAGCTCCGTAAGCTTAATGCTTTAGCTATAAAAAACGGCAGAACACTTGCCCGTATGGCTATTAAGTGGATATTGAGGGATGAACGGAATACATCTGTTCTTCTTGGAGCAAGTTCGCCTGAGCAAATGAAGGAAAACCTCTTATCGTTACAGGATGCACCATTATCAGCAGAAGAACTGAGGGATATAGAGAAAATACTAAAACATTAAGGTGTTTTTATCATGGCCGGTTCTAATTCATCTGTCCAAAACCGGTCATCTATTTTTTTCATTCCGGCTGTATGGCCGATTTTTCGATCCTTTCTTACCTGTTCGCCATGAAAATCGCTCCCGGCAGTAATGAAAAAACCGAGTCTTCTTCCCATCTCTTCAAGCCTGATACATTCTGCTGTACGGGCTCCCGGATGCCACGCTTCAAGACCTTTAATGCCGCGCTCAAATAAATTCGTTAAAACCGGTTCAATTTTACCCCAGGAAACATATAAAGACATAGGATGCGCAAGAACCGGAAGGGCGCCGCAGTCAAGTATTGCTTGAATTGTTTCGTCGAGGTCCAAACCCTGCCTTCCAACATAATAAGGCCGACCCTTTCCTAAATAGAGATCAAAGGCCTGTTGAATATTCTTTACCTGCTTATTTTTCACTAAAAAATCTGCAATGTGCGGTCTTCCTAAACTTTTTGTGTCATAATACTCAGATAGAGCTTCTATACTGATATCTATACCATTGTCATTCATGGTTTTAATGATCTGAGTATTTCGGTCAATTCTGCCTTGCTGCAGTTCTTGTAAAAGATTTTGTAAAGAAGTGTCAATTGACTTCAGGGAAAGCCCTAAAAGATGGAATTCTCCGGTAGGCCAGGCAATGTTAAGTTCAACTCCGGGGACGAAGGTTATTCCGGCTTTTTTACTAGCTTCTTCTGCTTCTGATAAGCCATCAATAGTATCGTGATCGGTGAGCGCTAAAACACGGACACCTTTTGACGCTGCATAATTTACCAAGCCGCTTGGGGTAAGAGAACCATCAGAGGCGGTAGAGTGAGAGTGTAAATCTATCATAAAAAAACAATAGCATATTTTATGTTTTTGTGTTATAATTTTAGAGTGTTTCTTTGTATAAAAGTTTTTTTTGTACGTTGTGAGGAAAAAGTAAAATGCCCAAGGCTATGCAATACACGAAAGGTTCAATTATTTATTTCTCTGGCGATAAAGATGAGAGAATATTTATACTTCAAAAGGGAAATGTAATTCTCACCAGCACCGACATAGAGACAGGTGTTCCCTTAACAGAACATATAAAAGAAGGCGAATTTTTCGGAGTTAAATCTGCACTGGGACATTTTCCACGTGAGGAAACAGCTACGGTAGTTACGGAGTCAATAACCATAGCACTCACTGTTCAAGAGTTTGAAAAAATATTCAGCGGCAATAAGCAGGTTATCTTAAAAATGCTTAAAGTTTTTTCTAATCAGCTTAGAGCAATTCATAAAAAAACAGAGTCAATATTAAATAGCCATGAAGAAATAAACCAGCAAGCAGGAATGGTTTCTGTAGCCCAGAGTTTTTATGATGATGAAGAGTTTAAATCCTGCTGTGATGTATGTACTAAATTTTTGACTCGTTTCCCCAATTCATCCCATAAAGATATCATTGTAAAACTATATACCGAAGCTAAAAAACGGCATGATATGCAAGCGGCTAGAGTACGGCATCAAGATCCTGCTGCTTCATCAACTACAGCCTCTATGCAGGGAGCTTTAAAACAATTTTCCCTGCCTGCCTTTTCACGCTTTGCTAAAACATTCGAAAGTGATTCTGTCATTATTGCAGAATATGAGCCGGGAGATTGTTTTTATCTTATTCAATCGGGTCGTGTTCAACTGGTAAAGTGCGTAAAAGGTGCTAAAAAGAACCTTGATATTCTTATGCCCGGCGAATTCTTTGGGGAAATGGCTATTTTGGAAAACTCTCCCCGCTCTGCTACCTGCGTTGCAATAGATACTGTTGAAGTTCTGGAGTTTAATAAAGAAAATTTTGAAATCCTCATAACAGGCAATCCCCAGATTGCACTTATCCTTCTAAAATTATTCTGCAAGCGTATTTATGACCAAAAACGCCGTTTCAGAATTCTTGTAATACAAGATATACAAGCCCGTATCTGCGATGTATTCTTAATGTTCGACGAAATGAATCCGTCACCAAGTGTTATAGACCGCTCAAGAAGATTTAACTTGACAATTCAGGATGTATCACACTGGGCAGGTCTTCCTGTAGATATTGTACGTGAAGAAATTAGTAAATTTGCAGAAAAACGAAAAATGGAAGTCTTTGACACACATATAATTGTCTCCAACATTGTCGACCTTAAACGTCTTGTCGATGCCCGCTGCCAGCAGCGCCACTAATCAATAATTCTTGACCTTTCCTTTTTTTTCTCTTATACTTCCCTCATCTTTTTTGCCAA
>CAZLNE010000105.1:0-6808 GCA_964560975.1 uncultured Treponema sp. | reverse complement strand
GGGTGCCATTCGCATTCAAAACCTGTATATACGGGAAACGAAACACTTGCCGCTGCCTCGCGGATAAGATTAAGGTAAACAGGCGCTTCAGATATTTTCATTCTGATATTTGACCAGCTGTCTCTTTCATCTTGCGGATACGGACAGTGATCGCTAAACCCTAAGGCGGAACAGCCGTCTTTTTCAGCTTGTTCTATATACTCTTTTGGAAGGCCATCTGCATGGTTACAGAATTTTGTATGTGTATGGTAATTTGAAATCATATTTATATAGTATCGTTTTTACAACAAATGATACAGTACCCTTTAAACCATACATTAGCTAAGTGCTTGACTTTAGAGAATAATCGTGTAAGATTAGCTGTTGTTTTTATGAGGAGCATTTATGCAAATACGATTAGAATCTCTTCAAAAGTCATACAATACAGATTCTTCTGCAATTAAAGCTGTTCAAAATATCAGTTTAAATATTCCTTCAAATACGGTATTTGGAATAATTGGAAAAAGCGGTGCAGGAAAATCGACCCTCGTAAGGCTTATAAGTTTGTTAGAAAAACCGGATTCAGGCTCTGTATATTATGGTGATGAAAGAGTTGATAACCTTGCTGAAAAGGAAATAATTTTAAAAAGACGCAGCATTGGCATGATTTTTCAGAACTTTAACTTATTCAGCTCGAGGACAGCCGCAGGAAACATAGCCTATCCCTTGGAAATTTGCGGTATTCCAAAATCTGTTATAAAAGAACGTGTTAACGAACTTTTAGCTCTTGTAGGGCTTTCAAATAGAGGAAATGCCCCGGTCAGTACCTTATCGGGCGGACAAAAGCAGCGTGTTGCTATAGCAAGAGCACTGGCAAATCATCCGCAAATACTGTTTTGTGACGAGGCAACCAGCGCCCTGGATCCTCAAACTACGAGGTCAATTCTCTATCTTTTACGCGAAATTCAAAAAAAGATGAATCTTACTATTGTTATGATAACTCATCAGATGGAAGTAGTGCGGGATGCCTGTGAATATGTTGCGGTCCTAGACGATGGAAAGGTTTGCGAGCAGGGAAGGGTAACAGAGATTTTTACGCATCCAAAATCTGTAGTTACAAAAGATTTTTTATCTCATATTTCTATAGCATCTGCGGATGAAAAAAACTTTGCAGATGGTATTGTCCGCTGGTCGGATGACGGCGGTCATTATACATTGCGCTTTATTGGTGAAAAGACTGGAGAGCCGATTCTTTCCAAGGCTACAAGATTGTGCAATGTCGATTTTAATATTCGCGCAGGGGGCATTCAACATCTAAGTATGCAGGATGTGGGCTCGTTAGTTGTTGATATTAACGGTTCCCAGGAGAATGTTTATGAAGCAATTAAGTTCTTAAAGACAGAAGGTGTTATTGTAGAAGACAAGGAGGGTAAAATACTATGAGTTCTATTCAGATAATTGTAAACCTTGTTGGAAGTGCTACACTACAAACTCTTATTATGGTGCTCTCTTCAACCGTTTTTTCGCTCATTCTCGGCTTTCCTCTCGGTATTTTATTATGCACCGCAGATCCATTAACCGGTATAAGCCCAAAACCAATTTTGCATCAGCTGTTGACCAGGGTCGTAAACGTGCTCCGTTCTTTTCCCTTCATCATATTGATGATTCTTTTATTTCCGCTTTCCAGAATACTTATAGGAACAAGTATTGGTACGACTGCAACCATTCTTCCTCTTTCTATAGCAGCAGCACCCTTTGTTGCCCGAATTATTGAAACAGCTCTCAAAGAAGTTGATATTGGTGTAGTACAGGCTGCCCGTTCAATGGGTTCGACAAATATGCAGATAATTTTTAAGGTTCTTTTACCGGAAGCCCTTCCTTCTCTTGTATCCGGAGTAACACTTACTATTATTAATCTTATTGGATACTCGGCCATGGCTGGAGCAATAGGAGGCGGCGGCTTGGGAGATCTTGCAATTCGCTATGGGTATCAGCGTTTTAGGACTGATATTATGATTGTCTCTGTTATTGTCATTCTTATTCTTGTAGAAGTGATTCAGTTTGCCGGATCTAAAATAAGCAATGCTTTATTAAAATCCCGCTAATATAAATGGCAATCTGGTAAAATTGTAAGGTGCTTTTCAAAGATACCGCAATTTAGTATAGTTTCCTAAGTAGAAATGTTTTACATTCGTCAAAATGATGTGTAAAAAAAGGAGAAAACTATGAAAAAAATTAGTCTACTAGCAATCGCATTTCTCATAATTGCTATGGTACTCTTATCAGGCTGTTCAAAAAAAGATGATAGTGTTCTTACTGTAGGTGCAACACCAGAACCTCACGCAGAAATGCTGAAGCTTATAGTTGATGATCTGGAATCTCAAGGGTATACTCTAAAAATCGTTGAGTTTACAGATTATGTAACTCCTAACGAGGCCTTAGAAAGCGGTCAGATTGATGCTAACTTTTTCCAGCATCTACCTTACATGAATTCTTTTAACGATGAAAAAGGGTATCACTTAACCAATGCCGGTGAAATTCACATTGAACCTTTTGCTATTTATTCTAACAAGTACACAGCATTATCAGATCTTCCAAACGGGTCAATAATTGCTCTTCCTAATGATCCTACAAATGAAGGACGAGCCTTTCTTTTGCTTCAGTCTGCAGGTTTAATAAAACTCAATGAAAAGGCCGGTATTACTGCTACTCCGCTAGACGTCATAGAAAACAAAAAAGGTTTTATCTTCCGTGAAATAGAAGCAGCTTCGCTTCCCCGTGTTTTAGCAGATGTTGATGCTGCAATTATTAATGGAAACTATGCAATACCTGCAGGTTTAATTGCAAATAAGGATGGCCTATTTGTTGAAGGTTCTGATTCTCCCTATGTAAATATCATCTGTGTTAAAAAGGGAAATGAAAGTTCGAAGAAAATTGCTGCTCTTGTTTCTGCTCTTCGTAGTAAAGAAATTGCAGACTTTATTTCTGAAAGATACCCTAACGGTGAAGTTGTAAAAGTATTTTAAGAAGTCTGTTCTTAAGAAAAAACCTTTTATTGGATGATCTTCAATAAAAGGTTTTTTTTATTCTTTTGGAATATATAGCTGAATCAACTGTATAAACTGATGTATTTTTTTGTAAATTTCTACACCAGTTTCTCTAATTGGCTGGTCAACAAAGCGGTCCAGTTCTTTCCAGTTAATAAGCATTTGAGGCTGTGGTTTTTCCCGATCCTCTAAGAGGGCTTTTACAGTTCGTGCAAATATGACGAGATTTTGTGCGCCTGTGGTAATGAGAAAAAGAGCCTTTTCGTTTGTATCTTTTAGTATGGATCGTATAATTTTACCAGCTTCTTTATCTCTATCAGCTTTAATGAGGAGATTTTTTATTTTCAAACCTTGTTCGGCTTCATCTGAGAGTTTCTCGTCAAATTCTGTTATTTGATCCGAAATTGAAAGAAGAGTATAGTAGGATTCTGACATTTGGTTTGAAAGCGCTGCAGTAACCCACTTGCCACGAACTAATATGAGATCTGTAAATTCCCGAATATTTTTTTTAAGATAATCTATGAGGAAGGCCTTCATATAGTTAAGAGGCTGATGAAATTTATAGCCTTGTATCATTTTTTTATCAAAGCCCAGATTTGCAGATTCGGTATAGTTTTTTAAACGCAGAACAACGGTTGTTCCAAAAATTTCATTTAATAGGATTTCTGCCTTTGAATTAGTTTTTTCCTGTTCAACCTTTTTTAAGGTAAGTTCTGCCTGTGTTTTTAATTTTTCAAAATATGGTTCAAATACCCTTTCCTGTTTACTTGTACTTAGGGGTGTATAGGAAGGATTATGGGTTATGAGCTGAATAATTTTTTCAAAGACTTGAGAGTTCTGCATATCGCGTAGTTTTACAACCGCCTTAGACCATACTGCTTGAGCTACGGGCTCTACTCCTTTTAAGTCTCTAAGAAGCGACATCATGTCGTTCCAATCATCAGATAGGGGCAGGGACCATGCAACTGTAATAAAGTCTTTTAAGTCATCTGCTATGTATTCAGCTCGTATTGCCTCAAATCTTGGAATATAGTTAAAATCGCGTTCGTGAAGGTTTGAATCAAATTTCTTCAAGAGAAAGTAATAATCAAAGGTGCAAAATGCACTAAAAAGCATCATCTTTGAATAAAGCCGGTCAATTTTCTGTATTTTTTCGATGTCGAATTCATTTGAAAGTAAAACCAAATTTTCATTAATTTTTGCTTTTAAATCTGACAGGGGAATGGTTCTTGCTTGTTCAAGTATTGCTTCCTCAGTTAATAATTCAATAATCTGTTTTTGCTTGTCATTCATCATAAAGTCAATGACCGCATATCTAAAAGTATTCGGATTTTGATTACTTTGAAACATTAATTGAGCGGGTCCGATTATTTTATAAAGGTCATAGAAAAATTTTGCCAAGGCAGGCAGGGCTTCTTCTGATGAATACTTATAGAATTTATATTTACTATGAGAAAGGTCTTTTGCTATAGTTTTAAGGAGCCTGCGTTTTTCAACTTCCGGATCAGTCGAACCGAAGATAGCAGAGATAATTTTTTGAAAGAAATTCTCACCAGTATCATTATTATTTGCCATAATTCTATAATGCGTTATAACAGAAAATCTGTCAAGTAATGACATTTTTGTAAAAAAAGCCGTTAGTTATGTCACTAACGGCTTTACTCTTCTATTTAAAAAATGAAATTAGCGTACATATAAGACATTTGTGGGACAGGCCTTAACACAGTCGCCGCAGGATGTACATTTATTATACTGAACAATAGGAATGCCGTTTATGACATGTATGGCATCCACCTGGCAGGCTTTTTCACACTTACCGCACTTAATACAACCTACCTTGCAGGTCTTTAAGATTTGCGGTTTATTAGGGTTTCGATTATTGCAGCGGGCAAACGCTCCCTTATCAGACTTGTTAAAAAGGCCTAAAAGATTTTGAGGGCATTCTGTGACACATAATCCGCAGCCGGTACATTTTGCTTCATCAACATGAGGCAGTCCATCGTCGCCCATATGGAGTGCATCGAATTGGCATACTAAAGTGCAATCTCCAAAACCCTGACAGGCCCATGTACACATCTTAGTGCTGTTTGTACTTACCATTGCGGCACGGCAGGTTTGAACGCCGGTATAAAAACCCTTAGGAAATGCGTGATCCTTGCTTCCCTGACAGGCAAGAACGGCAACAGTTTCTACAAGATCATTGGCTACGCCCATTACCTTACAAACTTTTTCAGCAGTTTCTTTACCTCCGGCTGTACATCCAGTTGCCGGCGCCTCGCCGTTTGCAACAGCTTGAGCAAACCCGTCGCAACCCGGATATCCGCAGCCGCCGCAATTAATACCGGGAAGACACTCTCTAATTTTTGCAACTGTTTCATCTGTTTCTACAAAGAATACCTTTTTGAAAAAACCGAGCAGAAAACCTAAAATTAATGCAAGAGCTGCTGATACTGCTAATGTATATAAAATAATTGTCATATTGTTTCCTTTACTTTATAAGGCCTGCAAAGCCGGCAAATGCCATAGATAACAAACCTGCAGATATAAAAAGAACTGGTGTTCCTTTTACAAAGGACGGAATATTCGCAAGACGTACTTTATCTCGAATACCTGACATTAAAACCATGGAAAGCAAAAAGCCTCCAGCGGTTCCCAGCGCATACACGATAGATTCAGTAAAAGAATAGTTTTTGCTTATGCAGTTAAGTGTAACAGCAAGAATTGCACAGTTTGTAGTAATAAGTGCCAAGTACACACCCATTGAACTATAAAGCGCTGGTGCAGATTTCTTTAGATAATACTCTACCAATTGGACAAGGGAGGCTATAACTAAGATGAATACCAGGGTTTGCAGAAATTCCAGGCCAAGCGGAAGAAGTATAAAATGAAACAGCGGGTAGGTTACCACAGTTGAAAGAACCATGACAAAGCCTGTTGCTATACCCATACTACTTGCTTTATGAACATCATTAGTCATTCCAATGAAAGGACAAAGTGCAAGAAACTGTATGAGTACAACGTTATCGATGAGCATTGAAGATAAAAATATTTTTAAGTATTCGTTCATTTTTGTTCTCCTTCAGTAGAAAGTGCAGGAGCAGTCTTCGCTGTAGAGGCTTTTTTTTCTAACGCCATACGGACTATTCTAGATACTGCTATAAACATAGCAAAGACAAAAAAACCGCCGGGAGCACGGGAAAAAAATCCGATGGTGTATTCCTGGCTTAATACTTCCATACCTAATAAAGTTCCGCTGCCAAGTAATTCTCTAATTAAAGAAACACCTGATAATACCCAAAGATATCCCAGTCCCATGCCGAGTGCATCGAAGGCAGCTTCGATCACGGTGCGCTTTGATGCAAAAGATTCAACACGTCCCATTATGATACAATTAACAACAATGAGCGGTAAAAATACACCAAGCGCCTTTGCTAAGTCACTAAGATATGCTTTCATAATAAGTTCAAGCAACGTTACGAAGGTTGCTATAACAATAATAAAAATTGGAATACGAATGGAGTCGGGAATAAGTTTTCGCAGTAAACTAATAATCACTTCACTCATAAAGAGTACAAAGGTTAGGGCAAGTCCCATTCCAAGACCATTCTCAAGTTTTGTCGTTACTGCTAAAGAGGAACAAAGACCTATCATTAATACAAGAAGGGGATTTTCCTTTAATATACCATTTTTGAAGAGAGCCCAATATTTATTCATTAGTTAGTTCCCCCGTTTTTCATTGCTTTTTGAGCGTTTTCGACTGCGCTTGTAACGATTGCAATAAC
>CAZLNE010000104.1:0-6813 GCA_964560975.1 uncultured Treponema sp. | reverse complement strand
GCAGTCTTAATTAGTCTTTTCATAATCATGTTTCCTATACGGTAAAAGAATAAAATCTTTTGGTTCTTTCGTCAATGCAAGGCCCTATTATTTTGTACTCAAATATTCATTAATAGAGGCAGCAGCCTTTCTTCCTTCACCCATGGCAAGTATTACGGTTGCGGCTCCCAAAACAATATCGCCGCCGGCCCACACTGCAGGTAATGAGGTTTGTGCTTTTTCGTTTGTTACGATATTACCTCTCTTATTTGCTTCTAGTCCGGGAGTTGTTTGTACCATTAGAGGGTTTGAGCCGTTTCCGAGTGCTACAATGACGGCATCGCAGTCAATATCGTGCTCGCTGCCGTTTATTGCAACAGGGCTTCTTCTGCCGGATTCATCGGCTTCTCCGAGTTCGTACGAAAGAACAGTTATTGCATTCACCTTGCCGTTTTCATCGCCCTTAATTTCTACAGGGTTTTCGAGAAACCTGAAGTTTACGCCTTCTTCTTCAGCATGGGCTACTTCTTCACGGCGTGCAGGCATTTCTGCCTTTGTTCTTCGGTACACAATGTCTACTTTTTCTGCTCCAAGGCGCAATGCCATACGGGCAGCATCCATAGCAACGTTTCCACCGCCGACAACGACAACGTGTTTTGCACTAAATAAGGGAGTATCTGCTTTTTCTGTGTTATAAGCCTTCATGAGGTTGGCTCTCGTCAAATACTCATTTGCACTGAATACGCCAATAAGGTTTTCACCCTTAATATTCATAAATTTTGGTAATCCTGCACCGGTACCGACAAAGGCTGCGTCGTAGTGCTGCTCCTGTAAAAGCTGCATAAGAGTGCCGGTTCTTCCAACAAGAAAGTTTGTACGGAACTCTACACCCATTTTTTTGAGCATTTCTACTTCGTTCGAAACAATTGCCTTTGGAAGACGAAATTCAGGAATACCATATACCATAACGCCGCCTGTTTTATGGAAGGCTTCGAAAACAGTAACAGTATGGCCGGCTCTGCGGACATCTGCCGCTACGGTAAGACCTGCAGGGCCGGAACCAATGACAGCAACCTTTTTACCGGTTTCCGCTGCAACTTCGAGAACGGTTGCAAGATTATTTTCACGCTCATAATCGGCAACAAAACGTTCCAGCCGTCCGATTGATACCGATTTTTCAGGATCCTTCAACGACTTTCCTACAGTACAAACGCCCTGACATTGAATTTCTTGAGGGCAGACACGGCCGCAGATTGAAGGTAGAAGATTAGTTGTTTTTATAACATCGACAGCTTCTTTAAATTTACCTTCAGCAACCTTTGCCAAAAACTGCGGAATAGGAACATTAACAGGACAGCCTGCAACACAAGGCTGATTTTTGCACTGAAGACAGCGGTTTGCTTCTACAATGGCTTGTTCCTTGGTGTAGCCTATTGCAACTTCATCCATCTCGCGGGCTCTCTTTTTGGGCTCGCGGGCAGGCATTTCCTGCTGAGGAATTGCCATTCTATCTTTTACGGAGAGAGAATTAGCAGCTAATTTATCTTTAATTGCAGTAAGGTCTTTTTGAGCCTTTTGTACTAACTGTTCTAATGGTATGTATTCTGACATTTTAAACCTCAATAATTATGAATTTGCGAGAGCCTCAGCTTGAGTTTGAGCTCGGCACTTGTGCATATCTGACGTTTCTCTTTCTTTATACGATTTCATTCTCATCATCATGTTGTCAAAGTCTACAAGATGACCGTCAAATTCAGGACCATCTACGCAGACAAATTTTGTTTCCCCGCCGACTGTTACACGGCAGCCGCCGCACATGCCTGTTCCATCAATCATTATTGTATTTAGAGAGACTACGGTATGAACATTGTACGGCTTTGTTGCCATTGAGCAGAATTTCATCATTATGGGCGGACCAATAGCAACAACCTCATCCGGCTTGGGATTTTGTTCACAAAGAGCTGTAAGTGGTACCGTAACAAGACCCTTAGTACCGGCAGAACCGTCATCGGTCATAATAATAAGTTCATCGGCAAGGGCTCTCATTTCGTCTTCGAAAATTAAAAGGTCCTTATTTCTGGCTCCCATGATGACAATAACTTTGTTTCCGGCCTCTTTATGAGCCTGAACAATGGGATGAAGCGGTGCAACACCAATTCCGCCGCCGACGCAGACAACGGTGCCAATATTTTTTATCTGTGTGGGCTGACCAAGGGGTCCTAAAATTGCAGCAATTTTGTCGCCCTCTTTTTTTTGTGAGAGTTTTAATGTAGTAGCACCAACAGCCTGAAATACGAGTGCAATCCATTTTTCCTCGGCTGAAGCATCGGCAATGGTTAAAGGAATTCTTTCACCGTAATCAATATCAATTTGAACAAGAACAAATTGCCCTGCTTTACGGTTTCGTGCAATATCCGGTGCAGAGACTTTTAAATAAAAAACATCGGCAGACAACTGCCTTTTTTCAATAATTGTGTGCATGACAGACCTTCCCTGCAATAATGTGCAAAAGTGAATTTCTTTAATAATACTGTAAAACTTAATAATTATTCAAGACTAATGAATAATTATGTAAAATTGATAAAAAAATATCGATAAAATATCTGTACTTGCCAAATGTATAGTGATATAATGGCCTAAACATCAACTTCGGAGTTTTTAATTGATCTACGATTTACATCAGATTCGCACCTTTTTAGTGCAGCATCATCACTTACATAAAAAAGTTTCTACTGATGAATGCTTATCGCTCTTCTCTAAGCTCGGCTGTATTCAATATGATCCTTTGAATATTACCGGCCGCAATGCAGACCTCGTCCTTCAGTCCCGCGTCGCAGACTATACACCGGCAGTACTGGAAAACCTCCTTTATAAAGAAAAAAAGCTGGTAGACGGCTGGGATAAGATGATGTCTATTTTCCCGGTTTCTGACTGGTCACATATGAGGTACATCCGAACAGAAAGAGAAAACGGATATAAGGGATACCTCGCGTGGAGAAAACTCAACGACACCGTTGAAGAAGCGGCAAAAGAAGTATTAGAAGTTATTGAAAGTGAAGGCGGGAAAAAAACATCTTCTTTTAAATCTGCTTCTATTGATAACGGTTCATGGGGACATAGAAAAATTACAAGCTTTGCACTCGAATACCTCTATGCAAGGGGAGACCTTTGTATCTCGAATAAAACCGGTACTCAAAAATCATACGATGCAGCTCACCGTATTATTCCAGAGCACTTACGCACAGAATCAAGCCCTTTTGCATCGGAGGAAGAATTTCTAGAATGGTTTGTCCTAAGACGTATTAGAAGTATAGGAATCCTGTGGAATAAAAACTCTGTTATTTGGGAAAGCACACACCCGAAGATTAAGTCAAAGGTGCAGCGAGATGAAGTTCTTAAACGCCTGTTGGAAAAAGGGGCAATATCAGTCGTTAGTATTGAGGGTGGAAAGGAAACCTTCTATATTACAAGAGAAGATAAAAAAGCACTGGACACTCTGAGTGAAATAGATAAAAAAGAAGTGCGATTTCTTGCACCCTTAGACAATATGATATGGGAACGCTCTCTTATTGAGCGTATTTTTAATTTTACCTATACCTGGGAAGTCTATACCCCTGTTGTAAAAAGAAAGTACGGCTATTATGTTCTGCCTATTTTATATGGAAATGAGTTTGCAGGCCGTTTTGAGCCTGCAGCAAACCGAAAAGAAAAAAAACTTGTTATAAAGAATATCTGGTTTGAAAATGGGTTCCAGAGCGACACCAGCTTTCACCATGCTTTTGAAAAAGAACTGCACAATTTCTCTAATTTTTTACAAGTGACACCTCCGCTTGACGATTCTCTTTTGTATTGATATTATTAACTAAGCTGCACACATGCAGCAAATCTTCATATATCTAAGGAGGCAGTAATGTTTAAAGTACACAGCGATATACTATTTGCGGGATTACTGTCTTCACAGAATCTCAACTAAACCTATATTTTAGTTCATTCATTCAGACAGTTATCCCTTTAAAACACATTTTTCTCTTTTGGTTCAGCCGTGAATAATTACACTAATAAAAAAATACACGCTGATACATTCTTTCAATCTACAATACTACCTATATAAGGGCTAACTAACAATGAAACCAAAATTCGCAGAAGATTTTGATGAGAAATTATTTGATATTAAGGAAACTGATGAGTTTGATTATTTTCTAAGTAAGGGCATTATTACCGACAGAGGGCCGATTTTAAAACAGGGAAAAGAAGCCTGCGTATACTACTGCCCAGGTTCAAAGCAGGATAACGGGAAAAAAGTTGCTTTGAAAATTTACAAAGATATTGGAACACGGAGTTTTAAGGCTGTTTCAAAGTATCTTGAAGGAAGACTCACAGAAGCCGGCATGAATAGACGGGACAGCATGCATCTTATGTCGAGCCCCAGAGACTTACAGTGTTTTTGGATTCAGTCTGAATTCGAAAACATGAAAAAGCTTTATGCCGAAGGACTTCCTGTTCCAAAGCCGCTTGCAGCAAACGGAATGGCGCTTGCTATGGAAATGATTATGGAAAACGGCGAGCCCGCACCCCGCTTAAAAGACGCTCATATTTCTCAAGATGCGCTGCCGCAGTTAAGAAAAATACTTCTTGCAGCTATAGAAAAAATGCTTTTTCTCGATCTCATACACGGTGATCTTTCCTGCTACAATATTCTATACACACAAGGAGAACCTGTTATTATAGATTTTCCTCAGATGATAAGCGCACGGTATCATTCAGAAGGGAAGTACATGCTTGAGCGCGATATTCGAAATGTACTAATTTTTTGTAAAACAGAGGATGCAGAAAGAGAGGCAATGCAGAGAGCGGAACGGTTATGGAAAAGTTATAACGGCTGCAATTTTTGTTAGTTTTTTTTCAAAAAAATATATATATTTTGTTTTTCATACGTCATAGTATATGAGGACGTATGAAAGACGAAATTGAACAGGTATACACAGAACAGAGAAGCTCAATACTTTCCCGGATTGGAACAAAGATTCCCAGAGAAGATGCAGAAGATATACTGCACACTGTATTAATCCGCTCCCTGCAAAATCTGGATTCCCTGGCGGGAGTAAAAGACTTGACTGCGTGGCTGTGGAAATCTGTTCAAAACGGGGTAATTGATCACTGGCGGACAAAACAACGGAGAAGGAAAGCAGGAATTGCGGATTCTGCTGACCCTGATCTATTGGATTCCGTTATTGATCAAAAATTCCGCAATGAGCCGGAACAGCTTGAAAGGGATGAACTTGTAAAATTACTATCCAAAGAAATTCAAAAACTTCCTGAAGAGCAAAGATTCGTCATCGTTGAGCAATGTCTTAACGGTCAAACATTTTATGCGCTATCAAAAAAGACTGGAGTATCTATTGAAACCCTGTCAGCTCGTAAACGCTATGCAATAGAGCGATTACGAAAATCTCTTAACAGTAAAGACTACACGTTGTAGTTATTTAAGGAGTTTAATTATGGAAGAAAAGAAACGTTTTTTTAGCGGCAATGGTAAAAAGAAATTTTCGGTGATTGCAATTATAGGAATGGTTATAGGAGGACTTGCACTTGCTGTTCTATTTGCATTCTTATTCGGCTGGATTGTCATGCTCTTGTGGAATTGGCTCATGCCCGATATTTTCGGTCTTAAAGAAATTACCTACTGGCAGGGATGGGGCCTAGTTCTCTTATCGGCCATTCTTATTAAGGGAGGATGGGGAAGTCACGGCAGTTCAGATAAAAAGAAAAAAGACTGCGATACCGATGAAGATTCTGATAACCCCTGGTACGTTATTAAGAGCGAGATTAAAAAAGAAATTCAAAAGGAAATGAATAAGGATAAATCCTGTACAGAAGGAAATTCTGGCACTGAAAAAACAGATGATAACAAGGAGAATGATGAATGAGTATACTAGTTCTTGGAGCAACAGGTAAAACAGGGATGCATACCGTAGAGCAGCTTCTTAAGCAGAATGCTGAGGTTAAAGCGCTTGTACGAAATGCTGATAAACTTTCGTCCCTAAAGTCGAATCCTGACCTTCGCATCATTACGGGAAACGTTCTGAACATGAATGAGTTTCAGTTAAAAGAAACTCTGACCGGAGTTGATACCGTAATTTCCTGCCTTGGACATAATTTGAATATAAAGGGCATCTATGGAAAGCCCCATTACCTTGTCAGTGATTCTGTCAAAAAAATACTTGCTGTATGCACAAGTACGGGTGTAAAAAAATTCATTCTTATGAACACAACCGGCTGCATTAATACAAAAGAAGGCGAAACATATACAAAAGCAGAAAAAGCAGCTATGAAGATAATGACCGCCCTCCTTCCGCCGCAGCAGGATAACGAAAGAGCACTTTCATTTTTGATGCAGAATTATCCGCAGGAAAAAGGGGGAATAGAATGGACGGCCGTAAGACCTGACACGCTCATACAGGAAACATCTGTAAGCCCGTACTCTGTGTATAATACTGTTCAAAGAAGTCCTATTTTTAATTCCGGCAAGGTAAGCAGAATAAATGTCGCTCATTTTATAAGCAGATTGGCGTTGTATAATGATCTGTGGAGTACATGGAAGTATAAGACACCTGTATTATATAATGTAAAAAATTAATTACATTGTTTACCCTTCATGTAGAGGCTGCACCCATAAAATAAGAGTGCGGTCTTTTTTTTTGTCTTTTGTACTGTTTTCCCATGTTATTGACTTTTTACCGCAGAATATGGTAGTATTTTAAAGCTGTTATGACAGCTCGTCGGGCCTATAGCTCAGTTGGTTAGAGCTGCGGACTCATAATCCGTCGGTCCCTG
>CAZLNE010000103.1:0-7102 GCA_964560975.1 uncultured Treponema sp. | reverse complement strand
CCATTTCTCAGGATGAAATAGATGCATTGTTGTCAGGTGTAGATATGGGAGGCCTTGGTTCTGCCGGTTTTCCTCCGTCAAAATCTAACGAAAAACAATTGAATACTGCTCCGCTGGCTGAATTCAGCTTAGAAGTTGCTTCAGTTTTAGCTGATAGTTTATCTACTATGACAGGAACTGCATTTACAATTGGAACTCCAGTAGTTGAGCAAATTAATAGAGATCAGCTGCTTAGAAAAATTCCAGAGATGATAGTTGGTGTGACTACAGACTTTTCTGAAGGTCTAACAGGAGATCATCTCTTTCTTCTCGCCCCTGAATTTGCACAAAAACTGGCAGGATTAATTAACAAAGAAGAAGGTCCGGAACTTGATGATATGGCCTTATCGGTAATATCAGAAGTTATATCACAGCATTCCGGTACAGAAATAACAAAACTAAGTCAAACAGGTAAATTACCCGGTTTAGCAGGTAATCCTGCAGAAGCTGTTCATGTTCCTAAGGCCATGATACGGTATCCTTCAAATACCTTTGTACTCATATCCTATCCAATAACAACAGATGGCGGTGTTTTCACATTGTGGGAAGCGCTTGATAGAAAAATAGCTTCTTCAATTATTAGTGCCTTAGGCGGATCAGAAGATCTTGAATTAGGCGGTGGTCTTTCTGCCGCAGAAATGCAGCAGATGTCAGGCATGGCAAGCGGTATGGGATCCATACCCGGAATGAAAGCTTCCGCCATGCAGGGATACCCTCAGCAAGGCTACCCGCAGCAGGGATATCCACAGCAAGGCTACCCTCAAGGCGGCATGCAGGGCATGGGAAGTATGATGGGTATGAATATACCAAATGTTCAGTCGCTTCAGTATCCTAATTTACAGCAGGGTATATCAAGTATGGAACAGGGTAATATCGGTCTAATCATGGACGTTTACATGGAAATGACCGTAGAGCTTGGCCGTACCAAAAAGCAGATAAAAGAAATTCTAGGTATGGGTGAAGGTACTATTATTGAGCTTGATAAACTTGCCGGTGAGCCTGTAGATATTCTCGTTAATCACAAACCTATTGCAAAAGGCGAGGTTGTAGTTATAGATGAAAACTTTGGAGTTCGTGTCACCGAAATACTTTCTCCAATTGAACGGGTGTCAGACTTGCGCTGATAATTAATCTGGGTGGGGGGACTATTACGAAAAACTCTATTAGAAACACACTTTTTATTGTTTTGCTTACTCTTTTTATGTTCTATCTTCCGGCTCAAGAAACCGTTACAGATACTGCAGTGGATGAAAATTCCATTGAGTTTGATGAAACTCAATATAAAATAACAGCCTCTCCTATAGATACTCAGGATTCCGCCCCAACAAACTCGCTGTGGCTTTTTATTCGTGTGGTATTAGTCCTTGCACTGGTCATTGTTTGTATTTATGTTGTTATATATCTTTTAAAAAGAAGTACGAATCCTCGAACCCCTTCAGATTTGTTTTTAAAAAAAGCAGCATCTCTTACGCTATCTCCAGGAAAAACTGTTCATGTTGTCACCCTTCAGGATCATGCCTATATCGTTGGAACAGCAGATAATTCTATAAATCTGTTGGGAGAGATTAAAGATAAAGAGCTTATAGATGCATTAAATCTTCAGTCTGAGGTGTTTCCAGGTAAAAGGGCTCCGGATTTTGCTTCGCTTTTGTCTCTTTTTATGCCTAAACCAAAAAAGCAGGAAGAATCTAAAAAGCCTGCTCTTGACCAGGAATTTTCCTCAAATTTTTCGTTTAATGGTACGGTGCTTCATAGTAATCAAAACCCAAATACCGGTAACTTTTCAGATACTGTAACAGAAACAGCTCAAAATCTTTCCAAGCAGCGAGACAGGCTGCGTAATTCTCCTATAAATACAGAGGATATTCGATGAGCAGCAAAAAAATTATTCTTATTCTTTCCTTTATGTTTTTGCTCTCATCTTTTTCTGTTTTTTCTCAGACCTTTCCACAAGGTTCATCCCAGGGAACAAGCCAAATGTCTGGAACAGTAAATGGAATAACTGTTCCACTCGTGGATTTACAAATACGTCAGCCGGAAACGAACCAGGAAGTTGCTTTTTCAGTTCAAGTTTTACTTATTTTGACGGTTCTATCACTTGCTCCAAGTCTTTTGATCCTTGTTACCTGCTTTTTACGTCTTTCTATTGTATTTGACTTTATTAAAAGGGCCTTATCCTTGCAGCAGGTTCCCCCGACTGCAGTTTTAAATGGTATTGCTTTTTTTCTAACACTTTTTATTATGTGGCCTACTTTTATGCAAATGTATGAACGTTCTTTTAAGCCATTTTCTGATGGAGAAATCGGCTTAGAGGAAGCTTACCGGAATGCAGAGGCGCCTATAAGGCTGTTTATGTATAGCCAGATGGCAACAAATACAGACTATATAAGTATGTTTATGTCCATGGGAAAACTGGATCGTCCTCAAACCTTGGCAGATGTTCCTACGTACGTTCTCATACCTGCTTATATTTTAAGTGAATTAACTATTGCATTTAAAATAGGAATTTTATTATATATTCCTTTTATTATTATAGATATGGTTGTGGCAAGTGTTCTCATGTCCATGGGTATGATCATGCTTCCCCCGTCACAAATTTCTATGCCGTTTAAATTAATGCTTTTTGTTCTCATTGACGGATGGGGTCTGCTTACACAACAGCTGTTTAATTCAATTATCCGGTAATTGGGAAGGGAGGGTATATGGAATTAGCTGATATTGTATCGTTACTGCGTGACGGTGTTTTTGAAATTCTCATTTTAGTTGCTCCTATTTTAGGAACCGCCCTAGTTGTCGGTCTTATTATTGCTATTTTTCAGGCTACAACCTCTATTCAGGAACAAACACTTACCTTTGTTCCAAAGCTTTTTTCAATACTGGGCATTCTTGCACTCTTAGGTGCATGGATGTTTGCCTCGCTGCGTGATTATACCTTAGCTATTTTTGCTCTTATTCCGCAGGTAGCCCGATAATGCTTCAGGATCTTGTTACTAATGCACCATCCTTTCTTTTAGTCGCAGCCCGGTGTGCGGCTTTAATCATGACGGTACCGCTCTTGTCAACAAGAGCGGTTTCCAGAATTGCAAAAATAGCACTTGCAGGCTATATTGCCTTTATTGCTTATCCCATTGCTTTTAATGATTTGTGGCAGAATGAGCAGTATCAGGCTGCTAAAAATCTTTTTAATGGCGCTTTTACCTTAGAGTATATATTACTCCTAGCTGGTGAAGTCATGATAGGCATCATCACTGGTCTTTATGTAAGTATAATATTTGCCGCTTTTAGTTCTGCTGGACAGTTTTTTACCTTTCAAATGGGGTTCGGTGCCTCGGAAGTATATGATTCTCTTTCGCAGGTTGAAAACCCTTTGATGGGTCAATATTTAAACCTTATTGCTATGATTGTTTTTATTCAGGTGAAGGGATTTCAGACACTTTTTTTGGGGGGAATTTTCCGAAGTTTTGCGACCATTAATGCCTTTACCCTTGTGAACCATCGTGAAAAGTTTCTTTCTCTTATGCTGACTTCATTATCATCTCTTTTTTTTGATGCTATGCTCATAGCTCTTCCGATGGTTGGCACCTTGTTTTTGATTACCGTTACTATGGGTATTTTATCAAAGGCCGCCCCGCAGATGAACCTTCTATCTGAAGGTCTCCCTATTACTATATTGACGGCTTTTTTCCTTTTAACTCTTTTACTGCCTCAAATGATTGATTTTTTTATTCAATCTTTTGAGAGAGCCTTTATAGTTCTTGAAAATCTGTTTGCCCAAACGGGTACTGTTCAGTTGTGAGGTTTGCATGAGCGCTAAGGATTTAGACTTACAATGGTTTGCCTCTGCTGAAGAAGAAGGAAGGACCGAGCAGCCTTCGGAGTATAAACTTCGTAAAGCTAGAGAAGAAGGCCGTGTTGCTAAAAGTCAGGAATTAAGCGGTGCTCTTGTAATGCTTCTTCCAGTTATTTCTCTTGTTATTTTAGCTCCTTGGTTTTTAGATAACTGCATAGCTATTTTAAAATTTTATTTTGACCGTTGCACAACGGCAGATGTAGATGATGGTATTCTTGCTTCTGCCTTTTTCAGCTATTTTATTAAGATGATTTTACCCTTATCGATTGTTGCTATGGTATCTGGTATAGCTGCAAATATCATTCAAAATAGGGGTTTTATTTTTTCTACAAAACCGATAGAGCCCAAGTTTTCAAAAATACTGCCTAAATTTGGTGAGTATTTTAAGAAAACTTTATTCTCAGGACAGGGCTTGTTTAATCTTGCAAAATCAATTAGTAAGGTCGCTTTTTTATTCATTATGGCCTTCATTCTTGTAAAAAATGATCTGCCTAAACTTCTTACACTATTAAATGTAAGTTTATGGAGCGCAGTTGTACATGTATCTGTAATGACTGCTAAGCTGCTGATCATATCTGCGGTCTTCTTTTTAGTTATATCTATTCCTGATTATCTAGTTCAAAGACATCAGTTTATGGAAACCATGAAGATGTCAAAACAGGAAGTTAAGGAAGAGTACAAAAACCTCGAAGGAGATCCCTATGTAAAGGGAAGACTCCGGCAGTATATGAGAGACCTGATGAGTCAAAATCTAAGTGCAAATGTTGCAAAAGCAGACGTTATTATTACAAACCCGACTCATTATGCAGTAGCAGTTCAGTATGATAAGGCTATTATGCAGGGACCTATGGTCACCGCAAAGGGTGTCGATTCTGTAGCTCAACGAATCAAGGAAATAGCAAAAGAAAATAATGTTGATATTGTAGAAAATAGGCCTTTAGCACGTGCGCTCTATGCGGAAGTCGAAATAGGTGATATAATACCAGAGTTGTATTATCAAGCTTTAGCAGTAATATTAGGAAAAGTATATACTATGAAAGGCAAACGATAATAATAAAAGCTGGGTGGGGACTCATGGCTGAAAAAGTTAAATTCAAAAATACGGTGGATTTTTTTGTTGCAGTGAGTGTTATCGTTATTGTAATGATGCTCATTATGCCATTGCCAACACTATTGCTCGACATTTTAATGGCCGTAAATCTGCTCCTCTCATTTCTCATTCTTCTCATTGTTATATATACACCACGCGCCATAGACTTTTCTTCATTTCCTTCTGTACTTCTGGTTTCAACTGTATTTGGTCTTGGATTAAATGTTTCTTCCACCCGTCTTATTCTTTCAAAGGGTATAGAATTCGATGGACGCATGGTAAAAGCGTTTGCAACCTTTGTTGTCGGTTCTTCCGGAACAGAAGGTGTCGTCATTGGTTTTGTTATCTTTATAATTCTTATTGCTGTACAGACCTTTGTTATTACAAAGGGTGCTACCCGTGTTGCTGAAGTAGCCGCTCGTTTTACCTTGGATAGTATGCCGATGAAGCAGGCTGGAATTGAAGCCGAATATAATTCCGGATCAATTACTGAAGAAGAGGCACGAAAACGAAAAATGGAAGTACAGCAGGAATCTGACTTTTATGGATCCATGGACGGAGCGGCAAAGTTCGTGTCAGGAAATGTTAAGGTCGGAATTTTCATTACAGTCATAAATCTTGTAGTTGGACTCATCTTCGGTATGGTTTTACGTTCTGAAGATTTTGCGACAGCACTTCAAACCTATGCAGTGTTAACTATTGGTGATGGCCTTCTATCTCAGATGCCTTCGTTATTAGTTTCTTTTGCAACAGGTCTCATTGTTACACGTTCTACTTCCGATGGTAAAACCACTATTGGTTCAAGCTTTAAGAAAGAATTTTCACAAAATGCATGGATTTATTATGTTGCAGGAGCTACGATGGCAATCATCGGTCTCTTGCCTGGTTTCCCCTGGTATGTTCTTCTTCCTTTAGGGGGTGCTCTTGGGTATCTGGGCTGGCGTCTTTCTTCCATTGAAAAGCTTACTGCTCAAAAACATGCAGAAAAAGAAAAAGAAAAAAAAGCCCCAGCATCTCCTTCCGGTATAAGCCCGGTTGTTCCCCTTGACCCGCTTTCTCTGGAATTGGGTTTTGCTATTATTCCGCTTCTAGATGAAGAAAAGGGCGGTGACTTAAAAGAAAGAATCGGACGAATTAGAAGGGAGCTTGGACTTGACCTTGGTCTTGTTGTTCCTCCTATCCGTATGATTGATAATATAGCTCTCGAACCTAATGAGTATTCATTTAAAATACGCGGTGTCGAAGTTGATCGGGGCAAGGTTAGAATGGGCTGGTACATGTGTATGAATACGGGCGGTGTCACAGAAGAAATTCCTGGTGAAAAGACAGTAGATCCTGCTTTTGGTCTTCCTGCCTTGTGGATTACAGAAGATAACCGCGAAAAGGCTGAACGATCAGGATACGCTGTTGTAGATCCTCCGACCATCATTGCTACACATCTGACCGAAATGATTAAGTCCCGTGGTGCAGAAATTCTAGGCCGTCAGGAAGTACAATCAATTATAGATACTCTTAAAAAGGATTATTCTGCAGTTGTTGAAGAAGCAACAAAACTTTTTACTGTTGGCGAAATTCAAAAAGTTATGCAGGGTTTATTGCGGGAACAGGTTTCGGTACGCAATATGGTTGCCATTTTAGAAACCATGTGTGATTTTGCGCCAGTATCAAAGAAGGCTGAGATTCTTGTTGAAAAAGTCCGGCAAAGACTTGGAAGACAGATTTGTCAGCAGTATATGGACGATAAAAAGACACTTCATGTTATTACTATTGAGCCTTCTTTTTTGGAGCGTCTTGCAGCGAGCAGGGTAGATACAGTAAATGGTCCAATTGCTGCTCTGGAGCCTGTAGATCATAGAAATTGGATTTCATCATTAAGCGCTTCTATAGCAGCGGTGCAGGATAAAGGTTATATGCCCATTGTACTGTGTCCGGAGGCTGTTAGAATACTTGTAAAAGCCAGTACAGAAAGAGAAATGCCTAATTTAGTTGTATTTTCTGTACCGGAAATAGATAAAGAAATTCGAGTTGAATCTTTGGGGGAAATAAAAGTTGGATAATCAAAACATTGTAACCCACACCGTTGAAGGGGAAACATATTCAGATTGTATTCGCCGTATTCAAGA
>CAZLNE010000102.1:0-7349 GCA_964560975.1 uncultured Treponema sp. | reverse complement strand
AAAGAGCCATTGCAGAACGTATTCCTGAATGGGATCCGGAAACCTGTATTCAGTGTGGTCAGTGTTCTGTTGTTTGTCCTCACGCTTGTATTCGTATGAAGAAAGTTTCCAATGCTAATTTAGCAAAGGCTCCAGCTTCTTTCAAATCTGCTGATATTAAACCAAAGGCAGAAGATGGTTTAAAAGTTACACTTCAGATTTCAGGCGAAGACTGCACAGGTTGCGGACTCTGTATATCTGTTTGCCCAGGTAAGAATAAGGTAGATCCAACAAAGAAGGCTATTAACCTCGTTGATTATAATCACGAAGTACGTACACGCGAAGTTGCCAACTGGAATTACTTCTTAACATTGCCGGAAGTAGACACCAAGACATTGAACCTTGGTACTCCAAAGGGTCTTGCAATGAAGAGACCTTTATTTGAGTTCTCTGGTGCTTGCGGCGGATGTGGTGAAACTCCATATATTAAACTTCTTTCTCAGATGTTCGGTGATCGTGCTGTTATTGCCAATGCTACAGGTTGTTCTTCAATTTACGGCGGTAACCTGCCATCAACTCCTTATGCAAAAGATGCAAACGGACGCGGACCAGCATGGTCAAACTCATTATTTGAAGATGCAGCTGAGTTCGGCTATGGTATGAGAATGACCAGCGATAAGCTTGCTCAGTATGCACGTGAAGTAGCAGAAAACGTAAAAGCAAAGGGTATTGCTTCTGCTACTCTCGACAAGATTCTTTCAAATAAACAGGAAGATGATGCTGCAATCGATGTACAGCGTGATTATGTTGCTGATCTTAAAAAAGAACTTGCTTCAAGCAAAGAACCTCTTGTAAAAGAACTTGTATCTCTATCAGACCACTTCATTAAGAGATCTGTATGGGTTATAGGCGGTGACGGCTGGGCATACGACATTGGATTCGGCGGATTGGATCATACATTGGCTTCAGGAAGAAATATTAATATTCTCGTTCTTGATACTGAATTGTATTCAAACACCGGCGGACAGATGTCAAAGGCAACACCAATTGGAGCTGTTGCTAAGTTCGCAGCTGGCGGTAAATCTATAAGCAAGAAAGACCTTGGTATGATCGCAATGAGCTATGGTTATGTATACGTTGCACGTGTTGCAATGGGTGCAAATATGAACCAGGTTATTAAAGCAATGAGAGAAGCTGAGTCATATGACGGTCCTTCAATCATCATAGCTTACAGCCATTGTATTAACCATGGTATTAACATGGGTACAGGTTTACAAAACCAGAAAGAAGCTGTTACATCAGGTTTATGGCCATTATACCGCTATGATCCTCGTCTCGCTGAACAGGGTAAGAACCCCTTCCAGCTCGACAGCAAGGAACCTGATTACAACGTTGCAGACTACATGTACAAAGAAACACGTTTCAAGACATTGAAGACCGCTAATCCTGAAAGAGCACAGGTGCTCCTCGAAAAAGCAGTTGAAAAAGCTAAGAGACAGTACAGAGAGTACAAGTATCTTGCAGATAGAGATTTTTAATTTTGATTAGGCTGCCATAAGGCGGCTGATCTATAAGAAATAAGGGCGCTGTGTAGTGGAAGAAAATTCCAGACCGGCGCCCTTTTTCTTTTTAAACTTCATCAGATGCTTCTGGTAAGTCACCTGGAATTTCTTTCGCCTGCTTTTTTTTGTTTTCTAACTTCATTCTGAGTGTATTTAACACAATAACTATTAGAAAAATTATGACCCGCATATAGATTTTAAGAGGGAAAACAAAGGCAATAAGTAATAATAAAACACCTATAAGTGCGTGAACAAGCCAGTTTTTCCAGTCTTTAAGATATGCTATGACGGCATTAAATGGTTTCATACGTACTCCTCTTGTACAATAAGAATATATAATCAAATTGTATACTTGAATGTAGAAAAATGATGAAATGATGGCAAGTATAAAATCTAGATATAACACTACGATGCACTGGATTATAATTATTGTGAAAAAGCCTCAAATATACTATACTAATACTTACGTTTTAAAGTTTGGAGTCCCATATGTTAAGAACTATTATGTGTGTTGTTCGTTTTGTACTGTATCTCGTGTTTAAAAATAATGTATTAAGTAAGGCTGTAAAGCTTGAAAAAGAAGGTAAAATTTTTGAGCGTGATGCCTTAACAAACGATATCGTTAAAAACTGGGCTCGTTATGTTGTCGGTTTAACAAAGTCTACTGTTGAAGTGCTCGGTCAGGAGAATATTCCTCAGAATACCGCAGTTGTAGTTATAGGAAATCATCAGAGTTATCTGGATATTCCGGTATTGATGGGTTATCTTGATAAACCAATAGCCTTTATTTCTAAAAGCGAAGTTTTAAAGGTTCCTGTTCTGTCAAAGGCAATGAAATTAATGCAGTGCACCTTTCTTGTTCGAACTGATATGCGGCAGTCGGTAAAAGCTATGGCAGAAGCAGTAGAGACCGTGAAAAAGGGTTATTCGATGGTTATTTTCCCAGAGGGAACAAGAAGCAAGGGCGGTCCTGTAAAAGAGTTTAAAGCAGGAAGTTTTAAACTAGCATATAAATCAGCGGTTCCTATTCTTCCCGTGACCATTGACGGTACATTCCGGCTTTTTGAAGAAAAGGGTAAGGTTCAATCTGGAAAAGTTATTATTACTATTCATCCTCCTGTTCCTACAGCCGGATTAACTAAGGAAGAACAGGCTGTAGTACCCGAGAAAATACGTTCCATCGTGATGAGTGCACTCGCAAATGAATAACAAAGAAATAATTCTAGCAGGCGGCTGTTTTTGGGGTACAGAAAAATATATGTCTGTTATTCCCGGCGTGATAGAGACAGAAGCCGGCTATGTAAACGGTAAAACAGCTAATCCCAGTTATGAACAGGTCTGCTATGAAGGGACTGGGCATGCAGAAGCTGTTCGGGTTGTGTACGATGCAGATCGTATAACACTTTATCGTCTTTTACAGATTTTTTTCGAATCAATAGATCCTACAGCATTAAACAGACAGGGACCGGATGTTGGAAGCCAATACAGGTCAGGAATATACTATTCAAACGAGGACGATAAACAAACGGCGCTTGCTGCACTTACTGAATTGCAGAAAAAATACGATAAAAGAGTTGTGGTAGAAGTGAAGACTGTAGAGGGCTACAGTGCTGCAGAGGAGTATCATCAAAAATATCTAGATAAACATCCTTACGGTTATTGTCATATAGGTAGAATAACTCTCGAAAATGCTAAAAAAGGCTAAGCCTCAATTTTTTCTCTCTCATGTTAGTGAATTTACCTATTGTTTTAAGTTTTTAGCTATGCTAGTATACAAGAAATATGGTAAAATGTTTCATCTGATATATTGCTTAAGAGGTTAGTATGTTAATGACGTTCAGGTGGTTCGGAACCGGCTTTGATACTATAGATTTATGGAAAATACGGCAAATTCCGGGTGTTAAGGGTGTAATTACAACGCTTTACGACAAACAAGCTGGAGAACTCTGGGAAGCATCTCGAATTCAAAAAATGAAGAAAGAATGTGCCGAAAATGGATTGGAAATATCTGGAATAGAAAGTGTAAATATACATGATGATATTAAGGCGGCTCGTCCAGATAGAGATATGTATATTGAGAATTATATTAAAACCTTGGAAATACTCGGTCAAGAGGACATTCACATGGTTTGCTATAATTTTATGCCTGTTTTTGACTGGACAAGGTCTGAATTAGCTAAGCTTAGAACGGACGGCTCCACGGTTTTGGCCTATAATCAAACTATAATAGATCAGATTAATCCAGAGACAATGTTTGACCGCCTTCAGGCTGATGCAAACGGTTCAATGCTGCCGGGCTGGGAACCTGAACGTATGGTAAAGATTAAGGAGCTCTTTGAAACCTATAAAGAGGTTGATAATAAAGCGCTTTTCGATAATTTAGTATACTTTCTTAAGGCAATTATGCCTGTTTGCATTAAATACGATATTAAGATGGCAATACATCCTGATGATCCAGCCTGGCCGGTATTCGGTCTTCCCCGCATTATTAATAATAAAGAAAATATTCATAAAATGCTTAACGCTGTGGATGATGTTCATAACGGCGTAACCTTGTGTACAGGATCATTGGGAACGGATCCGAACAACAACATACCCGATATTATTCGTTCGTTAAAAGGACGAATACATTTTGCACATGTGAGAAATTTGTATCACGAAAAGCCTGGAGTCTTTGAAGAGGCTTCTCATTTATCATCAGACGGCAGTATGGATTTATTTGAATTTATGAAAGCCCTGTATGATATAGGATTTGATGGGCCAATTAGGCCTGATCACGGGCGTGCAATCTGGAATGAAAAAGCGATGCCGGGCTATGGTTTGTATGACAGAGCCTTGGGCTGCACTTACTTAAACGGATTATGGGAAGCAATTACTAAGATGCAAGAGCGCTACAGATAGGAAGCCAATATGAAATTAATCGATGCCTTTCGCGATACACAAGATTGGAAAAATGCTGGATTCCAGATTCCTCTTTTTGATAGAACTAAGGTTATTGAAGAAACAAAGAAGAATCCAAAGTGGATTCATTTTGGTGCCGGAAATATTTTTAGAGCCTTACCTGCTGCAGTCCATCAGACCTTGCTGGATAAAGGACTTGCGGCAACAGGTATTATTGTTGCAGAAGGCTTTGATTATGAAATAATAGATAAAGTATATACTCCTTATAACAATTTAAGTGTGCTCGTAGTTTTAAAATCTGATGGAACCATTGAAAAGAAAGTTATAGGAAGCGTTGTTGAATCATTAAAAGCTGATGCTGCTTCGTCTGACTGGCTCCGTCTGCAGGACATTTTTATAAGTTCTTCCCTTCAAATGGCAAGTTTTACCATAACAGAAAAAGGGTATAGCTTAGTAAATGCTCAAGGTGAATATTCTGTAGATGTACAGTACGATTTTGAACACGGATTTAACCGGCCCAAAAATATAATGGCAAAGATTACGTCACTCTGTTTTAAGCGTTTTGAAGCAGGTGCGTATCCGATAGCCTTAGTGAGTATGGATAATTGTTCTCATAATGGAACAAAACTCTTTGAGGCGGTTCTAACAATCGCAAAAAAATGGGTTGAAAAAGGATTTTGCACAGAAGATTTTATTAGCTATATAGAAAATTCGGATAAAGTTTCTTTTCCTTGGAGTATGATTGATAAAATTACACCCAGACCGGATTCTTCTGTTCAAAAGCAGCTTGAAAAAGACGGTTTTCTAGATACTGATATTGTCATTACATCAAAAAACACCTATACAGCTCCTTTTGTTAACGCAGAAGAAGCTCAATATTTGATCATTGAGGACAATTTTCCAAACGGCAGACCTCCTCTGGAAAAGGGCGACATCATTTTTACTCAGCGCGATACTGTTGATAAGGTGGAAAAAATGAAGGTTTGTACCTGTCTAAATCCTCTTCATACAGCACTTGCAATTTTTGGCTGTCTTTTGGGCTACACTTCCATTCATAAGGAAATGCACGACAAAGAGCTTACGTCCCTTATTCATAAAATAGGTTATGTAGAAGGCCTTCCTGTTGTGGTTAATCCCGGTATCATAAAGCCGGAGGATTTTATTGATGAAGTTATACGGGTTAGGCTGCCGAACCCTTTTATGCCGGATACTCCCCAGAGAATTGCATCTGATACTTCACAGAAGCTGCCTATCCGTTTTGGTGAAACTATTAAAGCGTACATAAAAAACAAGGATTTAGATGTTGCATCCTTATTTTACATACCCCTAGTGTTTGCAGGTTGGATTCGCTATCTTATGGGCATAGATGATGAAGGAAATACCTTTGCACCAAGTCCGGACCCGATGCTGGAGGAAGTTCAAAAATCTGTTGCTGATCTTAGGCTGGGTTATACAGGTCCGATACATGATAAGGTAAAAACCCTTCTTTCAAATGCAAAGATTTTTGGTGTTGATTTATACGAAGCAGGTCTTGGCAAAAAAGTAGAAAACCTGGTTATAGAATTGACAGCAGGAAAAGGTGCAGTACGAAGTACATTAAGAAAATATCTTTCATAATTTAGTTACGAAACAAAGTTGGATGAATTAATAAGGGGCTGTCTAGGAAGTATTATATTAAAACTTCCTAGACAGCCCCTTTTTTTAGCCTTCTAAAGCCTTATCGTAGTCCTTGTATAAGAAACGTCTAATTTTCTTTGTTGCAGTCATTTCAAACTCGGTTTTTCGGATACCCCATCCTGCTATCTTCTTATAAGAGACAAGAGTTTTGTTGACCTTAACTGCATAATCGTTTACAAGAGATGTTATAAACTCTTCGTCTTGAGCCTTTTCTCCATAAGTATGTTTCAGGTATTCATAATCTGGTACGAAGATAGCGGCAATTTCTTCGCCTTTTGCACCTTTTCTAGGGAGTACAAGAACCTGTGATAGAATTGGGTTTCCTATGAAATGTGATTCAATTTCTTCGGGGTAAACATTTTTGCCTCCGGCTGTTACAATGAGATTTTTTAAACGACCGGTTATAAAAAGGAATCCGTCATTATCAAGGTAGCCAAGGTCCCCTGTCTTTAAAAATCCGTCTTCAGTAAAAACATCTTTTGTAGCTTCGGGATTATTGTAATAACCGAGCATAAGAGAGGGCGATTTTACAGCAATTTCGCCTATGCCGTCGGGCCCCTTGTCTAAGATTTTCAAGTCTGTATATTTTACAATGAGACCGGCTGATTTGTTGTTTTTATATTTTATAGTATTTGTTGTAATAAGAGGTCCGTTTTCGCTCATGCCGTAGCCTTGTACGATGTTAAAACCGAGGTCGTCAAAAAAATCTGCCGTTTTAGGGTCTAAAGCACCGCCGCCTGCAACGAGCAGACGAATGCTTCCAAGACCAGCTTGTTTTCGTATGCCTGCAAGAAGTTTTTCTCCAACTCCATGGCTTTTAAAGGCGGTTCTAAAAAAACGGGAAATACTGCACAGTGTACTTACGAGAGTGTGAACAATAGTTCCTTTTGCTTTAAAACCTTGTCGTAACCCGCTCATAAGTTTATCGTAAAGGATGGGAACTGCTATAACAATGGTTCCTCCTGAATCCCTTGTATCGTCGATGATAACTTTGCCGACAACTTTTTCACAAATTGTTAAACTCGCGCCAACGGTTAATGGAGATAAAAAGGCACATGTTGTAGGATAGGTGTGATGAAGCGGCAAGACTCCCATAAATACGTCTTTATAGGTTATAGGGAGAGACATGATAGAAGCATTAATATTTGCAATAATTCCGTAATGAGAAAGCGTAACACCCTTAGCAACACCGGTTGTACCAGATGTAAAGATGATAGAAGCGGCATGATC
>CAZLNE010000101.1:0-7514 GCA_964560975.1 uncultured Treponema sp. | reverse complement strand
AGCCTTTAGAATTAGGTTTTCAAGAGCTTCAAGTTTTTCAGCTGTATTATCCGCTAAGGCTGATAATGTTTTAACAAGGTTTTCTTCGCTCTTACATGCAGCTGAAGGAACAAACTGTTTTATCTCCAGCGCTGTATGTGCAACATCCTTCATATACTTGAACACTGCAGGCAGAATATCCTTCTTTACCATATCGATCATGGTAAGAACTTCAATATTCAAGACCTTGCAGTAATCTTCCATTTGAATCTCATAGCGGGATTCCATTTCTTCGTGACTGTGAACCTTATGCTTTGTAAAAAGCTTAATATTTTTATCAGCAAGAAAATACGGCATTGCATCAGAGGTTGTTTTTAGGTTGAGTAAACCCCGTTTTTCTGCTTCTTTAACCCATGCAGCATCATACCCGTTACCATTAAAAATTATCCGGTTATGTTTTTGTAAGGTTCTTTGAATGAGTGCATTGAGAGAAGCTGTAAAATCTTTTGCATTTTCAAGCTCATCAGCAAACTCGCAGAACACTTCAGCAATAATCGTGTTAAGCATGATGTTCGGGCAGGAAATTGAAAGACTTGAACCGAGTGAACGGAACTCAAATTTATTACCGGTGAAGGCAAAGGGAGAAGTTCGGTTACGGTCAGTTGTATCTTTAGGGAATGACGGGAGAGTATCAACACCAAGCATCATAACTTCCTTGTCTTTTTTGTTGTACAGTTTACCTTCTCTTATTGCATCAAGAATTGCAGTAAGTTCATCTCCTAAGAAGATAGAAATTATTGCAGGAGGTGCTTCGTTTGCTCCAAGTCTGTGATCATTTCCTGCGCTTGCTACAGACAGGCGTAATAAATCCTGGTGTTCGTCAACAGCCTTAATAAGTGCTGTTAATATTAGAAGAAATTGTGCGTTTTCTGATGGTGAATCACCGGGTTCAAAAAGGTTAACTCCTGTATCAGTAGACATTGACCAGTTGTTATGCTTTCCTGAACCATTAACGCCTGCAAATGGTTTTTCATGAAGAAGACATGTTAATCCATGTTTAATGGCAATCTTTTTCATTATTTCCATAGTAAGCTGGTTATGATCAGTTGCAATGTTTGTCTCTGTATAAATTGGAGCTAGCTCGTGCTGTGCAGGGGCCACCTCATTGTGTTTTGTCTTTGCAAGGATACCGAGCTTCCATAATTCTTCATCAAGCTCTTTCATGTAAGAGATAATACGCGGCTTAATTGCACCAAAGTAGTGATCTTCAAGTTCTTGTCCTTTAGGAGGTTTTGCACCAAAAAGGGTTCTATTACAGAACATGAGATCTTTTCGTTTCAGATATAATTCACGGTCTATAAGGAAGTATTCTTGTTCACTTCCTACAGTAGAAACAACACGTTTAGCATCAGAGCCAAAAAGTTTTAGAATACGCAAAGCTTGCTTATTTAAGGTTCTCATAGAACGCAGAAGCGGAGTTTTTTTGTCCAGAGCCTGACCGCCATAAGAACAAAATGCAGTCGGAATGCAAAGAGTATTATCTTTAAGAAAAGCAAAAGAAGTTGGATCCCAGGCAGTGTATCCGCGGGCTTCAAAGGTCGCACGTAATCCGCCTGAAGGGAAACTAGAACCGTCTGGTTCTCCCTTAATAAGTTCCTTGCCGGAAAATTCCATTAAAACTTGACCGTTTTGACCTTTGGTAATAAAACTGTCGTGCTTTTCGGCTGTAATGCCGGTCATAGGCTGGAACCAGTGAGTATAATGAGTGGCTCCTTTTTCAATGGCCCAGTTTTTCATAGCATTCGCTACAGAGTTTGCCACGGTCGGATCGAGAGGAGTTCCCTCATCCATAGTCCTTTTTAGAGATTTATATACCTCTTTCGAAAGACGTGATTGCATGACAGTGTCATTAAAAACCATACTGCCGAAAATTTCAGAAATTGTACTCACTTTTGTCCTCCATATAAAAAAAGGCGATGCGAACCCCAAAGAGGTTCACATCGCCATTGATGTTAACAAACACTTTATACATTGCAGTAAAAAAAAAGTCAATAACAAATTCTAAAATTTTTATAGTTTTTTTATTATTTTTATCCTGTTGCGTTCTTTTTATGCCTTTGGTATAGTTTTACCACCATGAATCAAAAGGAGAAGTCTCTATGGTGTATCGGAACAAAGATAATGTACTCATTGCGCAGGAAGGTAATACCACTATATATATACAACCTTGGGGCAGGAATGCTTTACGGGTACAGATGACAAAGGAACAGCAGCTTGACAGAAATGACTGGGCACTGAGCGAACCGGCTTCGGGGACAGAGCTATCTCCGGGGACAGAGCTTCCTCTGCGTACAACGATGCCTTCTATTTTGATACAAAAAGTATCCTTCTCTCAGCCCTGGTTCAAACATTACCCCGATGGTGATAAAAAAATCGAACAGGCATACATTGCATCCATAACAAATGGAAAAATAACCGCAAGTTTTAATCATGAGGGCTGGCTTAGCTTTACAGATGAAAAAGGAAAAGTCCTTTTAACAGAATTTTGGCGAAATAGATCGAGAATAGACCGATACTGCATTCCTCTTAACCTTTCGGCAAGGGAACTAAAACCAATTAAGGGTACAAGTGACTGGGAACTTACCGCCCGCTTTGAAGCATTCGAAGACGAAAAAATATTCGGTCTAGGACAGTATCAGGATGAGTTTTTAAATAAGAAGGGTCTTGTTCTTGATCTTTGTCAGAAAAATTCACAAAGCTCTGTCCCCTTTATGCTTTCAAACCGAGGATACGGCTTTTTATGGAATAATCCTGCAATAGGAAGGGTTAGCTTTGCCAATAATGTCACAGAATGGCATGCCCAAAGCACAAAAAAAATGGATTATTGGGTAACTGCAGGCGATACACCACAAGAGATAATAGAACAATATACATCAGTAACTGGTCGAACTCCTCCTTTACCATCGTTTGCTTCGGGTTTTTGGCAGTGTAAATTACGGTATAAAAATCAGGAAGAGGTACTGAACATTGCCCGCGAATATAAAAAAAGAAAGCTGCCAATATCAGTCATAGTAATCGATTTTTTTCATTGGACAATGCAGGGTGATTTTGAATTTGATCCTGAGGATTGGCCCAATCCGGCGGCTATGGTAAAGGAACTAGAAGACATGGGAATAATTCTCATGGTTTCGGTATGGCCGACTATAGACGAACGCAGTAAAAATTTTGGAATCATGGCGCACAACGGGCATCTTGTAAGTTTTGAACGGGGTTCGGGTGTTCATATGAGCTGGATGGGAAACACTGTGTTTTTTGATGCGACACATCCTGATGCCCAAAAATTTATTTGGGAGATTTGTCAAAAGAATTATGGACAGTATGGTATAAAACATTTTTGGCTTGATGAAGCTGAACCCGAATACGGCATCTACGACTTTGACCAGTTTCGCTATGCCGCAGGCCCTGCACTTCAGGTGAGCAATATTTACCCCAAGTATTTTGCAAAAGCATTTTTTGAGGGACAGAGCTCCTCGGGACAGACTGATATTCTTAATCTTGTGCGCTGTGCATGGGCTGGAAGTCAGAAATACGGAGCCCTGGTATGGTCAGGCGATATACACTCCTCTTTCAGGGCTATGAGAGAACAGCTCCAGGCAGGTCTTAATATGGGGCTTGCTGGAATTCCCTGGTGGACTACCGATATTGGAGGCTTTTTAGGAGGTGATATACATGATCCTGAGTTTCAAGAATTAATTATCCGTTGGTTCCAATGGGGCGTTTTTTGTCCCATAATGAGACTGCATGGAGAGAGGCCGCCCTTTGAGGATCTTGGAGACAAAGAATATCGCGGCCAGGTACGCCAGATGCCTTCCGGACAGGATAACGAAGTGTGGAGTTTCGGGGACAGAGCTTATGAGATTATGCAGAAATTCCTTGCATTACGAGAAAAACTTCGGCCCTATATTCATATCCTCATGAATGAAGCGCACATAAATGGAAGCCCTGTCATGAGAACAATGTTTTATGAGTTTCCTGATGATGAAAACTGCTGGACGTGTACGGACCAGTATATGCTCGGATCTTCCATTCTTGTAGCTCCTGTCATGGAAAAGGGGCTTTCAAAAAGAAAGGTATACTTGCCTCAAAAATCTGCAGCTGATGTGTGGACAAATCTTTTTACCGGTGAACAATTTAAAGCAGGAAGAACAATCGAAGCCGCGTGTATTCTGGATAATTTTCCTGTCTTTTACCGGGGAGATAATCCTTTAGTATAATACAGTATCAGCGTACTTTGAATATTAATCCTATCATTGCGATTGTAATGAGAATTTGTAAAATCATAAATTTTACGAGAACCTGGGTTGGTGACCAGAGCCGGGTTTTTCTCATGTGGTCATGAAGCGGAAAGCGGATTTTCTCGAAAATATGAATTTTGAAAAAACGGAGCAAAAAGATTTTTAATAAACCCATTCCGCCGTTTACAAGGATTATAGAAGAAGTCGCAAGAATTAAAAACGGGTTTCCAGAAACGATTACACATACGCCAATATAAAAACCCAAAGCTCTACTTCCCGCGTCTCCCATGAGAACCTTGCTTGGGAAGGCATTATGCCATAAGTAACCCATCAACACGCCGGATAAAGCAAAGGTCATAACAGCCCAAGTTGCACCATCGTAAAGGTGAGGAACTAGAAGATACGCTGATATTTCTTTATGTCCCAAAATAAAGTAGAAGGTAATACCCATTGTTAACAGGGCGATAAGAACCAAGGTACTTGAAAGTCCATCGACTCCATCAGTACAATTCGTTGTGTTAATAGAAGTCCAAAGCAAAATAGTTGAAAGACTGATAAAAAGCCAAGGCGCTATTATTACTGGTTTAGAAATGAAGGGTAGCCAGAATTGCAGAGGCAGACCTGCGTTCACCTTATCATTTAAAAAATACAGAGCAAAAGCTGCTGCAAGGCAGATAAGTAAATCGTAGAATCCCTTTTTGTAATCACTCCAGCTGGTTATGCTTCGATCATCGAGATAACCGGTGAGCATGGTTACCCAGGTTAAAAGAAGTACAACAATTTGAATTTTATGAAGCGGAGCAAAGAGAAATACTAAAAGAACAAAAAAACTTATAAAAACAACACCGGATCCGGTTGGTTTACCTTTGGCAGCTTCTGCATTAAGAGTAAATTCCCTGCCGCGGTCAGATGGCAGATATTTGTAGAATTTCGGCAACAAAAAATATGTTATGGTAAAGCCGGCATATAAGGCTAGTGTAATAAGAACTGCATATGACCTTAATAAACGGGCTGGCCCAAAAAATTCCATAAAAAAAGAAGCTACGTAATACAGCACGGGAATTCCTCCTAAAACTATATCTTAGTGTTTAAAATGCCTTGTTCCAGAAAATACCATTGCAATACCAAGTCTGTCCGCCGCATCAATAGATTCTTGATCTCTAACAGAACCGCCCGGCTGAATAATTGCTTTTATACCGTATTTAGCTGCCTCTTCGACACAATCGCAGAATGGGAAAAATGCATCACTAATCAAAACTTCTGCAGGAGAGATTTTTGTTCTGTCAGTTACTTCTTTTGCCCGTTCAAGAGCTTGTGATGCAGCCCAAATACGATTTGTTTGACCGCAGCCAATACCAATCGCAGCTCTATCCTTTACAACAACAATAGCATTTGATTTTGCAAAGAGCGCAACAGTCATTCCAAAGGCCATCTCATCAATTTGTGCTTGAGTAGGCTGCGCTTTTGTAACAACCTCCCATTTCTCGAAAAGCAGAGTATCTCTGTTTTGAACAAGAAGACCACCATCAACAGAAGTGCATTCCCATACATTCTCTGCATTTATTTCAGCGATAATTAGTCTGAGGTTTTTCTTTGAATTAAAGACTTCTAAGGCATCATCAGTAAAACCGGGAGCAACAATAACTTCGAGAAAACATTTTTTCATTTCCTCCGCAGCTTCCTTGTCGATAACAGCACTGCAGCCGATAATGCCTCCATAAATGGATACAGGATCGCATTCATATGTTTTAGTGTAGGATTCATACACAGAATTACCTAATGAAGCACCGCATGGAGTATTATGTTTGAGGGCAATGGTGAAAACGGAATTGGAAGCATTTGCAAAGGAAATACCATCTACCGGTTTTGCATTTTTTACATGTTTATTGAAAGCACAAACAGCTTTCCATGCAACATCTAAATCCCGGATATTGTTATAAGATAATTCTTTACCTTGAAGCTGTTTCATACCTCCAAAGGCACCTTTTGTATCGGCGGTGAGGTAGAGTGCTGCTTGCTGGTGAGCATTTTCACCATATCTCAAGCTCTGTCCCTTAACAAGAGGCAAATTATAGTAATGGGGCAGTTCTTCTTCGAGCATAAAGCGGGAAACTGCTGCATCGTAGGCGCTTGTAAGGTTAAAAACCTTTCCTGCAAGGCGTTTTTTTAAGTCTAAAGAAATGCTAGTACTAATGGAGCCTTCGCCGTTAGGGATGTTTGCTGATAATGAGGCGATTACCTCGGTATAATCAGCAGGATCTGTTAATACAAGAACATCGCGAAAGTTCTTTGCTGCAGAGCGCAGCATTGTGGGGCCGCCAATATCAATAAATTCGACAGTTTCGTTAAAAGACAAACCTGCTTGTACTTTATCAAAAAAGGGATATAAGTTTACGCACACTAAATCGATTGGTGTTACACCAAGTTTTTTGATAGTATCCATATGAGATGCATCATCACGGCGTGCAAGAAGCCCTGCATGAATTAGCGGATGAAGTGTTTTTACACGTCCATCTAAGCACTCAGGAAAACCAGTGACAGAACTAACATCAGTTACAGGAATTCCGTTTTTTGTAAGGTAAGAAGAAGTTCCGCCGGTAGAAAGAATTTCCCAACCGGCACCGCTAAGATATTGTGCCAATTCGAGCACACCGTCTTTCACAAAAACACTAATCAAAGCACGTTTTTTCATTAATAAACCTCGAAAAAATAGTCATCAGAGAATGTGTGATTATAGCATAAAATAGTACCATATGCAAATGTTGAAAAAAACGACACGACGGGTAGCTAAATTAAGATGCTGGGTTGTTACAATAGTAGAACAGCTTTATGCAGCAGTAGAAAAAAACTTTTAAGGAGATACGTATGAAAAAAATTATACACGCTATACTGTTAATTGCTCTAGTTTTAAGCTTAACATCGTGCATATTTATGTTTGATAAAATGGAAGTGTACAGCAGGAGCTTTAACAGTTGGGACTTTGATTCAGTATATATCAATCTTGTGAGCGAGAATGTAAGTATTGAAAGATCTGATACTAATAGTATTAAAGTAGTTATTAATTCAACCACCACCAATGATCGGGTTTTTCCGTCTGTCGTTAACTATAATAGAGGGTTGCGTATACTTGATCAGAGTGGCAATAATCCGCCATTTGCAGCATACAATAGTGATGTTATTGTATATATTCCTGATTCTTTTACAAATGCGGCATAATCTTTTGTAAGTTTTATATTGGTT
>CAZLNE010000100.1:0-7526 GCA_964560975.1 uncultured Treponema sp. | reverse complement strand
AGGCCTCCCATATCTACACCTGACAACAATGCATCTATTTCATCCTGAGAAATGGCACCATCACTCATACGATTCATCTCCTTCTACTGATAATTCTTCGAATTCTTCTGTTTCTGCCTGTTTAATCTTACCAATTACCTGGACAGCCATCTTTTTTCCTATTACACCGGGCTGGCACAAGAATTTTTTCTTGTTTCCTACACTTAAGGTTAAAGGATCACCTACCCTTACATTAGATAATCGGACAATATCGCCCGTTCGTAAACTTAAAACATCTCTTATTGGTAAATTTATTGAACCAATTTCAGCAACAACGTCCATATCAACTGATGAAAGCTTTTCTTTTAATACGCCAAGATACTGCGTCGTTGAACTTCTTCTTACCGAAGAAAACCAGAACTGTGATGAAAGCTTAGAAATAATAGGTTCAATAGTTATATATGGAATGCAAAAGTTCATCATTCCCTCTTCATCTCCAACCTTTGTTTCCAGGGTTACGAGAACAACCATTTCTGAAGGAGGAACAATCTGAGCAAACTGCGGATTTGTTTCAATTTGTCCAAGACGCGGCCTGAGATCAATTACCTGAGTCCACGCCTCTCTCATATTTGCAAGAATTCTAACAATAATTCCTTCCATTACGGACTGTTCAATATCAGTGAGGTCACGCTGAACCTTAGTTCCCTGTCCTGTACCACCGAATAGACGGTCTATCATAGAAAAGGTAATTGCCGGATCTATTTCAAGAATAGCATTACCCTTTAATGGATCCATATTGATAACAGCAAGCGTTGTAGGTGTTGGAATTGAACGGATAAACTCTTCGTATGTTAACTGGTCTACCGACGCTACGTGAACATGTACAAGACTTCTAAGCTGTGCTGAAAGACTTGTAGTTGTAAGACGGGCAAAGGTTTCATGCATAATCGAAACAGTACGAATCTGTTCCTTTGAGAATTTGTCAGGACGCTTAAAATCATATATTTTGATCTTGCGAGTATCATTTACCGGCTTAAAGTCTTCGGTTTCTGTATCTCCGGAGCTTATTGCCATGAGCAACTGATCAATCTCATCTTGTGACAGAACTTCGTTCATGCCCTTATCCCCTTGCTGTATCTAAATCTGCATACCCATGTTACACGAACTACATGCAGCTATTTAGTTTATTGTTCAACTACATCTAATGATAAAAATCGTACATCTTTAATCTTTGATGTACTTAAAATATCATCATTTATAGAATTACGAATTTCTATACGAAGCTTATCTTCGTTTTGAGGCCGCAGCTCTGAAACTGTTTTTTCTGTAAAGAAACGGCGTAAAAAATCTTTTATCTCAATCTGGCGGGAAGTAATTTCTGTGGATGTTGCTTTATCGTCAATTTTATAACCCAACACTACTTCTACAACCACGCTTGCAGGTAAAGCATCGCTTGTCTTGGTACGAATTTGACCTAAAGAGCTATACCAGGAAAGAACTTCACGTTTACCAACGTATTCTGCAGAAGATGGAATTGCAGACTGAGCTGTGTTATTAGAACCTAAAATTTTCATGGTTATTAGAACTACGGTAACAATAAGAAGTATAGCACCAATTACTATACCGATCCACTTTAATAAAGCAGGAAGTAATACTCCAAGTCCTTTCGATTTTTTTTCTGGTGCTGAACCGCCGAGGTCGCCTTCATCCATACTTAAATTATCTTCATCACCCATGTAAAACCTTCCTTACTGTATATAATATCATTAAAAATGACCTTCGTCCAGAATTATAATATCAACACGTCTATTATAAGCCCGTCCTTCGGCACTATCGTTTGAATACTTTGGTCTTGTATCCGCATATCCGCCAACAGAAAACTGTTTTTCATCGGCTCCAAAATCTGATAAATAATGAAGAACATTTACTGCACGTGATGCAGAAAGTTCCCAGTTGCTCGGCCATTTTTCCAGGCTTATTGCAGCATTATCTGTATGACCCTCTATACGAAATTTTCGGCCGGATAACTCAGAAGATGACAAAAATTGTGCAATTCGAAGTAAGGTTTCTCTTGTTTCCTCAATATCCAGCTCTGCGCTTCCTTCTTTGAAAAAGGAATCTGAAGCAAGGGTAATAACTAATCCCCTCTCATCACTTGTTAGTGTGATCTTATTTGATTTAACATCAGGAGCAAAAAGACTTACAGCCCGCTTTGCAGATAAACCCAGCGACTTACCCTTTTCAAGTGCGGGTAGACTGCTTATAGTATTTCCAAGGTCTGCTAAACGTCCCGAAGCTAAAGATTGTCCTCCGGCACTAGGATCACCTTGAATAGAAGCAGTGAGAGCCGCCATTTGAACCGCGTCAACTTCTGTAGGATTATACAACATAACGAAGAAACAAAGCATTAAGGTTATCATGTCTCCGTAGGTTACCAGCCATTCTTGCGAAGGTTTTTTAGGCTCTTTTTTACCCATGTGCTAATCCTTTAATACATCGGCTTCAATTGCTTTGCGAGATACTGGATCAAGGTAGGTTAGAAGTTTCATAGCAAGAATGCGCGGGTTATCTCCTGCCTGTATAGAAAGAACTCCTTCAATGATCATCTCCTTAATTGCAACTTCTGTTGCGTTATGACCCGCAAGCTTTGTTGCAATCGGGGTGAAAATCCAGTTCGCCATCATTGAACCATACAAGGTTGTAATAAGAGCAACAGCCATGTTAGGTCCGAGCGATGATTTATCTTCAAGGTTATTCAACATACCAATAAGACCAATAACCGTACCCATCATTCCGTAACCAGGTGCTAGTCCTGCCCATGAAACAATAATATTAATCCAGTCCAAGTGTCTATTTTCAATTCTGTTAAGTTCATTATCCAATATTGACTTAATTACAGTTCCGTCTGTTCCGTCTACAACAAGACGCAATCCTGTCTTCATAAATTCATCATCTAGATCTTCAAGTCCTTCTTCCAATGCGAGAATACCCTCACGACGCGCTTTTTCTGAAAGAGCAACCATATTTTGTACAAGCACTTTTTCATTAAACTCAGGCACTTTAAAGGTTCTGCCTATAATACCGAAAATTTTCAAAATTACGGACATAGGATTTGCTATACAAAGAGCAAAAAAGGATCCTCCAATAACGAATATTGCAGATGCTGGATCCAAAATTCCCATTATGTTACCGCCGGATGTTAAAACGGTCATTATAATTGCGGCAATACCGCCAACTAGTCCAATTATCGTCGCCAGATCCATCTATAGTCCTCCCTTAGTCTTCGTTACCAAATGAACCGATCTGTTTTCTATATGTTATAATTTTCTTAATAATGTCTTCGGGACTGTTTTTTATAACCAACTTTTGTCCGGAGAGCATTACAAGGGTAACATCAGGATTTTTTTCTATCCGCTCAATTTGATGCGGATTTATCCAATAAGTACTGCCGTCAAGGCGCATAACTTCTATCATCCTTCTATTTTCTATGCTATTTCATTACCCGTCAAGTAGTTTTGTAAGAATTTAGTATTTTTTCGTATAAAAAACTCTATTCAATGTATCGGCTATTTGTCTATACGAGTTTATGCTTTTAAAATAATAATCGAATCTCTCGAAAAGCCGCCGTTATATGTCTTTAAAATAAAAAGACCATCTTTGAAGATTAGCTTCCAGATGGCCTTTTTTTACTATTGAATTAGTTTATTATCGTTTCAAGCTCATAACAGTATCAAGAAGTGTATCTGCAGTTTGAATTGTTTTAGAACTTGCCTGGAAACCGCGCTGTGTAACGATCATATCTGTCATTTGTTCGGTAAGGTCTACGTTTGACATTTCCAAGGATCCGGCTAATAGACTGCCTTTTCCTGCAATTCCTGAGGTACCGATATTTGCAAGACCTGAGTTGTTAGACTCTACATAGGTATTGTCTCCTGCTTTTTCCAAACCGCCCTGATTGGTAAAGGTTGCAAGACCAATTTGACCAATGGTACGGTTTGTTCCATTTGAATACACGCCGGTAATAATGCCGCTTGCGTCAATCTTGAAGTTGTCGAGATAACCCATGGTGTATCCATCCTGATAAAATGCCTTTGTTGAACTTTGTGAAGCACTTTGTGTAACGGTATTTTTCTGACTTCCAATGTTTCCTAAATTGATATTTAGAGTTTGGCGGGTAGGATTTCCTTCTGCATCAGGGTTTGCTCCAACAACAGCAAAAGATGTTTGAAGTACAATCTGACCTTCAGGGTTTGTAATATTTCCTGCACTATCTGTAACTGAAAGAAGAGTTCCTGTATTATCAAAGTTTACTAAGAAAGTATTCTCTGTTCCGTCTGTGGTTCCAAGCCCAACACGAGTTTGAGTTGTATCAGCTTGTTCAGGATCTACTATGACAGTTGCCTGCCACTGATTGGGATTTCCAACAACACGGGTAAATGCAACAGTTAAATTATGATCGTTTCCAAAACTATCATAGACTTTAAATTCAGTTGCCCACGTACCGCGTGCAATATCAGCTGGTGTTGCACCTTCAAGAATTTCAGGAGTATTTTTATTTAAGTTACAAGCAAAGTTTACATTAGTTGTTGCCTTTGCAGGATCTTTAGTACCAACTGGAATAATAATATCTTCTGTGTTGCTTGCTGTGTTAAGAACCATTTCGCCATTTAAATCCTGAGCCATCCAGCCCTGTACACGGAAACCGTTCGCAGGATTTACCAGGGTACCTTCGCTGTCCAGACCAAATGCGCCAGCTCTCGAATAAAATGATTCTTCACCATTTTTTAAGATGAAAAAGCCGTTACCCTGAATTGCTACATCGGTTGCAACACCTGTAGACTGCAGATTTCCCTGGGTAAATATTGTATCAATTGATGCAGTCATAACACCAAGTCCAACTTCTTTAGGGTTAACACCGCCAATTTCTGTCGTTGGTCTTGCTGCTCCCGAAAGCTGCTGTGATATCATGTCTTGAAAATTTACACGGCCTCTTTTAAAACCTGTTGTATTGACATTTGATACGTTATTTCCAATAACATCCAATCTTGTCTGGTGATTTTGCATTCCGGATACACCGGCATAAAGTGATCTCATCATATGTTTGTCCCTCTTTTAGTATGCTAGTACTCGTTTTACTGATTCCATGCTGTACAGCATGCCGTTAATCTGAACCTGCGGTTGTTGTCCCATTACAGCACCTTCTACAATACCGTTCACAGAAACTCCACCCTCTTCTATTTCTACAGTTTTTCCAATTGTATTCACCGCTTCCGAAGAATTGAGCATAGATGTAAGTTTCGAAAACTCAGAACTCATATTGGTCATTTGTTCAAGTGATGAAAATTGCGCCATCTGAGCAATGAATTCAGTGTTTTCCATAGGACTTGTAGGATCCTGATTCGCAAGCTGTGCTAAAAGTAGTTTTAAAAAATCATCCTTGCCCAATTGTGAACTTGCAGTACGTCCGTTTACAGCGAGTGTTTTGTTAAATGCATCAACTGCAGTTTTTGCCTGCAGCTGCTCTGTTGCACTCATTGTTGCACTAAATTCCATGGTAAATCTCCTGTTTATTTTTTACGCTATCATATTTATTACTGAAGTACCGTATATAACTGCGTTCTGCATCATCTCAAACGCAGAATCATCAAGTATTTCCGGTATTGCATTGTTATATGTAAAACCATGCCTGTTATGATCCTTTTCCTGGCCGCCGTTTTGACTATTATTATTCCAGCTCAGATCAAAACCGCCTGCTTCAAAACCGCTGTCCGTAAAGGCTTGCCGCAAAGAATCAATATTTGCTTTAAATGCATTAAATGCTTCCTCGCTTGACACGACAATTTTACCAGCAATTACTTTGTCGGTAACTTCCAATCGTATCTTTACATTTCCGAGCTCTTCCGGATGCAAAATTAAATTTATTGTCCCTGAATTGTTATCTTTTAATACGACAGAACCTGTTTTTACAAATTCTTTTGCATTAGCTTGTAATTCTGCTGAGAGCATTTCTGTGAAACGAACGTTTGACGTTGTTACCGTAGAGGCAGTATCAGTTAGAGGCACCCCGTTACTATTTTGAGGAAGATTTAATGACATTTCGGCATTTCCCCTTCCGTCAAATTTTACATCTGATACAAACCTTCCCTCTTTCACCGTTTCCTTAGCAGCGGTGCGTTCATCTATTACTGATATTAAGGAATCACTTGATGTTCCAATAAGATTTTCCTGTCCAACCTTGTTAGAAGATTGTTTCTTAACTGGAAGAGGAGCTTCGTTATGACTAGGCCGCTCTAGGGGGATTTGGCCAGTTAATAATAATTGAAGAAGCTCATTATCACCGGTGTCTTGAGAAAGTACATCACTTATATCTTCTGCCTTTTTATCGCTTCCCTCATCCAAGCCTGCTGCATCTTTCAATGATGCAATATCAGGATTATAAAGGTCAGCATCAAGATTTAAAAAAGTTTCTTGTTCAGGTTGTAAATCGAGGATTAACTCTTCTGTCGAGATAGAAAAATGATCTTCAAGTGTACTATCAGTGTTAAATACATCTTCCTCAAGTGCCCCATCCGTATCTACGGTGAGTTTACGTTCACTAGAAAAAAGATCTGCCTTGTTGTCACAGATAGGCAATTCACCATCATATAAGAACTCGATAGGTGTTGAATCCTTGTTGGAAACTGCATCCTCTACGATTTCGCGAGTTAGTTTTTCTGTTCCATCCGTGGAAAATGACATTTCTTGAACTTTATGGTGTTCCGGTTCATTTTGAATTTCTTGCTGCACCTTCTTAAGTTCTTTTTGAAATGCAGATTCATCCTGAGGAACTTTCTTCAATCCTTGAAGATAGTTTGTTGACGAAGACTGTAAAGTTGCCGTCTGATCAAGATGAAGGTCTAATGCCAGCATGGCAAACCTCCTTGAAACATCGGCTCTAATGCATTTTTACTGTAGTGACGTTGGCTTATTGGTCATTTTGCGCTGTATTTGCGCTACCCGGTCAGCGGGCATTAAAGATAACCAATAAGGGACCATTGAATTGCTTCCGGATTCTGCTGATATTTCATCTACCTTACGCAAGGTATCGATCATGTCTTGATCATCCATTGCAAGTAAAATATTCACAGCATTCTGAGGAGCCATTCCCGTCAGGTTTCGTGCATTTTGTACGATGTTTACTTCTCTATCATCGTACTTTTTCACAGTATTGTTGAATGTTTTTTCTCTTTCTTCTTGAGAAATTCGTAAATCTTCAAGTTCTTGAGAAATTTGGAGGTTTTCCTGTTCTTTTTGTTGAATTGTTTGTTCCCTTTTATCAAGTTCTTGAGAACGCAAATCCAAGGATTCTAAGCGTTTTACAAGACGTTCAGAATCTAAATCTATATAGGGAATAGAGGAAATAGAATTAACCGAGCTGGTTGATTGGGTTTGTAAGCCAAAAAGACGGTATATGGGTGCAAATAGCTGTTTTGCCTGAATAATACCAAGATAATCGAACCAGACGAGCCCTATTAAAATAAGAATTATTACCAAAAAAAGTAATACAA
>CAZLNE010000099.1:0-7554 GCA_964560975.1 uncultured Treponema sp. | reverse complement strand
CATCTCGTTTTGGAGTTTTTCGAGTCTTATTTCAGGATTTTCTTCAAGAAACTTTAAAATTTCATCGATATATATAGTATAGGCTTCTTCTGTGATTTTTCCGCAGCAGGGGGCACAGCATCTTCCAATGTGGTAATACATGCATGGTGCAGTTCTTTTACGCAATATATTGCATTGGCGTAACGGATAGATGCGGTTGATGTTTTCTATGAAGGTGCTTAGTGCATTTACATTGGGGAAGGGTCCAAAATATTTTGAACCATCCTGAATAATCCGCCGGGTTTTAAATACTCTGGGGAATTTTTCATTTGTTATGCGCAGAGCCGGATACGATTTATCGTCCTTGAGGTTGATATTATATCTCGGCGAGTGCTGTTTTATGAGGGTGTTTTCTAAAATGAGTGCTTCATACTCGTTTGATGTAGTAATATATTCAATAGAAAATGCCTTAGATACAAGGGTACGGGTTTTTACGTCTTTGACTCCGGAAAAGTACGAAGTAAGACGGTTTTTCAGGTTCTTTGCCTTTCCTACGTAGATGATGACTTGTGCTTCATCCCGCCAAAGGTAAACGCCGCTTACGGTTGGGGCTTTTAATGCGGTCTCATGTAATTTTTTACGAATGGTGGTATCGTTTTTCATGGTGTGTAAAAAAGGAATACAGTTTTTTATCCTCGTTTGTCTAGTACTGCCTGTCTTTGTGAGTGCCCAAGATAGTGTAATTATCATAGGCGGAAAAGAGGGCTGGCCTCAGTTATCAGTGTCACATAACATTGTATCAGGAAAAGGCCGATTCGGCTATGAGGCAAAGATAGTAGCTTCAAATGAGAAACAGGCCGATTCAAATACAGACCTATTACTAAATTTTGAGCAGGATGCTGTAGTTGATGTGTCCGGCAAGTATAGCGTTATTTCAAACTCAATTAGACCATCCCCAAAAAGCGCTATGGGCAAAAAATCCGGACTAAGCAGCGGAACAAAAGGTCTTGTTTTAAAAGGTTCACCTTCATCTATTTTCGGCAGTTCCGGATACAAGGGTTCATTAACAATTAGTTTTTGGATGTATCCTGTGCTTGCGGAAAGCGGAGAAATTATTTTTTCCTGGCGCTCGTCTCGTAATTCTCTGGTGTATTCGACGTATCAGACTATTACCGCATCTGTATTTAATGGAAAAATGGAATGGCGGTTTGCAAATGTGTTTGTAAATTCTGATGAAAAAGAAAAGGAAATTCTTCTAACAGGGCGCAGTACTCTCATTCCAAATACATGGTCGCATCATTGCCTTGTATATAATGAAGATGACGGTTCTATGGAATATTATATAAATGGTTTAGTTGAAGATAGTAAGTATGCAACTGATACACTTTCATCTAGTCCTAGCGTGTATAGGCTATTTTTAGGGGTTCCAGCTGATATTGCCGTATGTCCTAAATTTAACGGTCTTATTGATGACTTTGCAATATCAGCAGTTTCTGAAAAGGTAAGTGTTTATATAGATTCTTATTCTCGTCTCGGGGGACGTTTTGAAACTCAGCCGATTGATACAGGAAGTTTTGCATCAGTCATGAAATCGTTGGAAGCAGAAGTTTCAGTTCCTGAGCAAACCGGCGCGCAGTTTTTTGTTCGCGCAGGAGATAATTTTTATGAATGGAATGACTCTTATCCTCCGTGGAAGCCGGTAAAACTTGGTGAAAAAATACAGGGTATTTCCGGCAGATATTTTCAGGCTGCGGTAAATCTGTATCCCGATGGAAATGCAAAGAGTACTCCCAGCGTTACCGAATTGCGGTTATTATATGAGCAATCTCCGCTTCCTCTTTCACCGTATCTCGTGCAGGCAAAGGCGGGTGATTCGTATGTAGAGGTAAGCTGGGCTCAATCGGTAGAAGGTACCATTGGCGGCTACTATGTTTATTATGGGGAACGTCCCGGAGAGTATTTGGGAAGAAGTGCTGTTCAGGGAACTTCTCCTATTGATGCGGGTAAGGTTCAGTCTATCAAGATAGCAGGTCTTGATAATGGTAAAATTTACTATTTCGCGGTATCAGCATATTCTGTATATGATCAGAGGATAAAAAGTTCTCTTTCGAAAGAGGTGTATGCACGTCCGCTTAAAGAATAACAGGAGTGACTATGAGTAATGAAAAAAATTACTTACTAAATCGTGCTAAAGGAGCTGTTCTTTCGAGGGACTTTAGCCTTGCAGCTCGTTTATACAAGACATTGCTCAAATCTGAACCCGATAATGTCGAACTTCTTTCTCAGCTTGCGTCGGTCTATGTGCGTGAAGGAAGCGATGAAAAGGCTTTAAAAGCATATCAGCAGGTTGCATCACGGGATCCCGGAAATTTTAATGCTTTGAACAGTTTAGGCGGTATTTACCGGAGGCTCGGCCGTTACGAGGATTCTATAGCTGTTTTGGAAACGGCACTTGCAACAGGTGTGAATGAGAATTCTGTATATTATAACATGGGGCATACGTATAAACTCATGGGTAAATATGATGATGCAGCAGATTGTTTTATAACGGTAATCGATGAAAATCCAAATGATGTTCTCGCCTATAACCATTTAGGAAGCATTCAGGCGGCGCGCGGAGATCATCAAAAGGCTCTTCAAACCTATGCACGCGCCTTACAGCTGGATAGGAATCATCCTATTCTTCATTTTAATTCGGCCAAGAGTTATATTGCCTTAGGAAAGTTAAAAGATGCAAAGGCTGCGTATGAAAAAGCACTCCGCTCGCATCCAGGCTGGGTAGAAGCGATGGATGATTATGCTCATTTATTAATGAAAATGAATCGCTATATTGATGCTCAAGATACTCTTTTACAAGCTAATAAAGTTGATGATAAAAACTTGTCTGTTAAAAATTCTCTGGGTCTTGTATATAATTTTTTGGGAAAATATGATTTAGCTCTGGAAACATATACAGATGTACTTAAAGAAGATGCTGAAAACTATACTGCACAGCTTGGACTATCGTCTGTACTTGTGAAACAGAAAAAATTTGAAGAAGCAGGTGATATTCTGGAGCGTATGGGAAGAAAGTATCCTGATGATTCAGATGTGTCCCTTAAATATGCATCGATTCTTTTAAAAATGAAGAGGCTTACAGAGGCTGTGAGTCGTTTAAATAAGCTTTATGCCAAGGATCCTGATAATCCTGAGCTATTAAATCTTGTTAGTCAGTATGCGCTTCTTAAAAATGAAGAACATAGAATAAAAGGTTTTTTTGCAAAAATAGCACGTACTTCTCCGGAATATAGTGATCACTTTCGAGATATTGCTGAATTATATTTTGAAAAAAATGAATACGAAAAGGCCGAAAAACATTTAAAGGCCTATATTGCAAAAGTAACGAATGATTCATACGCATTGCTCTTATTAGGTAAAATTTATGAAGCCCTGAATTATTTGCGAAGAGCCTTGGAAACTTATAAAAAAGCGCTTGATATAAAAGATGCAGGAAGCAAATTTGCAGGGGATAGCGCTCTTTCTAAGGAACTTCAAGATTCAGTACAAAGGGTTGGTGAATTGTTATTAGAACAGGGTGAAAATGATGAACCCGATGATGATGAGCCTGTCTGTGTATGTCCTCCGCCTGAAAATAAAGATCAAAAGGCATATGATGAAACAGATACTCCTTTGAATGAAGATGACATGTTAGGACCAATAGTACCTAATGATGAAAATGAAGTTATAGATGGTTTAGAAGAGCCTTTAGAGTTTGAAACCCTTTTTGAAGAAACCGATGAACCCATAAGCTCTGATGATGAAGTTATTGATATGTCGGAACTTGTTTCAGACGATGAACCTCTTGATGCAGATAACTTTAGCGCCCTTGAGGATCCCTTTGAAGAGATGGGCGCACAGCCGAATCAATATGTGCCTGATGAAGATCCGGAATTTTTAGATGTTGACGGCAGCGGCTATAACTTTGAAGAGGAAGATGTCGGCGGGGAAGATGAAGAAGAGCTGTTTATAGAAAAAGAGGAGCCTAAGCTTCCACCGCCTCCTCCATACTTTCCTCCCTATCCGCAATATCCTCAGTATCCGGCGCAATCTGAACCAGAAAAGAAGGATAGGTATGCACCGCCTGAGCCTCTTTGGAAAGATGAAAAACCCGCTTTTAAAGAAGAGCCTGAGATGGAAGAAGAGCCAGTCATGAAGGAAGAACCGGTGATGAAGGAAGAACCGGTGATGAAGGAAGCGCCGGTCATGAAGGAAGAGCCCAAAAAGGTGAAACCCCAAAAAGAGGCGGAAAATATTCCTTTTTCAAAAGAAGATGAAGATATTCCATTTGATGAGCCGTCTAAAGAAGAGTTTACTCTTCCAGAAGCTCTCATTGAGGATAAAGACACGGAACTTCCGATCGATGAAGGTCCGGCAGTCGATATTGTAAAAAAATTATCAGATAAGATTTCTAACCTTGAAAATCTTTGTGAAAACACAGAGGTGCTGCATTATTCAGATTTATCATCATTGTTGGAAAACCTAAAAGATTTATGCAATTATCTGCCGGAAGATAAACAGATAGAGTTTTTATCCAGCTTGGATCACTTGCGTCTTGATTTCCTGTTAAAAAAGATGTCCGGCTCTCCTGGCCTGCTGCAAATTGCGCAAAGCATTCGCGATAATGACGATATTACCGACATTGACCTCGATACTCTTGTTCTCGATGCAATGACAATCCAGCAGTTGTTTGAGTACTTGAAAGACCTCGTAAACGAACTGCCGGATAGAGAAATTGGTGCAATACTGAGCGAAAAAATATCGGATATTATATCAGTTTGGAATGATTAGGGAATCCTAATAATGCGGGACTTTGTTAATACTTCTGGTCCATTATCTGTTATAAGGATGTCGTTCTCAAGGCGGCATCCTCCTATTTCCGGATCGTATAAACCCGGCTCGAGGCTTGCAATCATGCCTGTTTGAAATGTTTTATGCGGCTCAGTTTTACTTCGAATCCAGGGTGCTTCGTGAATTTCAAGACCCATGCCGTGTCCTAGTGAATGCGGCATCTTTCTTTTTGCCTTTGTAAAAATTTCATCAACTTTAAGTGCAGGACTCCGTAAAGGTACACCCTTTTCATACAGTTGTAATGCCGCTTCATATGCCTTTTCTACAAGTTGTATTTGTTTTTCCTGAGCTTCTGATAAGTCGCCCTTGGCAATAGTGAGAGTCACATCGCTTGCATAACCGCCGTAATTAACTCCAAAGTCAAGAATGGATAATCCTTCTGCAGGAAATTGAGCATCGGTATAGTTCGGAAAGCAGTGAATTCCAAAACTTCGTGAAGGTCCTGCTGCAAGAGTTGAAAAACTTGTTCCCTCGCATCCGGCGGCTCTGCATTCTTTTTCTATTAATAGGGCTGCATCGGTTTCCGTTTTAATTTTTCCCTTCTTAATTTGTGTTTCTATGGTATTGATAATTTTGTTTGTAATGTCTGCAGCTTTTCGTGCGCATGAAATTTCGAATTCATCTTTTACCTGCCGCTGCTCGATGGCAAAATTATGAGTGCCCTCTTCCTTACATACAATGTCGTATTGAGGAAAGGCGTCAACATAACGCAGAAAAACAGGATAGGGTGTTACCGAAGGAATTTCTACTCGCGATTTTTCGGGGACCTTGAGCATTTTAAGGAGTGCGCCAACTGCTTTTATTGCAGTTCTGTCATGTTTCGTATAAGGAACAATCGCATCAACAGAGGCTTTTTGCTTTGCAATATTTTCATCCCAGGGACACAATACGGCCTCCCCTGTATTATTGATGACAAGAATGGCGTCTTCAGGGTGGTTTGTATAGTAGCGTACAGCAGGACTTCTGCGGCCTTCTGTATCTTCAAAGACAACCGCTTGTATGTTGTTTTTTGTCATCCATTTAGCTAAGTCTGATCTTCGTTTGTGAAACATTGTATTCATGAAAACCTCATTTGTTTTTTGAAAGCTTATTTTTCACTGTTGATAGCAGGCTGCTGAACAGTGAATCTTTAGTTATCAGCAGTAATAGTATACCCAGAGCGGCAAACACTAAAGCGCAGATACTCAGAGGAACACCTTGTCCAATAAATCTTCCTTGTTCACTAAAGATACTAAATATTTGTGATTTTAGCAAATAGACAGGTAAGATAGCAAATAAAGAAAGGATTGCTATCTTTAAAGCATATAAACTTGCTTTTTTAAGGAGAATTCCGCAATCGACATCGCCCTTTTTTTGTAAAAGTACCAGTAAGCCGATTGTGTTTACAATACTTGCAGCAGATAATGCCAATGCTATACCCGAACCCTGCATTGGTCTTGAAAGTACAACGGCAAGAAGTATATTAACAGCAAAACCGATAATTCCAGCAACGGTCGGCGATTTTGCGTCGCCCTGTGCATAGAATGCGGGTGCTAGAATTCTATTTGCTGCAATAAAAAACAGGCCGCAAATATGAAAGAAAAAGGCTCCCTGCGTTAAGCGGACAGATTCTTCGGTGAAACTTTTATTTTTGTATAAGAGAATTATTAGGTTTTCGCCGGTTAGAAGTGAGAAAAAGGTGATGGGTATGGTAATAAGCGCAATAATCTGCAGGGCCTTTGAAAGCATGTTGTTATACTCATCCCACTTTTTTGCCTTTGCTAGAGAAGACATATCCGGGAGAATGACGGTTCCAATTGATACTGCAAAGACTCCTAAAATTAATTCCTGGAGACGCAATGAGTACTGTATACTCGAAAGAATTCCCTCTCCGGCATTTTTAGCAATGACGCTTGAAGCAAAATCATTCAGCTGATACGCTGCCATCCCTAAAACGGTCGGTGCTATAAGGCGTAACACTCTTCGTGTGCCGGGATTGCTGAATGCTGTTTTTATACTGGTGAATGAAAGTTTCCATCCAAAACGCATAACAAAGGGTAATTGGAATACGGCTTGTATAATGCCTCCTGCCATGACGCCTATTGCCATAGCCCGAGCCGGATTACCGCTTAAGTCAGATAAAAGATATGAAGAAGCTATGACGATAATGTTAAAAAGTATGGGGGTGAAGCCGCTGGGTGAAAAAACCTTATGTGTATTAAGTATACCCTGCAGAAGAGCTGCAATCGAAATAACAAAGAGGTAGGGAAACATTATGCGTGTAAGCAATATTGTTTCGCTCATAATGTCTGTAGATTCTGATTTCGAAAAATACCGGACTATAAGCGGTGCAAAGAGTATTCCTAGAGCGACTGTCAGTGCAGTTAGGAAAGATACGAGGGTTAGTGTTGCAGAAATAAAGGTTTGGGTATCTTTTTTTGGAATTTCTTTACTGTCTAAATAGGAACGAAAAGTGGGTATGAATGCAACCGAAACAGAGTTCTCCGCAAAGAGGCGGCGAAACAGATTGGGCAGCATAAATGCAAACGAAAAGGCATCTGCTAAGGCGCTTGTTCCCATAAGGGATGCTTTTGTCATTTCTCGTATGAGACCTAAAATACGAGACATAAAGGTTAGCAGTGAAAGCATTAAACCGCTGGATAAAATATTTTTTTCCCGTGTTTTTTTTGGCTTATTTGTCATAATATA
>CAZLNE010000098.1:3020-7568 GCA_964560975.1 uncultured Treponema sp. | reverse complement strand
TGTAAAGAAGGAATATCCTGCTGAATCGATGCAGCCGCTGCAGCACCGAGTGTTGAGATGCGTATATTATCAATGGAAAATGGCACTAAGTCATTCGCGGTTGCCTGATCATCATTTTTATACGGGGTTTCAACATAGAGAAAAATCGGTGCAGAAGGCTCATCGCCGGGAACACTATATTCTGCCTCAATTTTTGTCCATTTTCCTTTTGGAACATTCATAGATGCAACATTGCTGTAGGATGCACCACCGGATAAATCCCGCTGTACACTCATATTAAAGGGCTGAGCATCCGGTCCTTCATTAAAATATACGTACAACGATATTTTGTAGGTTTTTCCCGATTTAAAAGTTCCAGTCATATCGATTATTGGACCGTTCCAAGTAGAAGTTCTGCCTGATACAGCAAATGACTGCTTACCTTTTTGCGCAGTTTCTGCTGATACAGCTGCTTTTATATTGCCTCTAGGCCCCCATGCGGCTGTATCACCTTCAAAGTCTTCTTCATATATTGTGATTTCACTTACTGAAGATTGCACCGGTGAAGATTCTACCGGTGAAGATTGCATTGGTGAAGACGGTTCTTCTTTGCTCGTGCACGAAAAACTCATAAAAACCGCAAGAACAATACAAAAACATGCTATCAGTTTACTGATCTTTTTACTTTCTAACACATACAGCTCCTTTTCTTTTTATTGTAAGTTAGTATTCTATAGGTAATAGTAGTATAAAACCCATTAAACCACTTAGTTATCAGGGCTTTCACCTAATTGAACTATATTTTTTTTTATATAAAGATAAGAAAAAGTATGGTATACTATGTAACGGAGTATAAAGATCGGAGGAAGGTTTATAATGAGCAAACGCTCATACCTTTTTATAGTACTATTTCTCTTAAGCCTTTTTTCTGCTTCGGCAGAAAACTATACTAATAAAATTCGCCTCGGAATAATTGAAGAAAAGAATCTCTTTGAAACTGACTCAATAAGCAAAACCGGCTATATTTATGAGTTTCTACAGGAAATATCAAAATATACAAATTGGGTTTATGACTACTATAAATACTCTGATAATTGGGAAATACAGGCTGAAAAACTCCGAAGAGGCGAAATTGATATTCTTATCCAAAATGTAAACCCCTCAATTTCTTCTGATCCAAATTTTGTTGTTTCCGACAGTCCCTTATTAATCACCAGCACGGCACTTATAACCAATCCAAAGTATGCTCCTCTTTGGAAAAACCCTTTACATCATAAACAGCTGACGATTGGACTACTTAAAAATAGTAGTTATGAAGAACAGCTTAGAAAATATCTAACAGAAAAAGGTTTACCAATCAATCTCAAGTATTTTTCAAATGAGAATGACATGAGAAAAGCCCTTCATGAAACTAATGAAATACATGCTTTACTCACTCTACAGCCCTATGAGTCACAAAAAGAACTAACAATTGTAGAATTTGAGCCATATAAAATCTACTTCATATTATCAAAACAAAATAGTGAGTATCTAAAAGAAATTAATAAAGCAATGTCGATGATAGACCGGTACTCTACCGCTATCCGCAGTACTTTAAATAGAAAATACATGGAATTCAAGGAACATGAACAAGTATTTTCTTTAACCCTCGATGAATACTTTTTTATTGAAGAGTATAAACGATCAGGCAAAAGCATCCGTTCACTTCTTAAACCTTTACATAAGCCTTTATCGTATTTTGATGAAGATACGCCGAAAGGCATTTTGTTCGATATTATAACAACAGCAGTAAAACCGCTAGATTTAAAATTTGATGTAATAAAAACAAGTACACGAGATGAATACACCAATGTTCTCATGCAGGAAAAACCGGGAGTAATACTTTCCAGAACAAAAGATCTATCGTGGGCAGAACAAGCAGAATACCGTTTTACGGATCCTTATATAACGCTGTCGTATTCAGCCTTGCGGTTGAAAGATTATTCACCTGAAACCGTAAAAGTTGGAGTCATTGATTCTTCAACGGTTATGGTAAACTATGTTAGTAAACAATACAACCATGACCAGATACTCATTTATAGCACAATGGATGAATGCATTAATTCCCTGCTGAATAAAGAAACAAGTATTGTTGTTCTAGATTCATATACAGCTAACTACTATGTAGAAAAAGATTATAAAAGGCAGTTTGAAGTTGAGGAAATTCTAGGACTTCAATACGAAATGTGTATTGCCGTTCACAACTCAATCGATCCAAGACTTTACAGCATCCTCAATAAAGCAGTTCGTAATATCTCTGGGGAATCACGGTATACTATTATTCACTCGTACACTTATTCTGAATCAGCCTCGTATGGCTTTTCTCTTGTCAGATTTTTGTATAAAAACCCTTTACGCTTTTTAGGATTAATAATTGGACCTATTATTTTTCTTATTCTCTTTGGTGTAAACGTTTACTCCGTTGTTACCCAAAGAAAGGTTGTTAAGGCAATGGAAGAAAAATCCCGGTTTGGATCCATATTGTGTACATCCTTCGACACCGTGTCCGAATGGAACCTTGATGCAGATACTATCCATTACTTTTTTTTCATGGAAAATAAACTTGTAAAGCAGAAAGATTTTTTTACTGTTACTGAATATATTGAGCATGCAATTAAAAACATCATACATCATGAAGATAAAGAAGCTTTTTCAAATCTTTTTAATACAATGAATTTAGAAGCCATTCTTACACATCCGAGGACTATCTATAAAGAATTCCGCTTGCTGACACCAGGATCTAAGAACAAAAGCGGCTATGAATGGAATGCTTTTACACTACAGGCCTTTTCAACAAACAGGCCTAAAAGATGCTTTATAGTTTGTATTAAAAACATTGATGATGTCAAGCATAGTGAAGAACTAAAAAATGAACAACTAACAGAAGCGCTTACTATGGCAGAAAAGGCAAATAAAAGCAAAAGCAATTTCCTTTCCAGAATGTCTCATGAGATCAGAACGCCCCTTAATGCAATGATTGGTTTTATTACACTTGCAAAACGCACAATCAACAACCCTCAAAAAGCTCTTGATTATATTTCAAAATCAGAATATGCATCTAAACACCTTCTTTCTCTTATTAATGATATTCTTGACATGTCCGCAATAGAAAGCGGAAAAATGAAAATTAATGAGACAGTGTTTGAATTTAAGCAGTTTATTTCATCTCTTTCTGCAACCTTCTATGGTCAGGCTAAGCTAAAAAATATTAAATTCAGTACTATAGTAACAAATAATACAGAAGAATTTCTATGCGGAGATCAGATACGGCTTAATCAGATTTTGATGAATATTTTATCAAATGCAATAAAATTTACTCCGGTAAAGGGTGAAGTTAATTTTACCATAACACAAAAGCTTACAAAAAACAAAACAGTCTTTATGCAGTTTATTATAGCAGACACCGGCATAGGTATGTCAGAAGACTTTCTTAAAAAAATTGGAAAACCCTTTGAACAAGGAAGCAATACAATTGGACAAGAATTCGGCGGATCAGGATTGGGAATATCAATAAGTAAAAATCTTATAAAGGCAATGAACGGCACCATGACCATTCAAAGTAAAGAAGGCTGCGGTTCAGTTTTTAGTATTGAAATACCGCTGGGCCTTGTAGAGGGAATAAGCACTCCAGACGTTAATACATCATATAAGGGTAAACAAGCCTTAATTGTTACTATGGATAAAGACCTAGGCGATTATGAAAAAGAACTCTTTAAAGCCTTTGGTGTTGATACCCATATAACAATGAGTATAGAAGATATCCGCAATCATGTTACCCCTGATCATATACCCTGCAGCCTTTGCCTTATTGATACAGATATTCACCAAGGTGATCCAATAGCATATATTAAAGAAATTAAAACCATAGTACCTGAGCAAACACCCCTTGCCATTATATCGTATGATTATTCACTCATCGAAGAAGAAGCAAGGGCCTTACACATTGAACATTTCATTCAAAAACCCCTTTTCCAGTCAACCGTACTTACTCTTCTTGTTGATATACTGGGTAATCACGAAACCGGACTACGAAGCATACCTAGTGTACACTTTGCAGGTAAACATATTTTACTTGCAGAAGATAATGATTTTAATAGTGAAATTGCATTTGATATTCTTAGTAGTCAAGGTTTTGCAGTAGATACCGTTAAAAACGGCCTTGAGGCAGTACAGTTGTTTGAAAAAGCCCCTGTCAATTTTTATGATCTCCTTTTACTTGATATACAAATGCCTGTCTTAGACGGATATAAAACAGCAAAAAAAATACGCTCACTTTCAAGGCCTGATGCCCTTACGGTACCCATCATTGCCATGACCGCCAATGCCTTTGCAGAGGATGTAACAGCGGCACTTTCGAGCGGTATGAATGATCATATTGCAAAACCAATTGATACCACCACGCTATTTACGGTTTTACAAAAATATATTCATTCATAAAAGTAATTACTTTTATAAGTAGATATGGTAGAATGAGAAAGATGATAGTATTTTTTCTGGAGGAATAACATGGACAAATACACAATGATGAGT
>CAZLNE010000098.1:0-2920 GCA_964560975.1 uncultured Treponema sp. | reverse complement strand
GTAGTAAGCGCATCCGGAGAAGTAGATGGAGAGTTTATATCGCTTGAACTTGGAGCTACAGATTTTCTAGTAAAACCAGTAAAACCGCATATAGCCCGCTTAAGAGTACAAAACATCCTTGCACGCCAGGAAAATGACAGACTCCTCATTCAAAATACCATGATGAAAAAACAGCATGAAGAGGAACGCATATTATTAAATCTTATAACACAGTCAAAAAATGAGTACCAGCATCTTGTAGAGTATGATCAGTTAACCGGGATTTACAACCGGCAGATGTTCACCTCAAAAACGCAGGAATTACTTGAAAAGAACCGTGATAAAACCTTTGTACTGGCGCGCTTTGATATTGAAAAATTTAAGGTTATAAATGAATTGCTGGGACACAAAGAAGGAGACGAATTACTAAAATATATTGCAGACATACTACGAAAAAACATAGGGAAAAGTGGTACCTACGCAAGACTCGAAGCTGATGTATTTGTCATTTGTGTCCCTCACTCAGAAGAAAGCGTCGCCTTCATGGTAAAAACTACACTTGATAACATGAAACAATACAACCTTTATCTTGAAATAATACTATGCTTTGGCCTCTATATCATATCTGATATTACAGTACCTGTTGATATTATGATCGATCGTGCAACACTCGCCCTCAAAACAATTAAAGGAAACTATATAACCAGGTACGCATATTACGATGATATTTTAAGGCAAAAACTTATGGAAGAACAGGAAATTGTAAATGAGATGAAAGATGCCTTAACATCAGGACAATTTCTTGTATATCTACAGCCAAAATGCAGCTTAGACACAGGTAAAATTGTAGGCGCAGAAGCATTAGTCCGCTGGAATCATCCAACCAAGGGACTTATTCCTCCGGGAAAATTTATACCCGTATTTGAGAAAAACGGCTTCATCATGGAGCTTGACGCCTACATTTGGGAAAAAACCTGCAAAATACTTAAACAATGGATAGATACTGGAAAAACCGTTCTTCCTGTATCAGTGAATATTTCACGAGTTAACCTGTATAATCCTCAGTTGGCTACTATAGTTAAAGAACTTGTAGAAAAGTACGGAATTTCTCCTCATCTTCTTGAACTTGAAATAACAGAAAGCGCTTATACAAACAATGCATTTCAACTCATCGATGTGATAGAAGAATTTCATCAGCACGGTTTTACAGTTCTGATGGACGATTTTGGGTCGGGTTATTCATCGCTTAACATGCTAAAAGACATTCCGGTAGATGCTTTAAAAATAGATCTTAATTTTTTATCTGGAACCGACAAACTAGAAAGAGGAAAAAATATTTTAACTTCGGTGATTGGTATGTCCCAGTCTATAAACCTGCCGACCATAGCAGAAGGCGTTGAAACTAAAGAACATGCAGAATTTTTACGCAGCATTGAATGCCATCTGGCTCAGGGATATTTCTTCTTTAGACCAATGCCTGTCGAGGATTTTGAAAAAGCTGTTTCAAAGGAATCGAGCCTATAAAAAAACTCCTTCTGTTGGATTTGAGTCCAACAAAAGGAGTTCATATCACAAGGACTGTTTTTTTATTTTCCAATTCCTTTAAAAGCATTATCAATAATACTAGGATCAACTTTTTTGGTACATAAACTTACCACAGGAACTACAATAAACGGAATAATCATTGCAATAGAAGAAGCAAGCGGAGAATTTGCTGAACCAAGTACCATGGTTAAAACAATGGCTGAAAGCGCGCCAGTATACATACCTGCATAGGCGCCAACCTTGGTTATTTTTTTACTAAATATTCCTAGAATATAAGGGGCCATAAAAGCACCAGATAAAACACCCCAGGACAAGGACATAAGTGTTACAATAAAACCAATCTGCATTTTAGAAATAAGATAGGAACAAAGAATGAACACGCCGGATACTACCCGAATTAAAAGAACTGACTTTTTTTCACTAACCTCTTTATGCAGGTATCCTTTGTAAATATCTATAGTAACAGCAGATGATGAAACTAAAATGAGAGAAGCCAAGGTAGACATAGAGGCTGATAATATAAGCAGCATGATAAGAGCTAAAAGAGATTCCGGTAAAAAGTTTGATAAAAGAGTGGGAACTATCATATCAAAGTTAATTGAACCATTTGCAAGCCGCGGTAATGTTTCAGGACTAAAAAAAACATGGCTCATAGTACCGGTAAAATAGGCAGAGACACCGATGATTAATGCAAAAATTGTTGTAATAAGGGCAGCTTTTGGAATTACCTTCTCATTTTTTATTGCATAGAATTTTTGAACCATTTGAGGAAGACCCCATGTTCCAAAACTAGTCATAAAAATCAATGATCCTATAGTAAGCCATGAAGGCCTCTGTGCCGCAGGAACATGAACTTCATAGTTCGTTTGTATGGTAGATATTGCTTCACCAAAGCCGCCTGCCTTTACTGTAATAACAACCACCATAGCAATAGCACCGGCTAACATGATAAAGCCTTGAATAAAATCTGTTACAGTAACTGCAAAGTATCCGCCGAGAACTAGATAAATACCAGTAATTACTACAAGAATAATGAGTGCAAAGTCAAAGGAAATGTTAAATGTTGTTTCAAAAAGATGTCCCAAGCCCTTAAATACAGATGCTGAATACGGCAGCATGAAAATAAAAATAAAAAGAGCAGCCACCATTTTCATATGATCGCTATTATAGCGGGCCTCTAAAAATTCCGGCATGGTCATTGTATTAAGATTTTGAGTCATGATACGGGTACGTCGTGCAAATAAGAGCCATGCAAGCATTGCACCAAGAAATGCATTACCTATTCCTATTAAAACTGCGTTTAGCCCAAAACCCCATCCTTGTTTACCTGCAAAACCAATAAACACTACTGCAGAAAAATAGGTTGTACCATACGCAAAGGCAGATACCCAAGGTC
>CAZLNE010000097.1:0-7593 GCA_964560975.1 uncultured Treponema sp. | reverse complement strand
GGTCCTGAAATCTGGGAAGATACTGACGGTAAAGTTGACATTTTTATATCTGCAGCAGGAACAGGCGGTACTGTAACAGGTGCCGGTGAATACTTGAAGTCTAAAAAACCGGGTGTTAAAGTAGTAGTAATTGAGCCGGCAACGTCTCCTGTATTATCAGGCGGACAGAGCGGTCCTCACAAGATTCAGGGAATAGGTGCCGGCTTTGTTCCCGGAGTCTTGAATACAAGCGTCTATGATGAAATATACCTCACCGATGATGTCAAGGCAGGAACTGTTGCTCGACGTGCTGCAAAAGAAGAGGGCTTATTGATTGGTATATCTTCAGGAGCTGCGCTTGAAGCTGCTTTGACAATATCAAAACGGCCTGAAAACAAGGGTAAGGTTATTGTTGTAATCCTGCCTGATACTGGTGAACGGTATCTTTCTACCTGGTTATGGGAAGAATAAGGCATAAAGATAGGATTTCTATTTACGAGGTAGTGAATGACTATTGAAACAATATGTGTACATGGAAAAGGAAAGAACGATGCACAAGATAATTATGGCGCTGTATCTGTTCCCATTTATCAGTCTGCAACATTTGCTCATCCTTCTTTAGGAACCACCACGGGATTTGATTACACACGTCAGTCAAATCCTACTCGGCTTGCTCTAGAAACGCACGTTGCTGCTCTTGAGAAAACCTCTGTAGATGGGGGCGCCTGTGCTTTTTCAAGCGGCATGGCTGCAATCAGTGCGGTCATGGATCTTTTTTCTGCGGGAGACCACATACTCGCTGTTGATGACCTTTACGGAGGAAGCATTCGTTTATTCGATCTTCTTCAAAAACAGAGAAATATCAGTGTAGATTTTTTTCCAGCGAACGCAAATAATGCACAGATTAAAAGCCTCATCAGACCTTCAACGCGCGCAATCTTCATAGAAACTCCGACAAATCCTCTCATGAACATTTGCGATATCAAAGGCATTGCAAAAATTACTGCCGAACATCATCTTCTTCTCATTGTTGATAATACCTTTATGACTCCTTTTTTTCAGCTGCCCCTTGAGCTCGGTGCCGATATTGTCATACACAGCGGGTCAAAATATCTGGGCGGTCACAACGATACCATTTCAGGCTTTGTTGTTGCAAAGAATAAGGTCTTATTTGACAAAATAGCCTTTATTTCAAAAACAACCGGTGCAGGACTTGCGCCCTTTGACAGCTGGCTCATCCTTCGCGGCATAAAAACGCTTGCTTTACGCATGGAAAGAATCGCACAAAATGCTTTGGTCATTGCGCACTTTCTAGATAAGCATCCTCATGTAGTAAAGGTTCTGTATCCCGGCTTGGAAAAACATCCTGGAAGGGAAATGTGCCTTTCACAGGCACAGGGTTTCGGCGGTATGATTTCCTTTGAAACCGATACTGTTGATCGCGCGGTTAAGGTTTTAGAAACAGTAACGTTAATTCACTTTGCAGAAAGTTTAGGCGGTGTAGAAACTCTTATAACCTACCCATTTACACAAACCCATGCCGCAATTCCTGAACAAGAGAGAAAGAGGCGCGGCATTACAGACAAACTTTTACGGCTGTCTTGCGGAATAGAAGCAGCTCAAGATATTATTGAAGATCTCGATAAAGCTCTTCGCAGTTAAGAAGGCGGTTATGACATATAATTTTGACACCATAATAGACAGAAAAAACACGAATTCTCTTAAATATGATTTTGCAGAACTTAGAGGCATGCCCTCATCCATTCTCCCCCTCTGGGTTGCTGATATGGACTTTCCCTGTCCTGTAGAAGTTAGAGATGCGGTAAAAAAATGCGCTGAACACGGTATCTTCGGCTACACCGAAAGCGGTTCTTCCTACTTTGAAGCTGCCGCCTCGTGGTTTAAGCGGCATTTTAACTATGAAGTACAAAGAGAATGGCTTGTTAAAACACCCGGTATTGTATATGCCATAGTACAGGCAATACGATCATATACGAACGAAGGAGATAGCGTTATAATTCAGCCTCCGGTCTATTATCCGTTTAAAAGCAGTGTCATCAATAATAACCGTAAACTTGTGACTAATCCTCTGGTGTACCGTGACGGCAGGTATAGTATTGATTTTGAGGATTTTGAACGGAAAATCATCGATAATAAAGTAAAGCTTTTTATATTATGCTCTCCTCATAATCCTGTTGGACGCGTTTGGACGAAGGAAGAGCTGTTGAGACTTGGGAACATCTGTCTGAAATACGGAGTAATCGTTGTTTCAGATGAAATACATGCAGATTTTACCTATCCGGGCTATGAACACACCATATTTTCAACGCTGCACCTTGAGTTTTCTACCATAAGCATCATGTGCACTGCGCCAAGTAAAACCTTTAATCTTGCGGGGCTGCAATGTTCAAATATCTGGATAGAGGATCCGGATCTACGAAAAAAGTTCATAAGAACGTATAATGCAAGCGGTTACAGTCAGCTCAATAGTGCAGGCATTGCTGCCTGTGAAGCAGCATACACGTATGGTGAGGAATGGCTCATGCAGCTAAAGGCATATCTGTTTAAAAATCTCGAGTATCTTCGAAACTTCTTAAAAGAAAACCTGGCTGGTATCACTTTAGTCGAACCTCAAGGCACCTATCTTGTTTGGCTGGATTTCAGTAAAACAGGCTTAACCGATGATGAAATTCATAATCTTATTGTACATAAGGCGTTCTTGTGGCTTGATGATGGATTAATGTTCGGACGAGAAGGCTCTTTATTTCAGCGTATTAACATAGCCTGTCCCCGCTCAATTCTTCAAAAGGCTCTCGAGCAGTTAGCTCAGGCTTTTAAAGCAGACTGATATTTCTTGCGGTTTCTAATCTCTTGTGGTAGAATTAATTACCATTAATTTGAGGATGCCGCATGAATGAACCCTATATTCCAGATCTTGGACTGCTCTATCCTGACAAACCCGATGCACACTTCATTGAGCGTAAAATTGTCGAACCATTTATGGTCGATGAAACATATCCCTTTTTAGAAAAAAAACTATTATGCAGACTTTGGAGTACGTTAACATATGCGTGTATTTTTACCCTTGTTTTTTTTATAGCACCAATAAAATACGGCTTAAAAATTGAAGGACGTGAAAATCTGCGCAAACACAAAAAGCTATTAAAAAATGGAGCACTCACAGTTTCTAATCATGTTTACCGCTGGGACTTTCTAGGAGTTCTTCAAGCTGTACGGTACAGACGTCTTTGGTTTCCTGCATGGAAAGAGAATTTTGGTACAAAAGATAAAAACCTCATAAGACTCGTCGGTGGTATTCCCATACCTGACACTATTAAAGCAATGGGAAAATTCAACGAAGCTTTTGATACCCTGCACAAGAAAAAAAAGTGGATACACGTTTTCCCCGAGTCCAGCAATTGGCCTTATTACGTTCCTATTCGTCCTTTTAAAAAAGGCGCTTTTACTCTAGCTCAGCGTTATAACCTGCCGGTGATTCCGATGGCTTTTTCATATAGAAAACCTAAGGGGCTTTTAAAACTCTTTTTAAAAGAAAAGCCCGCCATCACATTACGTGTCGGCGAGCCCTTAGTAATGGATTCTTCATTAAGTCGTAAAGAAGCAGTTCTCTCAATGAGAAAGCTCTGTCATCAAAAGGTTTTGGAGCTTGCAGGCATTACAAACAACATTTGGCCAAGTGAAGGCGACTAAGCCGATATTATTTGCCCTGGATTTGCTTTCACAAACTGCGTACATAGTTCAACAAAGGTATTCCATTCCATAAGATTGTTATCTTCAGGCTTTGCTTTATTGTTCGTTTTATGTGTCTTTATCTGAATATATTTCATCCCGCTGTTCTTGGCAAAAGCAATATCAGTGTCTTCCCTGTCGCCGACCATTAGAATTTGTGAAGGTAATAGATGTAAATCCTCGCAGATAATTTTTGCGGCCCTTGATGAAGGTTTTAACGAGCCCAATTTTTCTGAACTATATAATAGGCCGCATTGTTCAGGATTGAGATCGATCGCTTCAAGCCGATGCCCCACGGCTCCATAATCAGAATACACTGCACAGCGGATAGCAGAATTTTTTAGTTTTTCGAATAAATCTGATGTTCCCGGTCTTGCGGTATAGTATTTTTTTAGTATTTTAACAAGGCGGGGCAGATATTCAGAAAAGTACCATTCTCGTATGTATTCTGGAGATTTTCGTTTTTTTTGAGAAATATTCTGAAAGAAAACTTCATGAAAATGTTCTTCTGTTTTGAACTCTATACCTCTTAGTTCTTTTCGTGCCTTGCGCTCAGATTGTACTATACCTAAATCCTTTAAACTATTCATTACCACTCTTAACGACAGGTATTTAAAATCATACAGAGTTCCATCAAAATCAAATAGTACAGCCTTAATGCCGGTGAAGTACGATGTATAGAGTTCCATTACTTTTTTATTAAATCCTTAAACATCGCATGCCGCTTCTCATCCTGTAATAAAAGATTAAGTTTAAATTGCCCATCACGGAAACCGCATTCAATACAGCGGGCTTTGAATTTTTCAAAAGCATCCTCTGTGAGAATAAACGTTTCAGGCTCTTTTAGACGATTTGAGCTTCTCTTTGACTCATATTCCATATTTATTTTTTGAATTTCAGCGTCTACCATGGCCGAAAAATTTTGAGATGCTTCATTACTTACTGTTCTATCTTTAAATTCATAATAATAACTGTAATGTGCCTTTTCAACATTTGCAAATCCAATAAAAAAGCGAAGATGTAAACCCTTTGCTTCTTCCGTCTTACGAACGGCATCTATAAACTGTCTCTCATGCAGTTTTTCTCCAGTAATAGAAATAATACCGTTAATTTTCTGAATAAAAATAATTTCCGGAAATTCATTATAAAAACCAGTAACTTCAATCAAATCATTCATACTATAGCGGTATAATCCTGCACTTTCTGTAATGATCGGGCAGTATCGTTTTCCTTTTTTTAGTTCATGCAGCTGATAAATGACCGCCTCCTCATTTTCAATATCTTCTTCTGCAATAAACTCAAAATACATCATGTGACCAAAAAGAACAGTTGCATCATTTTTCGATGACAAAACAAGCCCAAATCTGCCTTCAGATGCAAGATAGGTAAATTCCATCATTTGACAATCATCAGGAAAAGAATTCTTTATCTTATCAAAATAAACTTTAGTGTTACCGCATTTCCAAGTATAAATTACTTTTAAGTTAGGCCAATAGTGTTTTGGAAGAACAATACCATGCTTTTTTTTAAGTTCACGGAGAAAGGCTGCTCTTTTTGGATCGGGTTTTATATACAACGCCAATTCTTCTCGAATAGAAGGTGCTATGTCCATTGTTGAAGAAATAGTGCCATGTTCAACATCATTAATATAGTCATCAAAAAATTCATTTGCATTGGTCTGCATTTCAGCAAGTGTGCTCGGGTTTGCAGTAATAATAAAATGAGTATCATGAGCAATACCCATTCTCATAATAGTATAGTAACGTGCTTTGTAATCCGAAATATCATAGACAGCAGCAGGAGCTGTATGAAGCGGCTCAATAAAAGATGGAAGATCCCGCCTTGTAATACCGGAAGCAGAGCCGTACAATGTTCCATCCGGAGCCTTACCTTCTACCGCCTTTCCTACAATTGAAACACTTGGCCCGTCAAATACATGAGGACTGTTTTTTAATGCCAGATAAAGCCACGTTTGGGCAATCTTGTTATAGACATCACTATAAAATTTATATGAATACGGAATCCATTTAGGTTCGTTTGTGGTACCGCTTGTTGTAGCATAGAGTTTGGCACTTCCTTCAAACAGAACATTTTTCTCGCCATTTTTGTGGCGTTCAATGTAAGGCCTTAAATCTTCATAATCATTAAGAGGTACAAATTTTCTATATAGTGCAAAGAAGGCATCAATGTTCTTTTCCTTCATAATTTCTTCAAAATGATGCTCCTTGCCATATACCGTATTTTTAGAATAATCAAGAATTTCAAACAAGGTCTTATATTGGGCTTTTTTACAATTCTTCGATGCTTTCCTCATCTTTGCAAGCTGAATTTCTCCAACAAGAGTTAATGCCGCTTTAATTTTCCAAAGACCCTTTGTTTTTTTCATATCTTTTTCTCCTAAGAATTGCTATATGGTATAAAGAATACATCGATTGAAACATATAACGTTTAGGTTACCATACAAGAGAGCAGAAGTAAATGTTTCTTCTTGAGAAAGTTAATATCGACATACACCCAAACTATATGCTATAAAATGTTCTATACAAATCACGATACTGGGAGCATAAAAATGAGCACGTTTTTCGATAAGACATCAGGTTTACTTATAGGAACTTCTGATTTTTCTCCATTCACCTCATTACTCCCGTCTCAAACAGTATTTCAAAAAGAGCTTGATTCTATGATTCTTTCAGCATCAGGCTGGCGAAAAATATATACCATAAGCGGAGAAGAAGAAGATACGCAAAGTGCAATTGGTCCAGAAAACGCCGCATTATCAGTCTATATTGCGCAGAGTTTTTCTCAATACATAAAGGAAAAACTACATAAGAAAAGTCCAACAATTGTCGTCGGAATCGATACACGACCCACAGGACAAGAAATAGCAGAAGTAATTATCCGTATCCTGCTCGCAAACGGCATACAAGTACAGTATCTATTTATTAGCGCTGCTCCTGAAATAATGGCCTATGCCCGCCAATTTGACGGCTTTTTATACATATCTGCAAGTCATAATCCGATTGGCCATAACGGCATAAAATTCGGCTTACATGACGGCGGCGTAATTCCCGGAAGTGAGGCAGCAAAACTATCAGCATTGTATAAGGAACTTTGTTCACAGGACAACTCAGCGCTCAAAGCTGTAGAACTTTTTAATAATTCCTTAGAGACTGATATTAATCTGATCTACGATAAGGTTTCTTTCTATAAAGAGAAGGCTGTTGAGTATTATAAGAACTTTACACAGGGTGTTATCAGCTCAGAAACAGATGATTTCACAATAGCAGCATTTATGGCAAGCCTAAAAAAATCTGCACAAAAGAAAAAACTTACCATCCTTGCAGATATGAACGGCAGTGCCAGAACTCTCAGTATTGATAAAGACTTGTTTACTTCGTTAGGCTTTGGTTTTATTTCTTTTAATGATAAACCCCGCGAAATTATGCATGCAATAATTCCTGAACCGGAAAATCTCACTCATTGTGCGCGCAAAATGGAAGAGCTGCACTCACAAGGCGAGACTTCTGTGGTTTTAGGCTACATGCCTGATTGTGACGGAGATCGGGGCAATATAGTATACTGGAATGAGAAAACACAAAAAGCAGAGGTACTAAAAGCTCAAGAAGTTTTCGCGCTTTCTGTACTCTCAGAATTAGCTTACAACGCATATAAACACGGTGCACAAACACCGGAAGCCTTGAAAAAAATACGCATGGCTGTTTCTGTTAATGATCCTACATCAATGAGAATAGAAAATATTGCAAATGCCTTTAGCGCAAACGTGTATCGTGCAGAAGTAGGGGAGGCAAATGTTGTAAATCTAGCCCGCTCTCTCCGTGATAAAGGTTTCATCGTTCCAATTTT
>CAZLNE010000096.1:0-7859 GCA_964560975.1 uncultured Treponema sp. | reverse complement strand
GGAACATTAGCCTATGCACTCCTGCTTTTTGTATTAACCGTCGGCAGTACAATAGGCGGAAAGCTTCAGGGCGTACTTAAAGGCCCCCGTTTTGTAATCATAATTGGAAGTATTGTTCTTGGAGTTGGTTTTTTTCTGGCTCAGTTTACTACAGAATCAACTCCATGGCTTTTGTGGCTTGCATATGGAATTTTAGGCGGTTTTGGTATGGGTATGTCGTACACTACAACTATAGCAGCTTGCCAAAAATGGTTTCCGGATAAAAGAGGTCTTGTTACCGGTATCATAGTATCTGCTCTTGGTTTTGGCGGACTCGTTTTTACACCAGTTGCAGAAATTCTTATTGGAAACTATGGGGTATTATTTACCTTTTCAATTCTTGGAGTTTTATTTATTACTGTAGGTGTTATTGGGGCCTTGTTTATAACTAATCCTCCAGAAGGTTATAAACCCGAAGGATGGATTGCTCCTCCTCCAAAACACGGTATTATTGATCAAAGTTTTACGCCGTCAGAAGTATTAAAAACACCCCAGTTTTATATGGTAATGGCCGCTCTTATGTGTGCTACTGCTGCCGGATCTATGATGATTCCTATGGCAAAGATTCTCGGTCTTCAGCCTGGAAGCGGTTTAACAAAAGAGGCTGCTGTTCTTGGTGTTGTAGTTATTACAGGCTGTAATTCATTCGGCCGCTTATTCTGGGGCTGGTTATCCGACAGGCTGGGAAGAAAAAATACACTTTTAGTGCTTCTTGTGCTGACAGGTCTTTCAATTATCGCAGTATCATTTACAACTTCATATCTTATGCTTATTACGATTGCGGTTATCGGTTTTTCATACGGCGGATACCTCGGCGTATTTCCCGCGATTAGTGCAGATTTCTGGGGTACGAAAAATGTTGCAACAATTTATGGCATGATTCTTCTAGGTTTTGGTGCCGGAGCAGTTGCTTCATCGTTTACTGTTGCCTACCTTAGCCAGAAGAGCATGTTTTCTACCGCATTTTTAATTGCAGGTATTGCAGCAGCTGTCGGCTTTGTGATCGTGTTCTTTCTAAAAGCACCTAAACTGAAAAAGGCGTAAATAGAAAGAATTACCACAGATGAACATAAGATGAACACAGATAGAGAAAATTGATATCTGAGGTACTCTTTTATCTTTTCCCTTGTTTCGCCCTCTTATCTGTGTTTGGGGAGCAACTGTGCATCTGTGGTAACACTTATCTTATCAAGCTCTCTATTCCTTTCTCGTTTCTTTTCCTCTTTCTGAATTTTGTGTTATTCTATCTGTGTGAATCTGCGTAATCTGCGGATATCTTTTTTTAGTCCCGCATTACACCAAGGAGTACCTCATGAACAACTTCCAGTCAATAATTCCTAAAGACTTTAGCGGTGCCTTTCTCGTAAAAAAAGACGGTAACACAATCTTTGAACAAACTCAGGGCTTTAGAGACATTCCCAACGAAATACCCAACGAGATCGATACCAAATTTGCGACAGCCTCTGCAGGTAAATTTTTTGTAGCTGTTGGCATTATGAAACTTATAGAAAGGGGAAAACTAAAACTGACAGATACTATCGGTTCAATTTTGGACTTTAATCTTAATAAGATTGATGCATCTATTACTATTGAACAGCTTTTAACCCACACTTCAGGCATTCCCGATTACTTTGATGAAAGTATCATGACCGAGTATGCCGACCTTTGGCTTGATTATCCCTGTTATAAAATAAGAAAGTCTCTAGACCTTTTACCATTTTTTATACATAAACCCATGATGTATAAAAAGGGTGAAAAGTTTCAATATAACAATACAGGCTTTGTAGTACTGGATTTGGTTATAGAAGCTGTAACAGGCATGAAATTTGATGAGTATTTACAAAGAGAAGTATTTACGCCCTGCGGAATGAATAATACCGGCTACTTTGAAATGGACAGGCTCCCTGCAAACTGTGCAAATGCGTATATTTGGGACGAAGAGCGTAAAGAGTTTTACACCAATATATTTTCTGTTGATACAAAGGGCACCGGCGCAGGGGGAGCGTTTACTACGGTTAACGATATTTCTGTGCTCTGGAGTTCTTTATTAAGTGAAAGTCTCCTCTCAAGTAAAACGGTAGAAAACATGTTCAGTCTTCATGCTTCTGCTGATAATGAGTATTATGGATACGGCGTATGGCTTAAAAAAACTGATGCAGGTTTTTCTCCCTTTTTTCAAGGCTGTGATCCGGGTGTAAGTTTTATATCCAGCTATGACACAACAACAGCTGTAGAAATAACCATAACCAGCAACTTGTGCAATAATGTATGGGAGCTTGAGGAAAAAATGTATAATATGCTGTGTTCTACATAAGTATTCTGTATAGTGCAAAATCTTGACGTATTTTCAGTATAGTCCGTGTCACCGAAGGGGGCCGCGTGTTTCGTCGTTTAATACTATGGAGAAAAAAATGATTATCAAAAAAATATATGAAAACAAAAAACAGTTTCTTGACTTGCTGCTTCTTGCAGACGAATCTGAAGCAATGATCGACAGGTATCTCGAGGAAGGCAGAGTCTATGCTCTCTATGATGATGACTTAAAAAGCGTCTGTGTTGTATCGCACATAGACAAAAATACTTGCGAGTTAAAAAACATCGCTACTTATGAGAAAGAACAGGGTAAGGGGTACGGCAGAGCCTTAATTGCATATATTTCTGAAGCTTACAAACAAAAGTATAAAACAATGCTTGTTGGAACAGGTGAAACTCCAAGTATTCTGCGATTTTACCAGAGCTGCGGTTTTATACCTTCTCACCGTATTAAAAACTTTTTTACCGACAACTACGACCATGTAATGATAGAAGAGGGTGTACAACTCAAAGACATGGTGTATTTGAAAAAGGACTTGTGAGAATAGGAGAACTTGCAGATTGCACAGATTGCAAGACGATGAGTACCCGCTAATAGATGGTAACGAAAAAAAAGATTAAGAAATTTCTATTCGCGTGAATTAGCGTCCATTCGTGGTTCCTCTGTCTTCGCGTCGCAAAAGTTGGTTTCTCTCCCCTTTTTCTATTGACATAGTTATTTCTCTAGTGTATAATACCCGCCTGTAGCCTATATACAGAATAAGGGAGCCCAATAATGATATTTCCTTTACAGGAACTTATAAAGTTTACCGGCAATGTGTACGAAATAACCTGCGCAGCGAGTCGTCGCGCGTATCAGCTTTCAATGGTTCGCGATCCTATCATTGAAGATAATGACGGAAAGGTTGTATCCTTAGCTGCAAAACAGCTTTTTACAAAAGAAATTAAGTATCGTATAGAACAATAATTATGAGCTGTTCCGCGAGCATCAGTAAAATTCCGGTGCTCGTTATATTCGCACCCACCGCCAGCGGAAAAACGGCTCTTGTTACCAGTCTTTTTTCAGATAATGCTTCATCTCCATTTTCAAACAAAGCAGAAATTATTAATGCAGATTCTATGCAGGTTTATAAAGGGCTTAATATAGGTACCGCTAAACCCGACCAATCTCTGTTATTACACCTTCCACATCACTTAATTGATATTATTTCTCCCAAAGAACAGTTCGGTACCGGTGAATTTGTCCGTCTTGCCGACAGTGCCGTGCGGGATATCTATGAACGTGGTAAACTCCCTGTTATTTGCGGAGGAACGGCTTTTTATATTAAAAACTTTTTGTATGGGCTGCCTATTACGCCCGAGGCGGATCCAGAAGTAAGAAAAACCCTGCAGAATCGTCTTTATAAAGAAGGAGGGGAAGCTTTACGGGCGGAGTTGAAACGTATTGACCCTCAAAGCTCTTCAAAAATTAATGATAATGATGATTACAGGGTCGTGCGGGCCTTGGAGGTTTATTATTCTTCTGGAAAGCCCTTGAGTTTTTTTGAGCTTCCTGATTCTTTTCGTTCAATGTACGATTTTTTGGTTATTAATCTTAATCGTGAGCGCGATGAGCTATATGAGCGTATAAACAATCGAGTTGAACTCATGTTTTCTCAAGGTCTTGTTAATGAGGTAAAAAGTCTTCTTGACTCAGGCATCACTCCCTCAGACCCGGGAATGCAGGCGATCGGGTATAGGGAGTTTTTTTCGACTGATTTTCCCAACAACTACAGTGAAACTGATATCAGCATTGTTAAGAAGCAAATACAGAAGGACAGCCGGCATTATGCAAAGCGCCAGATAACTTTTTTTAAGACAATAAAGGAAGCTGTTAACATGTACGCTGATAGTTTAGATACGCTGGAAAGTAAAATTGCTCAGTTTTTTAAGCAGTTTACTTGACGTAACATTGTATTTCATTCATAATATAGTAATAGTTTGCAATAAGGAGTGCCATTGTGCCCTGTGGAAAAAAAAGAAAGCGTCAGAAGATAGCTACACATAAGCGAAAAAAGATGCTCAGACGGAATCGGCATAAGAATAAATAGGTTCCGGCAAGGCTCTGCCGTACTTTTTACCGGTAACGGCTCTTGGGAGTCCTCAATTTACTATGCCAATGGAGACCGCGAGTTTTGTTTTAGTACAAACTGCGGTCTTTTTTTTCATTTTAACAAGTAACATGTCGTGTTCAGCTTTGTTTCTATTTTTAATTTGGGAGTTACGTTACGCAATTAGCTGATATTCATTCGCCTTCAGATATTAAATCTCTTTCTCTTTCCGAGCAGTATGATGTTTGTGCTCAAATCCGCAAGAAGATTATTGAAGTTGTAGGTAAAAACGGCGGACATCTTTCCAGTAATCTCGGTGTCGTGGAATTGACAGTAGCCCTTCATTATATGTTTGATAGTCCAAAAGACGCCATAATTTGGGACGTTTCTCATCAATGTTATACGCATAAGCTTTTAACCGGCCGTTACGGACAATTTGATACACTTCGCAAAAAAGATGGTATATCGGGATTTACAAAGCATTGTGAAAGCGAGCATGATTTTTTTGACTGCGGCCATTCTTCAACCTCCATTTCATCGGCACTCGGACTTCTAACCGGTAGAAAACTTCAAAACATAGACGGAAAGGTTATTGCAGTCATTGGTGATGGAGCTTTAACCGGCGGTATGGCTTTTGAAGCCCTCTCTCATGCAGGCCAAATTGCAAAAAACCTTGTCGTCATTCTTAATGACAACCAAATGTCCATTGGAAAAAATACAGGTTCTCTTTCGCGCTATTTGAGCCGGCTTACTATGACGAGTCAATATCAGTCTTTTAGATATACCGTGGATCGGGCTGTTAACGCCATTCCTCATCTTAATAAGTGGATGACGGGGTTAATTTTCAGATTCAAAAGAGCCATAAAAGCGCTCGTTTTTGCGAACAACTTGTTCGTTGATTTTGGTTTTGAGTACGTTGGGCCGCTTAATGGCCATAATCTTTTTGAGCTTGAAAATATTTTTTCAAAGGTTAAAAAGCTGGACCGTCCCGTCGTGATTCATGTGGTGACACAAAAGGGAAGGGGCTACCGTCCTGCAGAAGATGACCCTGTGAGTTTTCATGGAACCGGCCCCTTTTGCATTTTGGATGGTAAGTCGAGCTCGGCAGAAGCTCTTAGTTTTACCGAGGTTTTTTCCCGCTCTTTAGTCGAACTTGCTGCAGCTAATCCTAAAATCGTTGCTATTACGGCAGCTATGGCTAAGGGAACCGGTTTATCCGAGTTTGCAAAGAAGTATCCCTCCCGTTTTTTTGATGTAGGAATAGCAGAGCAGCATGCGGTAACCTTTGCCGGCGGTCTTTCAGCGGCAGGATTAAAACCGGTAGTTGCGATTTACTCGACCTTTATGCAGCGTGCCATTGACCAGCTCATTCAAGATATTTCACTGCAGAATATTCCAGCTGTCTTTGTTCTTGACCGCTGCGGTGCAGTACCGGATGACGGCGAGACTCATCAGGGTATATTTGATATTTCTTTGTTAAGACCGGTACCTAATCTTTCTCTTTTAGCACCTGCTTCTGCTGCAGAACTGATAACGAGCCTGCTATGGGCTACTGAGCAGGATTTGCCTGTAATCATTCGGTATCCTAAAGCATGTTGTCCAAGCGAACTTGATGAACTTTTTCTTCCTATAGAGATTGGAAAGGGTGTTCTCATTAAATATACTTCTGTGCTTTCGCCTTCTCGGCCGGCAGTACATCATCAAGAAGCAAAAACGCTCATTGTTTGTACAGGCGGTATTTTACCGGAGGCCCTCACTGCTTCCCGCTGTCTTGCACAGCAGAATAATTTTTGCGATGTGTATAATCTGCGTTTTTTAAAACCGCTTAATAAGGAATATTTTACCAATACTGTAAAACCATACGATTACATAGTTTTTGTGGAAGACGGCATACGTATTGGCGGCATTGGAACCTTTTTGGAGTCTTTACTGCAAAGAACCTATAAGGATAAAAAGACTGCTGTGTGCGGTTTCCCCGATCATTATATTGTGCAGGGAAAGCGGCAGGATATTTTAGAAGAAGCACATCTTTCAAGTACACACATTATTAGAAAAGTGCAGGAAATTCAAAGCAAACTATCTTAAAAGTACGGGAGTTATATGAAGACCACACCGCCCATTAAACTTGCAGCGAGAACTATTCATACCGATTTACCGGCCTTTGTCATGTCCATTATTAACGTAACTCCCGATTCGTTTTGGGCCGCAAGCAGGTCCATAGATACTAATTTTTGCATTGAAAAGGCGCTGGAATGTGAATTGCAGGGTGCTGATATTATTGATCTTGGTTCTGAATCATCCCGGCCTGGAAGCAGCTACGTTTCAGCAGAAGAAGAAATAGACAGGCTTATTCCTGTAATCGAAGGCATTAGAAAGCATTCTTCTATTCCAATTTCTGTTGATACAAGGAAAAATCAGGTTTTAAAATCTGTTTTAGCATCCGGTGCTGATATTTTAAATGATATTTCTGCCCTCGAGGATGATGAGGAAATTGGACGTACCGCAGCCCAATCAGATATTCCGGTTATTCTTATGCATAAGAGGGGAAGTCCTCAAACAATGCAGAAAAACACTGTGTATGCCGATGTTATAAGTGAAGTTTCTGCCTATTTTCAAAACAGGATTACGTATGCTCTTTCCTGCGGTATTAAAAGAGAAAAAATAATATTGGACCCGGGCATTGGTTTTGGAAAGGATTTGAAGGCCAATGAGATGCTTATAAAAAGCTGCGGTTTATTCAGTACTATTGCAGACGAATCACAACCTAATCACGTGGTAATGGCACTGTCGAGAAAAACCTGTATTGGCGACATAACAGGGCGGCCTGTTGAACAACGGCTTATAGGTACCGTTTGTGCTAATTTACTTGCAGTACAAAAAGGTGCTACTATAGTTAGAGTACATGATACAGGTGAAACAGTAGACATGTTGAAAGTATTGAGAGGACTTGGATGAACGCATTTGACAGAATCCTTATAGTATATAATTTTTCCCGCCCCTTTTTGGATGTTTTAATATTAGCATTTATCTTGTATAAGGCTTATGGAATTATTGTTAAGACTCATGGTATGCAGATTGTCAGGGCGGTAATTATTACAGCCTTGGCCTATGCTGTAGCACTGCTTCTCAATCTTTCGACAGTTCTCTGGCTTTTTTCTAAACTTGCACCTGGTCTTCTTATTGGTTTTGCAATAGTTTTTCAGCCTGAACTTAGAAAAATATTTTTGCGGCTGGGGCAGGGAGACTGGTTTAAATTAGGTAATAGAACAAAGCATACGTATGTCGATTCTGTTCTAATTGCAGCAGAGATGCTCTCTAATCAGAGAAGAGGAATGCTTGCCGTTTTTATTAGAAGTACAGGTTTAAAAGATATTATTGACACCGGTACCCGTATTCATGCCGATCTGTCTTCAAGTC
>CAZLNE010000095.1:3266-8409 GCA_964560975.1 uncultured Treponema sp. | reverse complement strand
AGAGCGCAACCATGGTAAGGTTGAGGTCAGCGGTTCGATCCCGCTCGGAGGCTCTGCCGTGCTTAAAAAAACAGATGATATTGTAAGTCTTGGTCGTAAGGAGTAAATATATGGCTTCAAAAAAAACAGCGGTAGAAATTATTGCCCTTCAGTGCAGTGAATGCAAGAGAAAGAACTATACTACTTATAAAAACAGAAAGAATATTCAGGGAAAACTTGAATTAAATAAGTATTGTCCTTTTGACCGCAAACATACACTGCATAAAGAAACAAAAGCAAAATAAGGTTTATATCAGCCTTCGGGCTTTTATATATTAAGTGAAGTCGCTTAGCGGCTGCTTCATTAGAGGCGGAGTTAAGCTTCGTTCATAGGTCAGTAGCTCTAATGGTAGAGCGTCGGTCTCCAAAACCGAATGTTGAGGGTTCGAGTCCTTCCTGGCCTGTATCTTAAATATGGGAGACTGAGATGGGAAAAATCGTCCAGTTTTTTAAAGAGTCTGTTGCTGAGCTTAAGAAAGTTGTATGGCCTGGTAGAGACGATGTAATATCTTCGGTAAAAGTAGTATTAATTTCTACTCTTATTATTGCTGTAATACTTGGATTGCTGGACCTACTTTTTGTAACCGGCATGAATCTTATTTTTTAGGCGTACTAATGGCAAAAGGCTGGTATATTCTTCATACATATTCTGGGTATGAAGGAAAAATCGAAAAAACAATACGTTCTCTTATCGAAAACAGTGAGCTTTCATCAACTGTTGTACTGGATATAAAAGTTCCGGTAGAAGATGTTGTTGAGGTAAAAGACGGTAAGAAAAAGTTTGTTACAAAGAAATTTCTACCCGGATATATTATGATCGAGCTTGATCTTCCTGATTTAGGCTGGAAGAGTACTTGTTCTGTTATTCGTCGTATTCAGGGTGTAACAGGCTTTGTTGGTACAAACAGCAACGAGAGGCCGCGTCCGATCTCTGCTGATGAAGCAAAAGCTCTTCTCCAAAAAGCTGGAGAGATAAAGGGTGAAAAAGCTCCGCGTATGAAACAGAGTTTTGCGGTAGGCGAGCAGGTTAAGGTTGTTGATGGACCTTTTGCATCATTTACTGGAACTATTGAAGATGTAAATCTGGAAAAAAGCAAACTTCGTGTTATGGTCGGAATATTCGGCCGGGCTACACCGGTTGAAGTTGATCTTTTACAGGTTGAAAAAATTTAGTTGTTAAGAATTAACAAAGCTTGTATCGGTTTAATAGATTGATATAGGTTTTGTTTTCTTGTTTTGGGAGAAGTGTCTGCTCGTCGAGCTGAGTATGCTTCGCTAGTAGGAGAAATGATCTTCTACATACCAATCTAAGGAGAAATATATGGCAAAGAAGAAGGTAACGGCTGTTATTAAGCTGCAATGCCCTGCGGGAAAGGCAACTCCCGCGCCACCAGTTGGTCCGGCTCTCGGTCCTCATGGTGTTAGTGCACCGCAGTTTGTTCAACAGTTCAACGACCGTACCAAGTCAATGGAACAAGGCTTGATTATTCCGGTTGTTATTACTGTGTATCAGGATAAATCATATACATTTATTCTGAAAACACCACCTGCTGCAGTTCTTATTAAAAAGGCTGCTGGTATTGCAAAAGGTTCAGGAAATCCGCTTAAGAATAAGGTTGGAAAACTTTCTAAGGCAAGTCTTGAAGAAATTGCAAAAACCAAAATGCCCGATATCAATGCAAATGATATTGAAGCAGCAAAAAAAATTATCGCCGGTACTGCTCGCAGTATGGGTGTAGAGGTGGAGCGCTAATATGAAACACGGAAAAAAATATCGCGAATCACTTAAAAAGTATGATTCTGCAAAGACTTACGATGTTCAAAAGGCTTGTGAACTGGTAAAAGAGTTAAAATTTGCAAAGTTTGATGAAACCGTTGAACTTCATGTTAATTTGAAACTTGGTAAAAGTCAGACAGTTCGTGACACTTTAGTATTCCCTCATCAGTTTAAAGGCGAAAAAAAGGTTCTTGTATTCTGTAAAGAAGATAGAATTAAAGAAGCTTTAGATGCAGGTGCTGCTTTTGCCGGTGCAGATGAATATGTAGAAAAGGTAAAAGGCGGCTGGCTCGACTTTGATATAGCAGTTGCAACACCCGACATGATGAAAGATGTTGGACGTCTTGGTATGGTTCTTGGTAGAAAAGGTTTAATGCCTAATCCTAAGACTGGTACTGTAACTAATGATATTGTTGCGGCTATCAATGAGCTTAAAAAAGGCCGTGTTGAATACCGTGCAGATAAAACTGGTGTAGTTCACATTTCTGTTGGTAAAGTATCAATGGATGCCGCAAAAATCGCTGAGAATGCCCAGGCTTTAATGGCAGAAATTGCCAGAAAGAGACCGTCTGATGCGAAGGCTGATTTTGTTCAGTCTGTTTCAATCAGTTCAACAATGGGTCCCGGTGTTTGGGTTAACTACTCAGAGGGAGAATAACTATGGCAATTAAAGCAAAAAAACTCCAGAGCGTAAAAGTAGAAGCCATTGCATCAGCAAAAACAACATTTGAAAATTTTTCAGATTATATTTTTACTGATTATCGCGGATTAACTGTTGAACAGATAACCGAACTTCGCAGTCAGCTTCGTGCAAAAAATGCAGAATATAGAGTTGTTAAAAACAATTTTGCACGGCTTGCTCTTGAAGAAATGAAGATCGATAACGTTTCTGAGTATCTTAAGGGACCAACAGCTATTGCTCTTGGTAAAGATGAAACAAATGAAATTGCAAAGATTCTTTTCGAATTTGCAAAGAATGTTCCTGCCCTTCAGATTAAAGGTGCTTACGTAGAGAAAGAAGTGTACGATGCAAAGAAGATCGAAGCTTTCTCAAAGCTCCCTGGAAAGAAACAGCTTATCGCTATGATTATGTCTACAATCAATGCTCCTGTGCAAAAACTTGCAGCAACATTGCAGGCATATGTCGACAAAAAACAGTCAGAAGGCGGAAATTAATTCTGCTTGAGCAGAGGTCCGCTTCTAGATATTTTGAGTCAGGCTTCATCGCTGTCGTCCTGTCTCAATACAATAATGCCCTATAAGGAGAAGATAATATGGCAGCCATAACAACAGACCAGATTCTTGAAGCAATCGCTTCAATGACAGTACTTGAAGCTTCAGAGCTTGTAAAAGCTATGGAAGAAAAATTTGGTGTAACAGCAGCAGCTCCAGTAATGGTAGCAGGTGCAGGACCCGCAGCTGAAGCAGCAGAAGAGCAGACTGAATTCACAGTAACTCTCGAAAGCGCAGATGCAACAAAGAAAATTGCAGTTATTAAGGCAGTTCGTGAAGTTACACAGCTTGGTCTTAAAGAAGCAAAGGACCTTGTAGAAGGTGCTCCAAAACCGCTTAAAGAAGGCGTTTCTAAAGAAGAAGCAGCTAAGATTAAAGCATCAGTTGAAGCAGCAGGCGGTGTTTGCAAGATTGCATAGTTTAATGCCTCATAACGGTACTTATACAGAAAAGTTTCTTTTCTGTATACCGTTGAAACAGTTGAGTTTACTCAAGATTGGTTGATATAAAATGCTGCCCAAGAGAATTTTTGGGCAGCTATATCTGTCTATATGTAAGTATAAGTGCATAAAGTAATTTATGTGCTGGTAATAGAGTTAAGGGGGATTTGATGTTCGCAAAAAGCCGGACGGTCAATCGTCAGTACGTTGGAAAGAATATCCAGAATTTTATGGAGCTGCCTGATCTAATTGATATTCAGCTCTCATCCTATGAAGCTTTTTTACAAAAGATGAAACTGGATAATCATGAGCCGGTTGCCGAACAGGGTTTACAGGAAGTTTTTGCTTCCACATTCCCTATTGAAAGCCCGAATGGCGATATGCTCCTTGAATATGAATACTATGAGCTCGATGAAAATGGTATTAAATTTTCAGAGCTTGAATGTAAACAAAAAGGTTTAACATATTCTGTGCCTTTAAAAGCACGCATCAATTTGATTTTTAATCAGACGGGTGAAATCCGTCAGAAAGATATATACATGGGAGATGTTCCTCTCATGACCGACCGCGGTACCTTCATAATTAATGGTGCAGAACGCGTTGTCGTATCTCAAATTCACCGTTCTCCGGGTGTAATTTTCAGCCATGAAAAAGGAATTTATTCCAGCAGAATCATTCCTTATCGCGGAAGCTGGCTTGAATTTGAAATTGATCAGAAAAAAGAACTCATCTACGCAAAAATTGACCGAAAAAAGAGAATCCTGGGTACAATTTTCCTTCGTGCATTAGGATACAACACTCGGGAAGAAATTATTAGAGCATTTTATGATGTTGAAAGTATCAATGTATCTGATGAGCGCGAAGTTAAAGATAGTCTTATTGGCAAGGTTCTAGCTGATGCAGTAATGATCACAGATCCTGATACTAACGAAGAGAAAAAACTCTACAAAGCTGGTGAAAAACTTCACCCGCACAACGTTGATGAACTTCTTTTACAAGGTATTACAAGCATATCTGTAATAAAGTTTGATGCAGAATCATCTCTTGACTCTCAAATGATTATAAATTGTTTTGAACGTGAAGAGATTCGATTTACTAAAGAAGGTGCTTCTTCTGATGAGCCGACAAAAGACGACGCTCTTTCTGCTGTTTACTCGGTACTTATGCCTGGTGAACCAATTACTGTTGATGCTGCAGAAAAAGACTTAAATACAATGTTTTTCTCTATGAGAAGATATGATTTAGGCCGTGTAGGACGCTATAAACTAAATAAAAAGTTTAATTATCCTATTCCAGTTGAAGAGCACACACTTGTTAAGCAGGATATCATTGCTACGATGAAATTCCTTATAAAGGTGTATGTTGGCGATGAAAGCATAGATGATATTGACCATTTAGGAAACAGACGTGTTCGTTCTGTCGGCGAGCTCATGACAAATCAGCTTAAGACAGCTTTCAGCAGAATGGAAAGAATCTGTAAAGAAAGAATGGGCTTAAAAGAAACAGAGACTATGAAACCTCAGGATCTTATATCAATTAAGCCGATAGTTGCTTCTATCAAAGAATTCTTTGGTTCGAGTCAATTGTCACAGTTCATGGATCAGGTTAATCCTCTTGCTGAGCTTACTCATAAGAGACGTCTAAACGCTCTCGG
>CAZLNE010000095.1:0-3256 GCA_964560975.1 uncultured Treponema sp. | reverse complement strand
GTCCTGGTGGTCTTTCACGCGATCGCGCAGGTTTCGAAGTTCGTGACGTTCACTATACTCACTATGGAAGAATGTGTCCTATTGAAACACCTGAAGGACCAAATATCGGTCTTATTGTTTCATTGGCTATTTATACTCGAGTTAATGATTATGGTTTCCTTGAAGCACCATATAGAAAGATAGAAAACGGCAAGGCAACCGATAAATGCGAATATTTATCAGCTATGGATGAAGACCGGTACTACATTGGTCAGGTTTCAGAACAGCTCGATAAAGACGGCAGTTTCTTAGTAGATCAAATTCCATGCCGCCGCTATGGTGACTATACTTCAAGAAGTCCAAAAGATGTTCAGTACATGGATGTTTCTCCAAAACAGATTATATCAGTATCAGCCGCTCTAATTCCGTTCCTTGAGCACGACGACGCCAACCGTGCCCTCATGGGCTCGAACATGCAGAGACAGGCTGTTCCTCTTCTTTTCCCGGAGCCGCCGCGTGTTGGTACCGGTATGGAAGGTAAGTGTGCCTATGACTCCGGTGTTCTTGTTAAGGCAAAACGCGCCGGTGAAGTTGTTTGGGTTACATCAGAGGAAATCAGAATAAAACCTGATCTTCAATCAAATCCAGAGGATTTTGATGTCTATCCATTACTTAAGTATCAAAGAACTAACCAGGATACATGCTATCATCAGAGACCTATTGTACTTCGCGGTCAGCGTGTAGAAAAGGGAACTGCTTTAGCAGACGGTCCTGCAACATTTAATGCCGAGCTTGCTCTTGGTAGAAATATTCTTGTAGGTTTCGTTCCTTGGAATGGCTACAATTACGAAGATGCAATTTTAATTTCACAGAAAGTTGTTAAAGAAGATATGTTTACTTCTATACATATCAAAGAATTTACAACAGAAATTCGTGAAACTAAGCTCGGTCCGGAAAAAATTACCCGCGATATTCCAAATACCAGCGAGAAGACTTTGGACAATCTCGATGCAGAGGGTATTATCCGTATTGGTGCAAAGGTTCGCTCCGGCGATATCCTTGTTGGTAAGGTTACTCCTAAGAGTGAAACTGAAACAACGCCTGAATTTAAACTTCTTAACTCAATTTTCGGTGAGAAGGCTAAGGAAGTGCGTGATTCTTCATTGCGTGTTCCGCATGGTGTTGAAGGTACAATCATCGATGTTCAGCGCTTAAAGAGAACCGAAGGTGACGACCTTAATCCTGGTGTTGATGAAGTTGTTAAAGTTCTTATTGCTACAAAACGAAAACTTCGCGAAGGCGATAAGATGGCAGGACGCCACGGAAATAAGGGTATTGTTGCCCGTATATTACCAGCAGAAGATATGCCGTATCTCGAAGATGGTACACCGCTCGACATTTGTCTTAATCCTCTTGGTGTTCCTTCCCGTATGAATATTGGTCAGATTATGGAATCTGAGCTTGGTTTAGCTGGTCTATTCCTTGATCAATGGTACGAATCGCCTGTATTCCAGTCTCCGACAAATCAGCAGATAGAACAAAAGCTCGTTGAAGCAGGTTTTAATGCAAATTCAAAAGCAATATTACGCGACGGTCGAACTGGTCTTGCTTTCGAGAATCCGGTTTTCGTTGGTGTAATCTATTTTATGAAACTGCATCACCTTGTTGATGACAAAATGCACGCCCGTTCGACAGGACCTTATTCACTCGTAACCCAGCAGCCTCTTGGAGGTAAAGCTCAGTTCGGTGGTCAGCGTCTTGGAGAAATGGAAGTTTGGGCACTTGAAGCTTATGGAGCTGCAAATACTCTTCAGGAATTACTTACAATTAAGTCTGACGATATGACAGGCCGTTCAAAGATTTACGAGTCTATTGTTAAGGGCGAGCCTTCAACTGCTGCAGGTGTTCCTGAAGCATTCAACGTTCTTGTCCAGGAATTACGAGGACTTGCACTTGATTTTACTATTTACGATGCAAAGGGCAAGCAGATTCCGCTTACTGAACGTGACGAAGAGCTGATCACTAAAGCTGGCTCTAATTTCTAAGAACTAGGAGAAAAAGATGCGCGATATTCAAGATTTTGACAGCTTGATGATTAAGCTCGCTTCACCGGAGATCATTAGACAATGGTCTTATGGCGAGGTTAAAAAACCTGAAACTATAAATTATCGAACACTTCGTCCTGAGAAAGATGGTTTGTTCTGCGAAAGAATTTTCGGTACAACAAAAGAATGGGAATGCTATTGCGGTAAATTTAAATCTATCCGGTATAAGGGTATTATTTGTGACCGCTGCGGTGTTGAAGTTACCCATTTTAAAGTACGTCGCGAGAGAATGGGACACATTGAGCTTGCCGCTCCTGTATCTCACATTTGGTATTATCGTTCAGTTCCTTCACGAATGGGGCTTCTTCTAGACCTTCAAGTAGCTGCTCTGCGTTCTGTACTGTATTATGAAAAATTTATTGTTATAGATGCTGGCGACACTGACCTTATAAAGATGCAGCTTCTTACAGAAGATGAGTACATGGAAGCTCAGGAACGCTACGGCGGTTCTTTCTCTGCGGGTATGGGTGCAGAAGCTATTAAAACTCTTCTCGAAAACTTAAACCTCGATGAATTAGCAATAACTCTTCGACAAAAGATGATTGAGAAGGGTGCAAAGAGCGATAAAAGACTTTTAAAACGTATTGAAATTGTAGAAAATTTCCGTGCTTCTTCTAATAAGTGTTCATGGATGATTTTGGATGTTATTCCCGTTATTCCGCCGGAACTGCGCCCTATGGTTCAGCTCGATGGAGGAAGATTTGCAACATCGGACTTGAATGACCTGTATCGTCGTGTTATCAACAGAAATAATCGTCTCAAAAGACTTCAGCAGCTCAATGCTCCCGATATCATTATCAGAAACGAAAAGAGAATGCTCCAGGAAGCAGTTGATGCACTGTTCGACAATTCTAAGAGAAAGAGAGTTGTAAAAGGTGCTTCGAATAGACCTCTTAAGTCAATTTCAGACATGTTGAAAGGTAAACAGGGCCGTTTCCGTCAAAACCTTCTTGGTAAGCGTGTCGATTATTCCGGCCGTTCAGTAATCGTTGTTGGACCAGAGTTAAAGTTATGGCAGTGCGGTCTTCCTACAAAAATGGCCTTGGAATTGTTCAAGCCTTTCATTATGAAAAAGCTTGTCGACAAGGATGTTGTATACAATATTAAAAAGGCAAAGATGCTTGTTGAGCAGGAATCTCCAGAGGTTTTTGCAATACTTGATGAGGTTGTAC
>CAZLNE010000094.1:0-8608 GCA_964560975.1 uncultured Treponema sp. | reverse complement strand
GGAAAGGGTTTTGGACGCTGCACCTATACAATGATTAGAAAAGAAGATGTTGAATCCTATATACAAAAACTTGCCGATTACGAGCGCATTTTTGGATTTCATCCGGCAAGTTATGTGGTAAAACCTGTTTCAGGAGCCTGCATAACCCATCCTTTTAAGAAAGCATGAGCATTGAGGCCCTATGAGAATTCTACTTACGAATGATGATGGTATAACAAGTACCGGTTTGCAGATACTTGCACAAATGCTCAGAAAATCTCACGAGGTGTGGATTGTTGCCCCTGATCAAAACCGTTCGGCTGTATCCCATAGTATTATTATGAATAAACCAATAAAAATCGTAAAACATGATGAGTTTTCATATACCTGTTCAGGTGTTCCTGTAGATTGTGTTGTCCACGGCTTGAATGCGGTACTAAAAGAAAGACCGGATGTAATACTTTCCGGTATTAATTATGGTGCTAATCTTGGTACAGATATTCTTTTTTCCGGTACTGCAGCTGCTGCCCGCCAGGCTTGTTTATATGGTTTACCCGGCATTGCAGTAAGTCTGGAAGAATCAGAGGGTACCTATGATTTTTCATCTCTTTCATCATTTATTGTGAAAAATCTTGAGCATCTTATGACTCTCTGCAATGAAGATGTTTTTATAAATGTAAATGCCCTATCTCCCGGACCCTATACAGAATGCAGGCTTTCAAAACCATCCAAACGCTACTATAATGATGGGGTAAAACCCTTTATTGCACCAGATGGTCAGCATTATTCCTTTTTTGTCGGCGGCAATGTTGAAACAAAGGGCGATGAAGACTGCGATTATTGTGTCATAAAAAATGGAAATGTTTCGGTAAGCAGAATTATGGCACAACCCTCTGCCCAACCGTATAACGATATTTTATGGGAGAAGTCATGCAGAATGTCTTAAAAGAAGGTGTAAAACTCTATCGTTCCTCGAAGTATGAAGATGCCTTGGCTTTTTTTCTTTCTGTTCCATCTGATAATTCTGTCTCGAGTATTGATATTGCCTATTATATTGGACTTTGCTATGCAAGAATGCAAAAATATGAAGAGGCCTTACTCTATCTTGAACAGGTAATAACAGCGGGAGATGAAAATGACCGCATGAATCAATGCCGTCTCATTTTATCTGTAATATACAGTTTAACAGGAAGAACAAGGCTTGCTGACTTTGAATTAAAAAAACTTCTTGAAAGCGGATATCAGACTGAGGCTGTTTTTTGCGCCTTGGCCTATGTTGCCTGGGTTCAAAAGAAAAGCGAGATTGCTATTAGTTATTATGAAAAGGCTCTCGATATTAACCCTGACTATCCTACCGCTTTAAACGGACTAGGGTATGTTTTAGCCTGTATAGGCAAGGATTTAACACGGGCACTGTCTTTGTGTAAAAAAGCATATGACTATGATCATGAATGTCCTGCGTTTTTAGATTCCATGGGATGGGTCTATTATCAGTTGGGACTTCTTAAAGAAGCAAGACAGTACAGTAAAAAAGCAAGAGATCAAGATTCTTCAAATACAGAGATTCTCGAACATTATAAAATTATTCACAGTCAGCAGTCTTCACCGATTGGTGACTCGGTATCCGGTACTAGGGGATCAGGAAGGGGGTAAAGAATGAGCTTACTAAAATATAAGGTTTTAGTTATCCTTTTTATGTTGGCTGTTCCATGTATATTTTCTCAAGCCGCTCCTACCCCGGCAGACCGCGGAATGGCCGAAGAAGAATTCCGGCTGGGTATACAATCGTATTACCGCGGTTCATTTAATGAAGCCATCGTACAGTTTGAAAAAGCCTTATCATATTTGCCTACAGAAAATCTTATACTCGACTGGCTTGGAAAAGCATATTACCGTTCGGGGATTGAAAGCGCTGCTGTCCAGCAATGGACGCTTGCCTCTCAGGCAGGATACGGCGGTCTTCTTTTACAAAACAAGATAGAAATTGTTCAGGAACGGCGTAATATCAATTTGTTTTCACAGGAAAGCCCGCGCTTTTCTGAGTCTGGAACCATCCCAGGAAGTTCGGGTGAAACTCTTTTTTTCAGTAACCCCGTATCAATTCTTCCTATGAAAGACGGTTCTTCATGGGTTCTAGCCTATGGTTCAAATGAACTTTTAAAGGTTGATGTTAACGGCTCGATTATTGACCGTAAACGCGGTCCTTTAACAGGTTTTGACCGCCCCATGGATATTATTGCACTTGCAGACGGAAATTTACTTATATCAGAATATCGGGGGGACAGGCTTTCTGTATTGAGTTCAGACGGTAATTATATACGCAGCTTCGGCTCAAAGGGCCGGGGTAAGGGTGAATTGCTTGGGCCTCAATATTTGAGTCAGGATGAAAGCGGCAACATCTACGTGACAGACTTCGGTAATGCGCGTGTGAGTGTTTTCAATGAGCAAGGAAGTTTTCTTTTTGATTTTGGTTCAAAAAAACTTAATTTCCCCGGATTCTCCGCTCCTACCGGTATTCAAATAGTACACAACACTGTGTATGTGTGCGATGCTGTACGGGGCACTATTTATTGTTTTGATACCTCTGGAAATTTTTTAACTACGCTCGTACCGGATGAAAGCCTCGAAAATCCTGAATCCTTAAAAATTTGGCAAGGCTATCTTCTTGTAGCAGATTCAAACACTATAAGGGCGGTATCGCCGGAAAATGGTTCTATTATTAATATAGGCAATACGGGAAATTCTCCTTCGCGAATTACGTGTGCAGCCGGAGACAGAAACGGCAATATAGTAGCCACTGATTTTAAAGCAAATGAGATTGCAGTATTTTCACAGATGAATGAGCTGGTTGGAGGTCTTTTTGTACAGATTGAGCGTGTTATTGCAGATTCCTTTCCTAATGTTATAGTTGAGCTCAAAGTTGAAAATCGTCAAAGACAGCCTGTTGTTGGTTTAAAAGATGTTAACTTTTTTCTTACAGAAGGAAGCCGGCCTGTTTCCTCTCAGCGGCTTACAGGCTCAGGAGATTTCAATAGCTTTGCTGATATTACCATCATTGTTGACCGTTCTAACTCAATGAAACAGTATGCACAAGAAGTACAGAATGCAGTACGTGAAATTGCCGCTTCCATGAAGGGCATGGGAACACTGCGTATTGTGAGTGCAGGTTCTGTTCCTGTTACCGAGATGATTAATTCACCTCAAGGGTATACACAGTTTACAGTCGGCATGCTTAAAACTCCTTACACAAATTTTTCTGTCTTAGATACAGCGCTTCGTCTTTCTGCAAATGATTTAATTGCAGCACAAAAAAAGCGTGCAGTGGTATATATTACCGACGGTAAGGTTTCACAGAATTCATTCCAGCGCTATGGTTTGTCGGAGATAACTGCGTACTACAATAATAATAGTATTCCCTTATGTACCATAAATGTAGCACAAAGCGCACTCGATGCAGAAATTCACTATATAACCACCTATACAGGCGGAGATACTTATTACGTATATAGAACAGAGGGTTTGTCTTCTTTGTATGCCGATATCTTATCGATTCCTAGGGGAACGTATCAGCTAATGTATACGTCATCTCTTCCAACCAATTTTGGTAAAGAATTTCTTTCACTTGAAGCAGAAGTGTATTTGCATAATAGATCAGGACGTGACGAAATAGGGTACTATGCCCCTCTTCAGTAAGGAAACTTAGAACTGTATTTTAGCGGCAAGTATTCCTTCAATATCCAGTTTCTTTAATGCTGAGTTTGTAAACACAAATGAGGCAGAGAATCTTGATCGTATGCTGAAAAATGTATGTATGGTTGTTTTTAACTCATGGTAGCCTTTAAAACTTTGTGTTACTGTACCCTTGTCCAGCGAGTATTCTATTCCTGTATTTCGTATCAGATTCATTTCCTCTTTATCGCTCGCGGCCAGCATTAGCAAACTGGAAATAGGGGATGTTTTTCCAGGCCTAGACCAGATTAATCCTGTTGTAAGAGAAAGGTTCTTGTTTTTAAGGGTAATATCAATTGATTGTTGAATGGTGTTTGTATCAGTAATGAAGATAGTAAACTGCTCAAATCCTGATATTGAATAATCTAAAATTTTTCCTGATGCCTTTTCAAGTGTATACTCAGCCTTCCATGTATGTATTAGCTCGTCCTGTTCATACCACGTAAAAAAGGGTTTTGAGCTGAATTTTCCAAAACTATTAAAGGCTGTAAAACCAAGACCTCCATTGATGCTTAATGCATCGGTACCCTGACTGCTTCCTGTACTAATGACGGATCGGGAAATTCCCGTTTCTACTGATGAAGGAATAAAAAAGTCTAAAGAAGTAAGAAACAGCGGACGTTTCCATGCGCTATTGTATGAACTGGTGTAATAAAGGTTGTTATTGGTATTTTCATTATTCATAAGTGTAAAAAGTTCAGGGGAATAAAGATCGTAAAAAAGGATCTGCTTAAAAAACCATGCTGCCTCCCCCAAATTCTGTGCGTACAATGCTAAGTCTTCACTATATGAACCGCCTGCTGTTGTTTTCTTTTTTGTAATGAATTCATTTTTATGTGACATTGTTAACTGATGAGTTTTGATGCTGAATGGAATATCAGTTTGAAAAGAGAGTAAGGAAGTATTCAAAGGTTCTTTAATACTATTATATTCATTCGATCCTGATATCGTGAACGAGGGCTTTGCATTTAAGACTGATAAACTCAAGCTTTGAGTTAGTTTTGTGTTTTCTTTTCTTTGGAAGGAATCTGCGGCATTTGAAAACTGCAGCTGCAGTGAATCTGAGTAAATTTTTGCGTAGCTTATCGATGAAGAATCTTTCTCTTTTTTTTGTTCAAAGGAAGTTTGGTTAGTTAAAGAATAAGTAAGCAGCTTTTTAGGAAAGGACACGGTAGTGTCAATGGAAACTTTCTGAGTTGCAAAATTATTTTCTTGTACTGCCTTTGTTTGAGCCTTAATTAAAAAAGGTACAATACTATTTGGTACATTTACAGAAACTGAATTTTGTTTATATGCATTTTGAATGAGTGGCGAAAATGAGAAATCTTCACTTAAACTTAATACGGTAAGCGGGAAAAAAATTGGTACTGTAGAGATGCTGTGAAATGCTCTTGTAATTGTTCCTTCGTTATAGGATGTTCCGTTGTAATCTCCGCCGCGGTAGTTTGCTGAAACGCCTCCGGAAAGGGAGAGAGCATTCAAGGTAACACCAGTAATGGCTGTAACTGGAACTGAAGCATGATTGTGCGATACTGAATAAGCCGATTCGCTCGTAAGTTCAGCTGAAAAATTGCTCACAAGCGGAATTTCTTTAACAGAGAGAATAACTCCTTCTTTTTTGTATGCGGTGTGAAGCCTGTTCTCAATTTCGAAATTTAGATCTGATTCACTAGCATAAACTTCATCAATTAAAATGCGGCCGCTGCCGTTCTCCATTGTTGTAATGTGTATTTCCATGGTGTCGGGATTAAGAGAAGAAAGATGACTTGCTTTTATACCAATGTCTTTCCCGTTAATACTTACTGAAAGAGTACTGGTATCTATTTCAATTTTAAGCCAGGTTCTTTGTTCCAATAGTGAGTTATCGATTGTTACAGTGTACACCGGTTGAGTATAACTTTCTCCTGTACTGTTAAGGTTGAAAGTGATCGAAGAAAAATCTGAAGGATTATCTGCATATAGAAAAAAACCGAACTTTTTATAGTTATCTAGCGGAATAATGCCGACTCGTTTTTGGTAGCCTGCGACTCGTTCTGTTGTGAGCTCTCCTGTACTATTCCATAAAAGATTTTGGACAGAATTTTTTCCTTTTGGATTAAATATTTTTATGTTCTCATGATTCATGGAAGAAGCATCATACGAAGTATAGGTATATGCTCCGGGGCCTGATGCATTAAATTTCGGAATAACAATCTCATACGGACCAGTGAGAATAGAGGCAGATTCTGTTTCTGGTGGATCATTTAGATGTTGAACAAAAATAATTCTTGCAAATGGTTTATTCTGTATGAGGCTTCTGTCCTTATTTGATAATGCAACCTGTGCTGTTTGCCAACTTGTGATCGATGATGATGTTACTATTGATTGCACAACATCGGCTGCATTAGCTTCTCCAGCCGGTTTTGATATTTTCCAGGTTCCAATTCTTTGCTCATATAAATTCTTTTCGAGTGTGTCTTCAGCATTTCCAAGTTGAAGATATATGTCATATTCGTTATTTGGAGTATATGCAAGTTCTTTAAATGCAATAGAAAAGATTTCTGCGTTTTTTAAGTCCTGTGCTCTGGTACTCAAATCTATTTCTATAGCGGTCCATGTATAATCCAACTCTGTTGTATTTGGAGCTTCCCAGGATGACCGAAAGGCATAGCCGCTTACATCCGGGTCTGTGACAGCACCGAGCGTAGAGTTCATCTTATTACCAACAGTGAGTACAAGAGGTTGCGGGGTTGAATCTCTCGAGTTGAGCGATGGAAATTCAGTGTCGGAAATTTTCTGTATAGAATTTTGAGCAAGATAGCTTGTGGAAGAAACCGTATTCATTCCGTCTATACGCAGGAGACCTGCGGGGTTTGTATTTACTGCATTAACTTGGATGGTGTTTTGAATTGAAAAGCCGTTTATTGCATATTGGACACCTGCTGCTGCCTTTATGCTTCCTGCTTCTGAATATCCAAACTCCATAAATTTTTGAGCGGTTACAGGATAGGTAACGCTCAAGCCGCCCATTAATTGAAGATCAGGATTAAAGGTATAGGTTAAGCCTCCTGCGAAGGACACAAAGCCATGATCAAAATTTTCTGATTCTTCCATCCATACTATGGTGATTCTGTCTTCTTCATGTAGTTCTTTTCCAAACGATACTGTTCCTTTTTGTTTATCATAGGTAAAATCATTTTCTGAAATTCCGTTAATACTTACCTGTATGGTACCTTCAATAGTATTAGTTCCAATATCAAAAGAACTTATGGGTGTTAGGCTTTTAACAGAGATTGAATATACAATTTCGCCGGAACTAGGATGAGAAAGATAGATGAAAGGCGTTTCTGCTGCGAAAGGAAAGGTCTTTGAATAGTCATCTTTTCTGTAGACTTCAATGAGTTTTTTTTTGCCCGATGATACTTGACTATACACTCGGGAATTACTTGAAATATCGGCATAAAATTTTTGTGATTTTTGTTCACTGTTTTTTAATATAACTGACACTACATCGATGTTTTCTGCATCGGTTTCATAATATGCTGAACATACAAAGGGTGAGAAAAAAGGCGGGTTCTGAATAAGCAGGATCGATTCTTGTATACTATTAATACTTGAGATGTAGGAAGAAGAATCATTGGAGCAGTAAGAGTATAATGATACATCGATCTGAGGGTTTGAATCTGAAAATTCATCTTGAACTGTTTTAAAAAAGCCTCCAGTAGTAAATGAGCCTAATTCATCTATGATTCTTTGTGTCGTTTGTGCGGTGTTGGTTTCAGGCGCAATAGAAACGAGAATAATTCCACTGTAGGCCTTATGCAGTATCAGAAGTTTATCCGATGGAATGACAATGTATTGTCCCTTAAGAAGCTTGGATAATTTTTTTCCGGATTGATGGGTGTAATCGCCTTTTTCGTCTTCTACAAATACGTCCATAATTGAGCCTGCGGTTTTTTCAGAAGGCAGCTTGTAGATTGTACGAACCCAATTATTGCTTTCAATAAGAACCTCATTAATTTCATTTTTACCGTAAAATAATTTTGATCTTTGTTCGTATGCATCATACCGTACAAAAACATCAGCAGCCCAAGGCCCCTTTCCCATCTGTACTGATATTCCGGGAGCCTGGTTGTCGCTCGAACCGATATCAGTTAGACCATGATTTTGAGACATTCCTATATTTCTGTTACTAATTCGTGCATGTTTTATAAAGCCGTCGCCAAAATAACCTGCCGCTACGGTGTTTTTTTTAAAACCTTCTGCGAAGGCTGCTTCAAAATACCAGCTGTTGTTTAACAAAAACCAAAGTGAAAGATCTACCTTTTGTGTAAAGACGGGAATAGGAACAGTAAGTGCTGGTGAAGATGCCGGGTTAAACGTAAAGGCAATTTTCCCGGCGGCTTGTACTTCCCATGAACCTTCTGCAAAAAACTCAATTCTTGAATCATGTATGGTGTAATCAAATAAGGCCTTTGGATCTTCCCTTTGAAGAAAGGGAAGGGGTACTACAGGAAGAGTTTCCTGCATAAAAAGTGAAGCTGGGAATAATATGAGGAAGAGCCAAAGAGCTTTTTTTAACATATATATAAGTATAATAGGCATTATATACACTTGTAAATAAGTGTATCAGGAAGAAGCATGCTGTTACGTAATTATCTATGGTCCTTAGTTAATAAACGCGCCTTTTTTAATGGAATGTTGGGATTCTGCTCTTTAATTGATAGTATGGTTTTTTCCAGTTTTTGTATTTTTACCTGTCCGAAGTCGAATAATTCCTGCTGGTCTTCTCCTAGACCCTTTTCAACGTTTTGTACTCCTGCTCCTAAAAGACGAATGCCTCTTCCTTTTTCATATTTTTTATAGAAAAGTTCTCTTGCTTTATCAAAGAGAGATTCTGAGGTTGCAAAAATAGTTTTTT
>CAZLNE010000093.1:0-8695 GCA_964560975.1 uncultured Treponema sp. | reverse complement strand
TTTTTCATAGCCTTCGTACAATACGCGCTATGAATACATACAATGCATGGAAGGTTTGTGAAAAAACAATCCCGCCAAACTCAGCAAAACTGGGCTGTTATTACAATCCCGAGACACATTCTGCAAGCTTTTCTTTATGGGCGCCGACAGCCAAAAAAGTACAGGTTTTACTTTATGAAGATCCGAACGGCAAGCAGCCTGCTTATATTTTTCCCTTACAAATACAAAGGAAAACCGGCGTATGGTCTTTAGTTTGTTCAATAGATATTGATCTTGACAACTGGTTTTATGATTTTGAAGTAACTAATGAAAAAGGAACACTACGGTGTCTGGATCCCTATGCACTATCAATGGCGGCATATACCAATTCTAAGACCTGCGGTCGTGCTGCAATTATTAATCAAAGCAGTCCGAGAGCTCTTCCTCCCGGCGGATGGAGCGATGATAATCCTATTAAAGAAGATACATCATTTCTTCCGGAGTTTACCAATTATACCGATGCCGTAGTCTATGAGGTCTCTGTTCGAGACTTTACGATATCAGCAGATTCTGATATTGAAACGACTGTTTTTGTTCGGCAAAAAGGAAGCTACAATGCCTTTATTCAAAAACTTCCATACTTAAAAAAACTGGGCATTACTCATATTCAGCTTTTGCCTGTCTTGAATTTTTACAATAATGATGAGACAAATAAGGCTTATGAGAATACCGATAAACTTCACGGCAATAACTATAACTGGGGCTACGATCCTCACTCTTATTTTACCCCGGAGGGATGGTTTGCTTCAGACCCTTATGACCAGTACTGCAGAATAAGCGAGTTAAAAAATCTTATAAAAGAAGCTCACCGCCTTGGTTTACGTGTTATTCTTGACGTTGTATATAATCATATGGCTGATACTTACCTTCTCGAAAATATTGAACCGCATTATTATTTCCGCTTAAATAAACGAGACGGCTCTTATACCTCTGCATCAGGATGCGGAAACGATCTTGCAACAGAACATGTTATGGTACGCAAACTGATAATCGATTCTCTATGCTATTTTGTAAAGGAATATCATGTTGATGGATTCCGTTTTGATCTAATGGGCTTAATAGATTCAAAAACAATTCTCGACGCCTACGATGAGTGCGTTATGTTAAAAAAGGATTTATTGTTTATTGGTGAAGGCTGGAAAATGTACAACGGTGCAAAGGGAACCTGCGGCATGGATCAAAATTATATGACAAAGACTCAAAAAGTCTCTGTATTTAACGATGAGTTTCGCGATTTATGCAAGGGCGGGGGAATGAATGAACATCTGAAAGGTTTTATTACAGGCGGTACTATAAACACAAAACAGCTGTTTCAAAATATCTGCGGAAACCCTCAGGTACACTATTTTTCAGAAAGTCCTGCCCGCAATGTCCAATATCTTGAATGCCATGACGGATTAACACTTCACGATAATATTGCGAATAATCTTTCTCTTGATGAAAATAATGCACTTCATAAACAAGAACTATTTTCCAGAATCATGCTGGCACAAGCTCTTTTGCTTACCAGTCAAGGTATTATTTTTCTTCACTCCGGACAGGAATCTGCCCGGTCAAAACCCTCTAAAACCCTCAGTAATAAAAATCATGACGATATTATTGGCTCGTTTGTAAAAAACTCCTACAATGCTCCGGATTCTGTCAATAATTTTATGTGGAAAAAGGGAATTGAGCATGAAGATTTGTTCAATTTTACACGCACTCTTATAACACTGAGAAAAGAAAATGAACAATTTAGAATACACGACCGCGAGCAGGTAAAATCACGAATTAAACTTCTTGAATCTGCTAGCGGCGACCTTCTTTTAGGTTACAAAATTGAACCCGCTTCACACTCTTCAAGTACTGTCTGGTATTTATTTTTCAGCGGAAGAAAAACAATATCTACCATCGATGTAGAAGTTAATGTAAGTGAGGCTCAAGTGTATGTGTACGGGACCCGTGCTTCACTTGAGCCATTTTTACTGCCGGCGGAACAGTATTCCGGTTCTAAACTGGATATACCGCCCCTGAGTGCAGTTATTTTTACCTTCGGTTAAAAATCATCCGTTATACTTTTAGATGTAAGTACGTTAGACGGCTTTAGACTTAAAAAAGGCACCTGAAACAAAACGTTTTTTGGTGCCTTCTTTGTTTTTACTTATACAATTCTACGGGAACTGCCTGTGCATCCTCAGGTCCTGTTATAATGAACCATCGTCCAGGTGCGTTAACCCAGTAGGTTTCAAAAACTCTGCGAATATCATCACTTTTTACTTCTTCAATTCTTTTTAATAATGTAAGATATGCTTCCTTTTCGCCTGTTAAGTGAAGACTGCCCATAATTTGGGTAATCTCACCTGAGGAAGTAGTAAATGTTGAAAATAGTGCATTTATGAGAGAGTTTTTATATCCTTCAAGTGTTTCTTCCAGTGATAAATACGTGAAATCATTTGTTTCACTATTTTTTGAATCAATTACCTTTCCTTCAGCCATAAGATCTTGTGCTTCTTGTATGTAAGAAGGCATATTGTTAATATCGCTGGCACTATTAACGTAGAGCATCATATAGGGAGCCTTGCTTACCATCGATGCATTCCCGATTGAATAACATGCTCCATGTTTTTCACGAACAACGTTGTAAAGAATTTCTGAGTAAATAGTACTTGCAAGCACTGCCGGTATGTAATCAGCATCATTAAATTGAGGAAAACTATACGATTTAACAAGGAATCCGGTCCCAGCAGCAGAAGGATGAGACATTACAACAGAGTCTCCTGAGACTGCAATTTCTGGAATGAGAGGACTAGAATAATCCTGCGCAGGAATTTGTGAGAATGCAGTATTTAATTCTCGTCTTAATGCATCCGGAGTAAAATCACCTACAGCAATAATTGAAATTCTTTTTGAATTCATAAGTGTTTTATGAAAACTTGAAACCTGATCAAGCGAAATTGTTTGAATTGTTTCATAGGTAGGCCGAATATCAGTAGCAAATGGATGATTCTTATATAGTTCACGTTCTGCAGTATATTGGACCAAGGAAAACGGATCGTTCATAATGTTTTGAAGAGTCTGAAGGTTTTCGGTTTTAACCGTGTTAAAATCATTTTCAGTAAAACTTGGATTTAAAAATGAGTCTGCTAACATAGGAAAAAGTTCATCAAAATAATGATTTATACAATTAAGTGTTAAGTAGGAATATCCATTAGCGGTATAACCCCCCATTGTTCCTTTTGTGGAATGAAATAGAGCTTGTTTTTGTGCATAGGTATAAGAGCTTGAGTCCCTTATCATCATAGCAAAAAGTATATTTTCAATGCCGGATAAAGAAGGATCAACCAGCGTATTTCCGCCTTCTACCATGATAGAAAGAGAAATAACTTCCTGGTTTTCATTTTGTTTAATAATTAACGGAATACCGTTATCTAAATACAACACTTCAAAGGCCTCAGTGTTTTTTTCATAATACGCATCTGAGACTGATTGCGGTTTTTGTTTTAGAGAAGCACAGCTGGTAAAAAGCAGTGCTGCTGCTAGTATAATAACTATTTTTTTCATATATTTTCCCCTTATTTCCACCAAAATGCAGATTCTACCGTTATTTCTTTATATCCCAAGGCGTCATATTCACTCTTCTGCTGGGAATAAAGTTCCGGATTAATAAGCACTATTACAACAGCCGGTTTATTTACAAGATATGATGCGGCAAATGCTGATACATCTGTCTGAGTAATTGAAGATGATTGTGCTATATAGTTCAGATAATAATCTGTATCTGCTACTGCCCACCAGTATCGTATTTCAGACAAGTATGATTGCGGTGTTTGCGCACGCAAAATTAGGCTGTCTCGGGGGCCGATCGGATAATTATCATATTCTTCTTTTGAAAAATAAGTTGGATCCTCAACAATCTGAGGTGCAATTTCGGTGCTTAATACTTGTGCAAAATAGGCAGCTCTTTGTCCCATCATTTGTTCAGGAGCAAGCATTACTGCAGTGTACTGAATAAGACTATGGTGTCTTGAAGTGGTATAGCTGGTTGAAAGATAATCAGCATTGGGAACCGCAAAAGAAGGATTGGCAATAAGACTTTGCTCAAAACGGCCAGAAGGTGAATTAACAAAGCCCGCCCAAACATCAGCAGCAAAGGTTGATTTTTTGTCTTTTGCAATATCAGGTCCGCGCATTAATACCATAACCTGTGCTATTTGAGGAGACACTTGCGGATGAGGCTGTACAAAATATAAAGTTTGCTCAATCTGTGTATCTACAGTAGTATCCTGTTCCCATGGATCATTTCCTTTTTTCCATGAGCCATAGATCTTATTAACTTTTTTATACACATCCTCATGATTTACATCTCCGCCGACAAAGAGTGCTGCATTATTCGGAATGTAAAACTTATTTTGTATATTTTTTAAGTCTTCGACAGTCGCAGATAAAATTATTTCATTGTTTCCAACTACATCCTGTTTCCATGGTTCCTCATTAAAAATGATAGTCGAGGCTGCTCTTTGCAGTATCCAGTTTGGATTGCTCTGATACCCCGATATTTCCGAAATGACAACCTTTTTTTCATTTTCCAGTTCATTTGCATCGAGAAGAGGTTCCCGTATTGCATATGACCAGAATTCAAGACCATCATTCAAACTCGAAGAAGGAACCGTAAAAAAATAATTAATATATTCGTTGGCGGTGCTTCCATTCCATGAAGCAACCCCAAGATTTTTCATTGCCCGCTGTACAGCTGCTGCAGTTGGATACTTTGCATTTCCTTTAAACATCATGTGTTCATAAAGATGAAATAATCCTGTTGTTTCCTTTGTTTGGCTTATTCCTCCGGCACGTATTGCTATTTCAATATAGGCGAGAGGAGAAGCATGGTTTTCCATGACAAACAACTCCATACCATTGTCTAAGACATAATGGTACAATCCTTTTTCACCTGTTTCCTGAGCAGCTGCAGTAAATGAAGCTGACATGATTACCAGTAAAAACAGCATGATAAGATACTTTTTCATACATCACTCCTTTTTTAATGTTAATGGTAAGGCTATAGTCTTTAAATTAACACTTTTTAATAAAAATTTATTATAATTAATTAACTTATTTTAATCTAGTATTTGTTTGAGGTAAAATTATCAGCGTGAACTATTTCAATCTGCAGATTGACTATTTTTCATAATAATTCTACCATCCAAGAATGATAGCAGTATTTGTAAACTGCGCTGCAGTTATTGTTGGTTCTATACTTGGACTTATATTTTCAAAAAAAATATCCAGTGAATTATCCGATGTTATTAGCACAGGGGCAGGGGTAGTTACCATAGTTCTTGGTGTACAAATGGCGTTTTCGTATCAGAATGTAATTTACCTCACATTATCTTTGATTATAGGCGGTATTATTGGCAGTACTGCAGATATCGATGGTAAAATACTTTCCCTTGGAACACTGATTGAAAAAGGAATTTCCAAAAATCGCAAAGGTCCTTCGGTCTCGCTTGCATCTACGCAAACTCCTCCGGTTAAATCTAATTTTGCCTTTGCGTTTTTAAATGCCTCAGTCTTATTTTGTGTTGGAGCAATGGCTATCTTAGGCTCATTCCAGGCAGGAATAAACAAAGATTATAGTATTATCTTTACAAAATCTGTTCTAGACGGATTTATGGCCATGGCCTTTGCAGCCGCTATGGGTCTGGGAACAGCATTTTCAGCAGTGTCAATATTAGTGTATCAAGGTCTTCTAACCCTTCTTTCTCAGTTTGTTTCCCCCTTTGTCAGTGATGTAATGCTTAAAGAATTAACAGGGGTAGGCGGTGCATTGATTATACTTATAGGTGTTAATTTATTACAGCTTAGAAAAATAAAAACAGCTAACTTTCTTCCATCCATATTGATAATCATAATTCTTGTATTATTAACACCCGTCTTTGATAAAATTGCTTCTTTTTTACATTATTTTGTTTGACAGATGCTATTTTTGAAGTTATAATGAAGGGTATAAAATAATATTAGGAGGCTTTGCTTTTTATGGCAAAAGTTGAACTTAAAGGTATTGGTAAAGTTTATGACGGTAACGTTCGCGCTGTTGATAACGCAAATATCGTTGTAGAAGATCAGGAGTTCGTTGTATTCGTTGGACCATCAGGTTGCGGTAAATCAACAACTCTTAGAATGATTGCAGGTTTGGAAGATATTACAGAAGGTGAACTCTATATCGATGGTGAATTGATGAATGATGTTCCGCCAAAAGACCGCAATATTGCGATGGTTTTCCAGAACTATGCTTTGTATCCGCACATGAGTGTGTATGATAACATGGCATTCGGATTAAAAATTCGCAAGACAGACAAGGCCGAAATTGAACGCCGTGTTAATGAAGCTGCTCGTATCCTCGATATTGAGAAACTTCTTGACCGCAAACCAAAGGCTCTTTCCGGTGGTCAGCGCCAGCGTGTTGCTGTAGGACGCGCTATTGTTCGTAATCCTAAGGTATTCCTTTTCGACGAACCTCTTTCTAACCTTGATGCTAAACTTCGTGTACAGATGCGTGCAGAAATTTCCGATCTGCACCACAGATTAAAGGCAACAATGATCTATGTAACACACGATCAGATTGAAGCTATGACCATGTCTGACAAAATCGTTGTAATGAAAGATGGAAAAATCCAGCAAATTGGTTCACCATTGTACTTATACAACCATCCTATCAACAAATTCGTTGCTGGATTCATCGGTTCACCACCCATGAACTTCCTTACAGTAAAAATTGTTGAAAAGGGCGGAAAGCTTATTGCTGATGAAGGTTCATTCGAAATGACACCAACTGAAGAACAGGCTAAAACTCTTAAGAGCTACATTGGTAAAGAAGTTGCTTTTGGTATTCGTCCAGAAGACTTGGTTTATACAAAAACACCAACTCCAAACAACAATATGCAGATGAAAATTTCTGTTATTGAGCCTCTTGGTGCAGAAACACACCTTCACCTCAATACAAAGACACAGTCTGTAATTGCAATTTGTGCTCCAGATAACAAATTCCAAATTGGTGATACTGCAAACTTTACACCAATGATGGATAAAGCTAAGTTCTTCGACAGAGAAACTGATCTTACAATCTGTGAGGTTGTAAAATCTGAGTAGTATGTACACTTAGATATTTTCATTTATAAAAAAGGGGCTGTCCAAAATGTTCGGGCAGCCCCTTAATTTTTTTAAATAGAACAGGCACATCCCGACGTTGTGAACAACGCAGCTCGCTGTGCCTCATGTACATAAAAAAAAGGAAGAAAGTTTCCTTTCTTCCTTTATGCGGAGAACCTGACTGTCTTGAAACTTCGCACAGGTGCTCGTTGTCAATAGAACAGGCACATCCCGACGTTGTGAACAACGCAGCTCGCTGTGCCTCATGTACATAAAAAAAAGGAAGAAAGTTTCCTTTCTTCCTTTATGCGGAGAACCTGACTTGAACAGGCACAGCTCGCGCCACTAGCACCTCAAGCTAGCGTGTCTACCAATTCCACCATCCCCGCAAATAGAGGTAATTAACCTTAGAAGGTTAACCTTTAATATTAGAAATAGTAGCAAAAACATAAACAAAAGTCAATATAAAACGGACAAAATATCATTTTCATGTATTATTTCTATGAGGGTACTATTAATTTCTCTTTGAAGTATTAGAGTAATACCTTGATCAGTATTTTTCTTATCCTGTTTCATGGCCTGAATAAGTTTTTGAGGAGCGTCTTCGATATGCTCTTTGAGGCAGACAGGGTGAAGCGGCTCAGTTGACCAGCCGTATTCTTGAAGCAGGGAAAATACGTCATTCTTATAATCTTCATCGCAATAACCTAATGTATAACTTAGATCAATAGCCCGTCCGAGACCCCAGGCTACCGCTTCGCCATGTGTTATGGCTCCTAATCCTGCAATTGATTCTAGTGCATGTCCAAAGGTATGTCCTAAATTCAGCTGTTTACGAAGTCCTGTTTCGGTTAGATCCTTTTCAACTATCATGGCTTTTGATTGTGCACATCGTTTTATTATCTGCATTAAAACTGAACTATCCCGCTTTTGGATGAGCTCTTTGTCGTCATGAAGAATATTGAAAAGCTTTGGAGCATACAGCATCGCGGTTTTTACGACTTCTGCCATACCGGAGTAATATTCTTTATCACTTAAAGAAAGAAGGAATTCTGGTGTGAAAAGCAGTCTGGAAGCAGGATAAAATGTACCTATTGTATTTTTATAACCGCTAAAATCACAGCCTGTTTTACCGCCGATAGAAGCATCTGCCATAGCAAGGAGGGTAGTGGGAACGAGGTATAGTTTACATCCGCGTTTAAATAAGGATGCGGCAAAGGCTGTCATATCGGTTACAACACCGCCTCCAATTCCAATAAAAATACTGGATCTATTGAGACCAAGTTCAACTGCCTGTGTAAGTATCTTAAGAACTTGATCTATTGTCTTATATGTTTCACCTGATGGAAGCACAACTACATGAGATGATGGGATGTTTCTAAAAAAAACTGACATCGAAGAAAGTGTATATACTGTTTCATCAGTTACATAGAGAGTGTTTTGATGCGAACAAAGTACGTTAGTTACTTCAGTAATGGTTTCAAAATAGTCAATATTTGTGTTTTCAGTACCAGTGTGGACCGGGGCATAC
>CAZLNE010000092.1:0-8755 GCA_964560975.1 uncultured Treponema sp. | reverse complement strand
TGAGTCCGAGGACGACATGCTTGTATTCCGCAGCATCAATGTTCTTTCTGAGCTTGTCAGCCGATTTCCACAGCTGTTTTTCGATAGGTTCTTCTTTTGTTGCAGTATCTTTCGCTTTCGCCATTCTACTCTCCAATGTATGTTAACTTTTATATTGTAAGGAAAAAGCACTGTTTATTACTTTGTGCTTTATAATATTTAAATCATATTTCAATTATTATTCCCCGCATCCTTCTCTCCCGTCAAGCACTTCTTTCCCTAATCATTTCCAAAACGAACATATAGTCTTGCTGGCGATTTCAGTAAATCCTGTACCATTTCTGCTAAAACAATCAGAATGGACTCATTCTCTGCAGATATTGAAAACGGAGGAGCAATATCTGCTCCCGGCGTGGTAAAATTGGCTGTCTCATTCTTATAGTACAAGACTCTTTTGGTGTAATGCTTCATCCATTCATCGTATCCAACTTTTACTCCATGAGCCTTCCAAATTTTAAAAAAATCTTCTTGTTTAACGTTTACCTTTGCTGGTAATTCATAACTAAAATAATTTAAATTAATACCATGCCTCCTTTCCCCTCTTCTCTATAATATCCCCTAACCCTGACACTTTCTGTCACAACTCCCCCTAAGCCGGCTGCACCGTTCTTTCACTAGTGCCTCTAGTTCTTCATACCGGTTCAGAGAAATCAGATTACGTGCCGGGGTTTTGTTGAGAACCTCTGGAATGTTAACTGTTTTATGAATAAGGTTATCAATTACTTTCGCGTTAAGGTTAAGACTTTCCCCCAACGCAGTAAAATCGTTTCTTGTGAGCCTGCTTTTTTTCCCGTTCACTGTCAGTGCGGTTTCCTCTGTGTCTTCCGGAATAAGCATGCGGGTGGGAACAAGATCGTATGAGGGAGAAAGAATATAGCCTGAATCGTTTTGAAGCAGTGAAAAGTTTTTCAAATGCATATCGGCATTGCCGGTTACAAAGCAGAAGAGAATGAGAAAAAAGAAATCTGCCATATCGAGTCCAGGTCTTGAGGAGTATTGCTTGATGATTTTACCGCATTGTTCATACGAGCCCTTATACTTGTCTTCGGTGAGACGCTGTGAGAGCTGGCAAAAATCTTCCATGGCAATTTTTTCAGAACCTGTACCGGTAAAAGGGAATACCCGGTCGATTCTCCGGGTGATGTAGGCTGTATCTTGTGAAGCCATACGGATTAAGGCATGGGGGACTGTTTTAATTCCAGCAGTTTCTGCAAGGCTCATGAGAGAGTGTTCAAGTTCCGGTAAATCCGGATACTCTGCAACAGGCGGTTTTAAAATAAAACCTGCAGGATACCCGACCATGGTTAATCTTTTGTCCTTCCCGCTGCTCTCGAGATGGAGAGACATTTTTTTCTGCACTCCTGTTACGGTAGTTCCTGCGTTAACTGCAATTCGTGCAAAGGACTCAAGGGTATTGTGCGACACATCGAGGGCGGGAACAGTTTTTTGTCCAAAAAAATGCCGGGAACACGAAGCATGCCATCCGTCATGAAAAGGTAAGTCTTCAAGGCTTTTTCCGCAGCATAAACACAGTCTGTTATTAGTATTCTTCATTCGTGTGTCTCCGCTTTGTTGTCCGGTATAATACTCACCGCCCCTATGCAGTCTCTGCATACTGACAAAAGAAGCCCCATCCTGTCTCTCGGATCGAGTTTCCAATTTTTAATTGAAATTTCAAGAAGCCAGCCTTCCGGAATTAAACCGTCGAGAAAGGGAAAAAAGGTTTTAGAGGTGTACGGTTCCGAGGTCAGCGGCAGTGTTAGAGAAACTGGGCAGGAACCGGGGTTTTTTAACCAGCTGTCCAAATAAGCAAACTCGTAGCCTGTATCGGTTTCGCTGATTGAGGCAGCGGGCGTTTCATTCCAGAGCACTATTCCGCGGCGGTTCACGGTACTGTCCTTACAGGAGCGGCATGGTGGCCGAACATGGATAGAGCCTGATTAACCTTATCGAGCCTGAGGGTTTGCTTTCCCTGCTCAAGTTCCCTAATAAAGCGCAATCCTAACCCTGATTTAAGTGCAAATTCTTTTTGAGTTAGACCGGCTTCTTTCCGGTGTTTTTTAATAAACTCAGCAAAGATATTGTTTTCTTCCATGTACTAATTATGTACCCTATCGGGTGTAAAGTCAAGAGAAAGTGTTAATATGAACCCGTAAGGGTATAATAAATGTGAATTTACCATTTGTATACCTTTTCGGGTATAGTTTTTCTTTTCAGTAATATTCCCTATTTTTTTAATATACATCAAGATTTATAGTTATATAAAACTGATAGGGGTAGTATATGAAAAAGCAGGGTTTTAATCCGTATTTACCATCATGGGAATATGTTCCGGATGGAGAGCCGTATGTGTTCGGCGACAGAGTATATGTGTACGGTTCTCACGACCGTTTTGATCACGATGTTTTTTGCCCGGACGATTATGTGTGCTGGTCTGCACCTGTTACCAATTTAGGCGACTGGAGATGCGAAGGGACTATTTATAAAAAAACCGATGATCCTTTAAATCCTTCAGGCGACATGTGCCTGTATGCTCCCGATGTTACGGTCGGCCCTGACGGAAAGTACTATCTATATTACGTGCTCGACAAGGTTTCGGTAGTCTCTGTTGCAGTATGCGACAAGCCTGCCGGTGTTTACAAGTTTTACGGCTATGTTCATTACAAAGACGGAACGCGTCTTGGAGAAAAACAGGGCGATGAACCTCAGTTTGATCCCGGCGTTATAACCGAAAACGGAAAAACCTGGCTTTATACCGGCTTCTGTCCCCGCGGTGACAAGTCCCGCACCGGTCCCATGGTTACACTTCTTGACAGCGATATGCTTACTATTATTAATCCTCCTAAGACAGTTCTTCCAAGTGAGCCCTACAACCACTACGACACAAACTACAAGGGACACGAATTTTTTGAAGCCCCCTCTGTCAGAAAGGTTGGAGACACGTACTACTTTGTGTATTCTTCTATCGTGTTCCATGAACTGTGCTATGCAACAAGCAAGTCTCCCGATAAGGATTTTGTGTATCAGGGTGTTATTGTAAGCAACTGCGATCATCACATTAATACCTATAAACCGGCTGATATGAGTACCTACTACGGCGGCAACAATCACGGCGGTATGGTTGAAATAAAGGGCGAGTGGTATATTTTTTATCACCGCCATACCAATGCTTCGTGGTTCTGCCGTCAGGGCTGTTTAGAAAAAATTAAGATTGCAGCGGACGGTTCTATAAAACAGGTAGAAATGACATCCTGTGCTTCTAACGGCGGACCGCTTGAGGGCAAGGGATTTTATCCTGCCTACATTGCCTGTAATCTTTTTTCCCGTGAAGCACACATGTACTCAGATATTCATGACGGGCGTTTTCCTTTTATTACTCAGGATTGGTGGGAGGACAAAGAAGGAACGGGCTACATTACAAATATGATGGAAGGTGCTCAGGCCGGGTTTAAGTATTTTGATTGTAAGGGTGTCAAAAAGGTAACAGTATATACAAGAGGTTACTGCGGCGGCGAGTTTCTTATTAAAACTGCATGGGATGGTCCTGTGTTAGGAAAAATTAAGGTCGATTTTACGAATGTTTGGAAGCCCTTTTCAACAGAGGTGAGCATACCAGATGGTATTCAGGCGATTTATTTGGAATATTCGGGAGGCGGAAGGGCCTCTCTTAGCGGGTTTTCCTTAGACTAGTGCATTATTAAAAAAAGACGGCTTACAGGCCGTCTTTTTTTTATGCAATTTGATGTATTCGAAGGTACTAACGAATAACAGTACCTGAAACTGTCAGTTTTGCAGGAGCCCAGATATTACCGGTTAAAGAAGCGCAAATCATGTTTATGAATGATGCCTGGTATTTAACTTCTATATTAATAGCACCAGTTCCGCCAAGTTTTTTAACTTCTTTTGCAATCAGATCATCAAGCGCATTTGCTGTAGCATCTTCTGCAATGTTAAAAAGGGTTGCTCCCGCAGGGGATCCAAGAAATTTGTGTACGGTAACACTTTTAGTAAAGTCTCCCAACACTTCATAATCTTTTGGTGTGAAGGTAGATAATCCATCTGCCTTAAATGTTGTGCAGGATGCTAATAACACAATCAATAATACTGATAATACTAATAATACTGTTTTTTTCATGAAAAAAACCTCCATAATTATACAATAAATAGTAGCACCCTTATGTACGAATGACAATGTAGAGGTAATCAAAATTTTTTATTCTTGATACTATTGACAATAACAAAGTTACTGTATATAGTATCAATTATCAAACCATCATCGGACATAGAGAGGAAAGAATGAAACGAACAGATGCTGTAAAAATATCAATTCCCGGGGATCGTTTTACCCCGTTTTCTTTAGCAAAAAAACTAGGCGCCTTGGCAATTCTTGAGTCAGCCTCCTTTGCTCACGGTAAGGCCCGGTACTCAATTCTTTTACTGGACGAGGCATTCCGGATTATTCAGGATGATTTAGGCATTGGTTTTCTAATTCAAGGAAACCGAAAGCGCTATGACCAAACAGATATGGTTATTGGCGACAAGACCCCCGATATTCTGGATGTTCTATTGTATGTTTCTGAGCAAAATGCTGTTCCTTCCGAGGGCATTCCTCTTCCAGGGGCTGGAATTGGTTTTTTAAGCTACGAGTTCTGCACACGATGCGACACTATTCGTATGCAGACTCAACGCGATGACCTAAAGATTCCGGAATCTGCTTTTATTGTGGGACACTTATACATCGTGTTTGACCACTTTACCGAGACTATTCACATTTTTGGGCTTAATTACACGGAACACGAGATTAATCTTGAAAAAGCTGTAACAGATATTACAAAACGTTTGACAGACCTCGATTTTTCCTACCTTGCTCCTCCGCAAAGCAATGAGACCTGTACAATACTAACTGATATTGAGGCATCTAAAAAAGAATATATTGAAAAAGTAGTTGCTCTAAAAAAACATATTGTCGCCGGTAATATTGTCCAAGCAGTTCCTTCGCGCCGCCTTCAATTACAATGCGGCGTTGAGGCCTTGGAAGTATACCGCCGTTTGCGCTCTATTAATCCTTCGCCCTATATGTTTTATCTGGATTTTGGAGACTTCCAGCTTGTCGGAGCATCGCCTGAGAGTTTAGTCCGTGTTAGAGAGGGTAAGGCTGCCATACATCCCATAGCGGGAACAAGGCGCCGCGGCAAGAACAGCGCAGAAGACGAAAAACTTAAAGAAGAACTATCGGCTGACCCAAAAGAGAGAGCTGAACATTTGATGCTTGTGGATCTTGCCCGTAACGATCTTGGCCGTGTTTGTGAATCTGGAACGGTGGATGTTACAAGTTTTATGCAGGCTGAGCTTTACAGTCATGTAATACACCTTGTGTCGGAAGTTACGGGAAAAGTTTCGCCGCATAAAAGGCCTATCGATGTGCTTCGTTCATCCTTCCCGGCAGGAACTGTTTCCGGTGCACCAAAAATATCTGCAATAGAAATTTTATCGGGCCTGGAAAAAGAGAAGCGTAATTTTTATGCAGGTTCTGTCGGCTACATAGCTTCGTCGGGCGACTTGGATTTTTGTATTGCTATCCGCTGTGCACTTAAACAAGAAGAAATTTGGACGCTTCAGTCAGGCGGCGGTATTGTGCATGCCTCTGACCCTGAACGCGAATGGGAAGAAACAAATGAAAAGCTTGGTTCTATGAGAGCAGTCTTAGAAGGAGAAAGAACATGATTTTATTAATTGATAATTACGATTCGTTTACGTATAACGTTGTACAGTCTTTGGCAAAATACACAAGACAGGAAATAAAGGTTGTAAGAAGTAGAGATGTAAGCCTCGAAGAATGCATCAAGCTGCATCCCGATTCATTAGTGCTTTCGCCCGGGCCTGGACGGCCTGAGGATGCAGGTATTACGGTAGAAGCTATCCGTTATTTCAGCGGGAAAATTCCTATACTCGGTGTTTGTTTAGGACATCAGGCAATTGGTTATGCCTTTGGTGCAAAAATAGTTGGCGCAAAGTTTATAAAACACGGCATTGCAGAGGAAATAAAGCTTGACGGTAAGGGTCTCTTTCGATCAATCGGCAATAAGGCGGTGTTTACCCGCTACCATAGTTTGGTTATTGATGAGGCAACACTTCCCCCGGATTTCGAAGTTACCGCACGATCCGAAGACGGCGACATAATGGGCATCCGCCACAAGACGATGATTATTGAAGGTGTACAGTTTCATCCGGAATCAATTGCATCTCAATTTGAAAAACAGTTTTTCAATGCGTTTTTAAGCTACAGACGAGAGGCCTTACCTGTTCAGCACATTCTTAACACTCTTTGTGCCGGTAAAGATTTAGATCAGAGAACGGCAGAACTTTTTATGGAAGACTTAACAGACGGCTGCCTTGATGAACGGCAAACATCTGCAATTCTCGCTTCGCTTTCTGCAAAGGGTCCATCAGCTCAAGAGATTGCAGGTTGTGCTTCTGTGTTATGCAGAAAAAAAACCCCGCTCGACATTGGTACCAAAGAACTTACCGATATTGTAGGTACCGGCGGCGACAGTAAGGGAAGTTTCAATATCAGTTCAATGGCTGCCCTCATTGCAGCTTCCTGCGGTCTGACAGTTGCAAAACATGGAAACCGCGCAGTATCAAGCAAGAGCGGTTCGGCAGATTTTTATGAGGCTCTTGGAATTAAGATTGATAATAATCCTATAAAGAGCGCACAAAGTATAAAGAAAACAAACTTCGGCTTTTTATTTGCGCCGGTGTATCATTCAGCGATGCGCTTTGCCGCTCCTGTGCGCAAGGCTCTCGGTATTAAAACAATTATGAATTTAATTGGTCCTCTTTCGAATCCTGCGGGTGCGGCGTATCAGATGCTTGGTGTGTACGATGAATCTTTATTGGAACCTGTTGGACGTGCTTCTAAGCTTTTAGGCTCAAAGCGTGTTATGGTCGTGGTAAGTGAAGATGGTTTTGATGAAATATCTCCATGTTATAAAACAAAGGTTTTTGAAATTGATGAAAATGGTGCAGAAAAACACTATACCATAAATCCTTCTGAGTACGGTATTGATTCTTGTAATGAAAATGATCTTGCAGGCGGAACACCGGCAGAAAATGCGGCGCTTGCTCTTGAGCTTTTGGCAGGAAAGTGCAACACTGCAATTAAATATGCTGTATGCCTAAATGCAGGGGCAGCCTTGTACATTGGCAAACAAGCTTCATCTATTGAAGAAGGCTGCAAAAAGGCACTACAAGCATTAGAAAACGGAGATGTAAAAAAGAAACTTGAGCAAATTAAGGCGGATACAAATGGCATCATCACAGCAGCCTGATATTCTCTCTACTATTTTAGGAAAGCGGAAAGAACAGTATGAAAACCTTGGTTTTTCTTTTGGGCATTCGATACCTCAAAAACGTGAAAAACCGGTTGTGCCTTTTTTACCAGAAAAGGGTGCAATTCTCGAAATAAAACGGGCTTCTCCTTCCAAGGGAAATATTGTTCCGTCTCTTAATGCTGTCGAGACCGCTTGTACCTATGTCGAACAGGGCGCCAGTGCAATATCGGTACTGACAGAAGAGAATTTTTTTAAAGGCAGTCTTGAAGATCTAATTGCTGTAAGTACTGAAGTGTATAAAAAAAATCCCAAGACAGCTATTCTTCGAAAAGATTTTTTAACGGACGAAACTGAACTTGATATTTCCTATGCCTGCGGTTCTGATGCTGTCCTCCTTATTGCCCGTATTCTTGAAATAGAAAAACTTTGCTCCATGGCCAAAAAAGCTGTATCTCTTGGATTAAGTATTCTTTGTGAAATTAGAGAAGAAGAAGATTTACATAAGTACAATACGATGTGTAAAACTGTGAAAAAAGGAAATGCTCAAGCCCGGATTTTTTTGGGCATTAATACACGTGATCTCTCAAACTTTACTCTCGACCCTCTTGTACCGTCAAGTTTTTTTTATGATGTAGAAGACGGAACCTTGATGATTTATGAATCGGGCGTAAAAACGAGCGAGGCAGCTTCTTTTGCCGGAAGCATGGGTTTCCACGGCCTGCTCATGGGAGAAGCCGCTGCAAAAAATCCTGAAGGAGCTTCTGCTCTTGTTTCTAAATTTCTTGAGTCAAAGCCCGACATGAATGCAGTGTTGTGGACTTCTTTTGCTGCCGCTATGCGAAGCAGAAAAAAAGCGCTTGGATACTCTCCCTATGTTAAGATTTGCGGGTTAACTGATATTGACGATGTTGAAGACTGCCTCGGTCTTGGTGCAGATGTACTTGGTTTTATTTTTTCTAATAAAAGTAAACGGTGTGTCACGAGGAATTTTCTCGTAGAAGTAAAAGAACTCATTGCAAAGGAAAAACGAAGAGCCGGAGCACATAAAGAAAAATTTGTCCGGCCCATTCTCGTTGGTGTTATAACCGATGCAGATTCTGCAGAAGCTCAGGAAGCCTTTACTCTTATACGCGACGGATTTCTCGATAAGATTCAATTTCACGGTTGTGCTGTTCCGCCTCCTGCCGATAAAAAATGGAAAGAAATTCCCCGTTACGCTGCAGTAAAGATGGGTAATGAAGAAGATCTTAAGCATTTTTTTGATCTCCTTGAACGAGGTCAGCCGCGCGTCTTGGTTGATGTGCGCAGTGAAAAAGGGGAAGGCGGCACAGGAGAGAGAATTGACGAAGCCTTGTTGGACCGTATTGCGGGTAAAACACAGT
>CAZLNE010000091.1:6822-8781 GCA_964560975.1 uncultured Treponema sp. | reverse complement strand
TTAGCATCTATCCGTATTCATCTGCTGTTTATAAATTCTTCATCTTCGCAGCAGCTCAGCGCCTAATCGCCTTTGCGTGAGCATCCCATTATTCCTTCTTATTCTGCAATATCTGCGAAATCGGCGTCATCTGCGGATTTTTCTGTATATTCACTGAAAATGTGATTTTTATCACGCTTTTTACGGTTATTATGTGATTTTTATCACACATTTCTCTCTTTTAGTGTATAATGCATTACAGAGGTATATATGGAAAGAGAGTGTTTTAATGATCTTCTAAAATGGAAAGAGCAAAAAGACCGTAAACCGCTCATAATAAACGGAGTTCGTCAGTCTGGAAAAACATGGCTCATGAAAGAATTCGGAAGGAGAAGTTATACACACACTGCCTATTTTAACTTTGACTTCGATGAAGGACTTAAAGATCTTTTTCAAACAACAAAAGATCCAAAGCGTCTCATCCCTCAGCTGTCTTTGTTATCAGGTGTTCCTATTAAAGACTCTTCTACATTAATCATTTTTGACGAAATTCAGGAATGTCCGGAAGCTCTAAATACACTAAAATATTTTTATGAAAATGCGCCTGTTTATATGATAATCGCAGCCGGATCTCTTTTAGGAGTGTCTCTATCTTACCATGGGTTTCCTGTTGGAAAGGTTCAGTTTTTATCAGTTCATCCAATGTCTTTTACAGAGTTTTTACTTGCAGCTGATAATAAAAATTTATCAGAATTTATACACTCTCTCAACAGCTTGGAAGCTATACCAAAAATTTTTGAAAATCCCCTTGTCGAAAAACTAAAACAGTTTTTCATAACGGGAGGAATGCCCGGCATTATTTCACGGTATATTCAAGATCCGGTGTCTGCTGATGAAAATTTACAAGAGCTCATTGATTCTTACGAACATGATTTTGCAAAACATACAGACAGTACTATGTATCCGAAAATGACTTTAGTGTGGCGTTCTATACCATCTCAGCTGGCACGAGAAAACAAAAAATTCCTGTATCAAACTGTAAAAGAAGGGGCACGAGCGCGTGAATATGAGTATGCCCTGCAGTGGCTTGTTGATGCAGGCCTCCTTCATAAAATATACCGAACCAAAAAAACAGGGCTCCCTCTTTCAGCCTATGACGATGTCTCAGCTTTTAAACTCTACACCGCAGATATTGGAATTCTAAGACGTCTTTCAAAGCTGGCTCCTTCTGTCTTTGCTCAAGGCTCAAGACTTTTTACTGAGTTCAACGGCGCCCTGTCAGAAAACTTTGTTCTTCAGTCTCTTGTTCATCAATATGATGTAATTCCGCGATATTGGACCGATGAACAGGGTAAATATGAGGTTGATTTCATTATTCAGCATGATAACATAATACTTCCAGTAGAAGTTAAGGCGGGAATGAATACTCAAAGCCCCAGTCTCAAGAAATACACTCAGCTGCATGGCGAACAAACCCCTATTAGAATCCGTTTTTCTATGCAGAATCTAATGCTTAATGATAATGTACTGAATATACCTCTTTACCTTGCTGATAAAGCAAAGGATCTAATCTCTATGGCTCTCTCAAAATAGTACAATCCGCAGATTGCACAGATTGCGCAGATTGGCGGGTAGAACTGAAGGAGCAGGAAAAGCCTAACGCGAAGCTGCGAAGGAAATTAGCAGTGACGCCGTACTAGCATCTATCTGTGTCCATCCTGTTCATCTATGGTAATTCTTAACCGTATCTTATCTTTATGTGCCCGTTCCGCTCCACTTCCTTACTCCTGTTGACCAGACAAGGCAGGCAATGGCAAAGCTCGCAATACCTGCAACAGGTGTGAGCCACGGAATAAGACCTGAGCCGGAAGGACGAAGAATGAGTTGAGAAGGATAGAATGCCATGAAACCGATAGGTATTATCACAGAAAAGGCAAAGCGGAACACGCCTGAGAAAATTGTCATAGGATAACGCGCGTT
>CAZLNE010000091.1:0-6722 GCA_964560975.1 uncultured Treponema sp. | reverse complement strand
AGCGGCCGAAAATAATACTTAATAAAGTTGCCGTTCCTGACTTGCCAGGGAAGCTGCCAGACGTTCTGAAAAAAAACACCGTTCGGAACCATCGCTATCATGTAGAATCCGTACACGAAGACGAGTTCCTCCAAAGACCACCCGGCAAGGGATGGTATGTTTGTAAAGAGCACTATGACACTGAAAAAACTCGGGAAAAACCACAGAAGCATGAAAACTATCGAGATGAGAAAATCGGTTCTATAACTCATGCGGGCTTTAATATACTGGGCGCAAAAGAGCAGGTAAAGCCGCACGTAGCGATATATCTTTGTCATACTCAGCCTCCGTTCACGACGAGCTTGTGTTGTCCCGCAGAAAAAAGAACGCGGGCCAAAATATAAAAGATAACCGTCCATGCCGCCTGTCTCGCGAAAAAGGGTAATGCTTCGGCAAGACCTTCGCTGCCGGCTGCAAGAATCCGTGCCGGTGCATTGTACAGGGACTGAAAAGGCAGCCATTCGAGCACCGAGCGAACTTTCTCCGGATAAAATGGCAAGGGTACCAGGGCGCCCGAAAGCACCATGACTATTGTGTCCTTCGCGTTGATTACGCCCCTGCTCGAGTGCAGTGCAAAGACTGATAATCCGGTAGTAAACTCAATGAGAAAATTAAGTATAAAGGAGACCGTGAACGCCGGAATAAAGACGAGAACATTTATAAGGTCCGGGAAGCCCGCACCCGAAAGCGCGAAGGAAAGAACAAGAGCGGGAAGTCCCACAACAGCGCAATTTACAAGTCCCTCGCCGACCGATTCGAAGAAGAGCTGTCCCATGAAGTCCTGCGGTCTGCACAAATAGCGAAAAATTTCACCGCTTGTGACCATCCGGCTAAGGCTCCAATCCACGTAGGTCTGTATGGTTCCCACGAGGCTCATCGAGATGCCGACATAAAGATACGCCTGCATAAACCCGATTCCGCCGATTATATCTGTTCCGGAACTTGCATAGACGGCTTTCCAAAGAAAGCGTGCAATAACAAGGTATATAACCGTACCCGCCAGACTAAAGAGGAAGTGCCCTCGATATGCAAGGGACGACAGAATCTGGTTGCGGCTAATTGCAAAATACGAAGTTCGTCTCATCTGAGAGCTCCCTCGTATACGCGCTTAATAACCTCTTCCATCTCAATATCAGCGACCTTAATATCTTTAACAGAGAAAGAAGCGAGAATGGGATTAAGAAGCTCGAGGAGCGGGTGCTGGTCCTGATCAAAGCTCACGGCGAGCCAGCCGCTCACTACTTCGCCAATAACGATTTCCTTTTCCTCACGAACGCGTGAAATAATTTCGCTCTTGAGCCGCACAATATCGCTTTCGGAAAGGCCGTGCACATCCAGCCGGAGCGTCCGGTATCTGCCGAATATTCCGTTAAATTTTTCTGTCGCTCCATCGTAGAGAATTTTACCTTTGTCAATGAGTACAATGCGCTGTGCAAGGCTTTCAATATCTCCAACGTCGTGGCTCGAAAGGAGTACGGTTGCACCCTTAATGCGGTTCAGTTCCTTAATAATAGAACGCACCTTGGCCCTTATCTCAACGTCGAGCCCGATCGTTGGTTCGTCGAGGAAAATAGTACTTGGATCGTGAATGAAGCTTGCTGCAATGTCGCAGAGCATGCGCTGACCGAGCGAGAGGCTGCGGACCGGCTTTCCATAAAGTTCTTTGAGCCCTGCTATCTCATCGAAGAGTCCCAGGTTTTGTGAAAATGCCGCGTCGCCGATTCCGTATACTTCTTTCAGGAGCTTGAAGCTTTCTATAACGGCAAGATCCCACCAGAGCTGGGTACGCTGCCCGAAAACGATGCCGATACGCTCGACATAGCGGCGGCGCTGGCGATACGGTACAAAGCCGTCAACCTCGATGATCCCTGAAGTGGGTTCGAGTACACCGGAGAGCATTTTTATAGTTGTGGATTTGCCGGCGCCGTTCGGTCCAATGAACCCGACGAGTTCGCCCGGTTCAATAACGAGACTGATGCTGTCGACTGCCTTCACCGTCTCGTAATTTCGCGAGAAGAGATCCCGCACTGCACCGCCGAGACCTTCCCGCCGCTTAAGTACACGGTAATGTTTCGTTACGTTGTTAATATGTATACCGTTCATCGCATCTCCTTTGCCGATCATCCGGAACAAAATATCACACAATAAACATTCAATTATTTTTATAATTTTAGCACGCAAAGACTTGAAAACGCAAGAAAAATGAGGCGAGGAGAACCCGCTTTTTCTCCACAGTTTAGCTTGACTGGTTCAATGTTAGGGGTATAATAGAATAATAATTCTAACGTTGGTTAAGACAGGGGAGAGATTTAAAATGAAGATAAAAATCGTATCAGTATTATTTATCATTTGCGTTTTATCAGTATATGGCCGGGATACTGTCGATTTCAATACACAAACAGATGCCATGGTAAGTCCAACAGAAAATGAAGAAGCCCGCTTAAATTATAATCAGGGTACAGAATATTTAGATGATAATAAACTGGAAGAAGCTGAAAAGTGCTTATTAAAAGCCATTGAACTGGATCCGAATTTCTGCGACGCTATGGATCATCTTGGGTTAGTATATCGAAGACAGGAACGCTATGAAGAAGCAATTGAAATATACCTAAGATCTATATCAATAAATAGTAAAAATAGTGTTTCGTATCAAAATCTCGCTGTCGTGTACCGCATTCAACAAAAATATGAAGACGCACGCCAGCAGTATATAAAAATGATTGAACTAGACGAGAATAACCCCGAGCCATATTATGGAATAGGCCAGCTTTATTTCGATGTAGAAATGTTTGAAAACTGTATAGACATTATGCAGATTGCCTTGCAAAAATACATAGATGAAAACTCTGTATATTCATACGATGCAGGTCTCTACATAGGTTATGCATATTATAATCTTGAAAATTATGAGGAAGCCCTTAAGTATCTAAAATTTACAGCTTCCTATTATGATACAGATGAAAATTTATTATCATTAATCAGTGAATTAGAAAAAAGTGTAAATACAAAGGACAACGGCTTACTGTAATCTTTCTTTTTTCATGTAAGTATTACTTCCGCTTCAATCGTCTCAAACGCCGGATCGAGAAGTCTTTCATCCGTCATGTCGAGCCTCGGAAAACCTGAAGCGTCCCAATGAACTGCACGGAATGCAGGGTATCTCCGTCCGTCCGCGGGGTCGGCGCGGTAATGACTGAAGGGTATTGCGTGGAGCATGAGTATATCCTCACCGCGTTCATCCTTGACGAATGAGTTATGACCCGCACCTATTTGTTCTGGATGGCTCATGCGGTGTAAAACCGGATAATTCGATGCCTCCCATGACCGCGGATCGAGAGGATCGCGTCCCTCGCGGGAGCGCAGAAGTCCCACACAGTATGTATGATCGATGAGAGCCGCCGCGTACGTCACAAAGATATCCTCTCCGCTCTTGAGAACGAAGGGTCCTTCAATCACATCGGAATGAGCTCTCTCCCAGGAATAACTCGGTCGCCTCAGTAGAACCGCTTCGCTTATCTGTCGCCAAGGTTTCTCAGGATCAATGCGGGCAATGTACAGATCCGAGCTTCCGATATTGTTAAGGTCGCTTCCCATAAAACGTTGAGCCCAGAGCGCATAATAATCACCTTTTACCATAAAAACGCTCATGTCTAGCGTTATTCCGTCCTCAATCAGATTAGATCCATCCTTCTTCTGGCATCGAACGGGCTTCGACCAATGAGCCGGGTTCGAAGGATCATTGCCTGTCAGTTCCATTACATGAGACTGCACCGTGTACCAATGAGGACATCCGACAGCAAAGAAAAGAAAGAGGCGTCCTTCTATCTCGTGCAGCTCCGGAGCCCAGAAGCAGGCCGCGTTCCATGGTAAATCACCGGCAGAGAGAATAACCTTGTCTTCTGCAGAAGCGATACCGCCAATTGTGTTTGCCCTTCGAATCTTCAAAGACAGCTGACCTCCCTCGTCGTCGCTTGCCATGTAATAATAGAAACCGCAATACCGGATAGCCATAGGGTCACCTCTCTCTCCCATGACCGGGAAGGAAAAAATTGGGGCTTGTATTCTGCCCCGTACTTTGTAGGAACCCTGAAGCGAGGCGTTGAAGGGCTCCCACTGTACGCTCATAGAGCGCCGCGAACCGTCGCTGTATAGGAGACAGGCGTTGGGAAGTTTGACACGTTCGCCTGCTGAAGCTCGAATCTCGATCGGTTCGACACCGATGTTGTGTACGGGTGTAAGCCGGTCGATGAGGCACTGGTACTCCGTCTCTGTAACCTCAATCACACTGGCAGGTGCAGCGTCGGCGGCATGTATTTTTAGCCGTTCTAACGGTTCTCCGCCGGGAAGGGCTTTTTCGAAGTGTGTGAGATCGGCCGAAGTGCAGGTCATATGTCCCTTATCAGTCTCAATGTTCAAAACATAACGAGTGCCGTCCCATCTGCAGCCTGCGTCTACTATAACTATCCCTGAAGGTAAAACCTCGCTAAAAGAAATATTTGTATAAGAGATAAGGTTATCGGAACGGTAGATGAGAATACGGTTTTCTTTACCGGATTCCGGGAGAGCTTTTCCTTGCGGACCAATATTCCGGCGCAAAGCTATGATTCCAAAGGAGCTGTCTGCAAGGCGGAAAACCCAGGGATTGACCAGGATCTTCGTCGTGCCGGCTCTCCTCTGCTCATCCGGCTCGGCATCGGCAAAGAGAACCCCGCAGCCTCCGTTCAAAACAGAAGCGTCACCGCCTGTTCCCTGCTGTTCAGATGCAAGATGCATAGAACCGCCCATCTCGTTACAATACAGGCCGTGATACGCATATATTTTATATGTTTTACTCATCATGTCTCCAGTTACTATTTTTCGGTATTGCCGTTTACAGAAGTCTACTTTTAAACAATTTCCGCTGTCAACCCATAAATACTGAAATTTACCGTTGTACTGATTCATGGGGTTTTCCCCTCCTTATGGATACTATAGTGTTTTCGTTTCACTTCAATTAGATTAAGTGTATGAAAAAAGCTTGACGGGAGAGAAGTTGGGAGTATACTTGACGAGTATAATTACTAAAAAGGATTTAAACATGAAGAACTCAGATAATTCATTAATCAAAACCTTGATAGGTCTGCGCGGGAATGCACGGGCGTGTGTATATACAGAACCCATGTGGGGACTTTCTATGAGCCTCTGTCTGCCGTATGCGTCAATTTACATGTTAGCACTCGGTATTAAGGATGCTGACATTGGTTTACTGACTACCGTTGGCATGCTGTCTCAGATGGTGTTCGGACTGCTTGGCGGGGTAATAACCGATAAAATGGGGCGGCGTAAAACCACGGCAATTTTTGATTTCCTTGCCTGGTGCGTACCCTGTATTATCTGGATGTTTGCTCAAAATTTCTGGTTCTTCCTTGGAGCCCAGCTCGTAAACGGAATGTGGAAGGTTACACAGAATTCCTGGGATTGTCTGCTTGTAGAAGATGTCGAAAAAAAACAGATAACAAAGGTTTATTCACTCGTGATCACGGCAAGCCATCTGTCGGCACTTTTCGCTCCCATTGCAAGTTTTTTAGTTGCCCGTATATCACTCGTGCCGGCAGTCAGGATTCTCTACCTTAACGCCTTCATTGTAATGACGGCAAAGATCATTATTCTATATGCAGCATCACACGAAACAGAGACCGGCGTTATCCGAATGAAGGAAACAAAAGGTAAAAGCCTTCCTTCTCTCCTTAAAGGATATGGCGGCGTTATCCGCCTTATTCTAAACTCGAAAGGAAGCATTTTCTCACTCGTCATCGCAGCAGTCGTGGGTTCTGTCGCTATGGTAAACACCACCTTCTGGCAGATACTAGCAAACAAAAAGCTCCTTGTACCGGACGCTATACTGCCCTTCTTTCCGATGTTCAGATCATTAATAGCCATATTCTTCCTGTTTACGGTAATTCCGAGAGTTACTTCAGCAGTACGCCTCAAGAACCCCTTACTCTTAGGTTTTATTTCATATTTTATCGGCCAGAGTATACTGACTCTCATTCCCGCTCCGGAAAACTCACTTGCAATATCCGGGTATGCTCTTCTAGCACTGTCTCTGTTGTTTGACGGTTTTGGAGCAGGAATTCTCGCTATGCTCGCAGAATCCCTCGTCGCCCTTTACGTTGACAAGAATGAGCGCGCACGGGTTATGGCTGTCCAGCACATGATAATCATGCTTGCGACAGCCCCCTTCGGCTGGATAAGCGGACTGCTCTCGGGAATTTCACGAACGCTGCCGTTTTATCTGACACTCGTACTGATCTTCTTAGGTATTATCATTACGTTACTGTATTACCGCTCGGCCGGTGAAAGTCACAAGGAACTGAAAGAATAGTATTATAAATGAAGCTTACTGTTTAAAAACTCAACTCTGCTTTTAAGCCACTGGTAAAGCAGCATACTTGCTTCAGCATGTGTCTTTACAGCCTTGGATTTTGCAGTAAGCTCATCTTGAAACGCAGATTTATCCATAATATTATTCCATCTCTCATAGTTTCGCTCGAAAGCTTCACTATATTGACTGGTATCCTTTTTAATCATTTCAAAGACTCTATCAAACATGAGAGAATCATATCTTTCTGTCCACGTCTGTTTTATCATATCCATATACCAATCTTCGTACATAAGAACTGTAAGCCATGGATTGAATGAAG
>CAZLNE010000090.1:2879-8828 GCA_964560975.1 uncultured Treponema sp. | reverse complement strand
AAATGTCAGATGAATTTCATGCCTCGTCATTATTGGGAATACATTACTGAAATGAAATAGTCAATAATAGTGCAGTCCTTTTTATTCTGGAAATATTTTATAAAACGATGTATACTATAATATATGAAAATATCTATGCATCGTTTTACTAAAGTCTTAAAAATTGGAGTTTTTTGTGCGTGTTTTTTAAGCTCTTTTACGGCCTTCTCAGAAGAACCTGTCCAAAGCAATCTGCCTGAATTTATGCAAAACTGGATCATTCCAGAAACCTGTATTTTTGGTGTTACTAAACATGAAGAGGTATCTTCACTAAGAGGCGTAACAATGCATGGTGTTAACCTTTTATTTTCAGGAATTACTATAAATGACTTTAATCAAGTAACTCTGCCCCCCTGGTTTATACAGCAGGGTTTTTCAGTTTATGATTCGTATAAGCAGTGGAAGGAAAAATTGCTTTCTTGTTCTGAATTTGTTATTCAGGAATCTAATCCTCCAAAAAATTATACAACATACAAAAATGGAAAAAAAGTACCTAACTACTATGCAGAATTAAATGTAGAATGGAAGCAGGATGATAGATTCTTTGTCTGCGTTACTTTTACGAACGAAAACAGACCTGTATCTATGTCCTTGCGCTGGGAGCAAAAGAGCAATAGTCCCGATTATTATAATTCAGCTGACTTACTGAAAAGACCCTCTGACGAATGGAATTATCTTACTCCTGATCAAAAATACTTCAATGCGTTTTCATCAAACTTGATGCAGTTGAATTCGCAAAATCTCAGCACCTTTAATCCTGCCTATAAACTTAGTATATATAAGATAGTACCGAGAAAATCTAAGTCAAAAGATACGCAATCAATAAATATCCTTAAAAACTCTTGGTCAATTACCAATAAAGAGGAACTATTTGCTCAGATTGAAAGTCTTGAAAGCGGCGGTCATGCCGGATCCTACCGTCAAATTCTCGCGATTGATAATGCAAATCCGCTGTTATCTGTATTGGAAATATCAAATAAGGAATGTTTATCTGTTCTTGAAACAACAAGACTTTTCTTTGTCAGAAAGATGAAAGATGTACTTGGCGATCACGGCATAGAAGCCTGGGATAAGGGCCGGGAAATTAGTCTTTTTAGATGGGCGCTTGCAGCAGGATATGTAACAGAAGAAGAAATTATTGAGCCTATGCTTAAAATCTCAAATGTCCTAAAAGCAGACTACACTTCATGGGAAGATTTTACCGCTCATTATATTGCAGGACGCGCTTTTTACGGTCTCTATGACGGTGATTATGGGAAACTTACCGACAATGCCCTTAATGCAGCGGCAAAGGTAATTGAAACTATTCCGGTGCTTTCATTACCCTTTGATGGTTCTAATGCAAAAGGAAGAGCATTAAGTTTAACTGATGCATGGTATGAAGCAGAAGCGGATGCCAAAGAATTTGATAAGGCTCTAAGCCTGTCTTATATAGAAAGAAAAGATGTAAAAGAGCAGCATCGTATAGCAGCAGATTCTCTAGTAAAAAAATACCCCAACAATTTAGGACTGCTTTACGTAAACCTTCAAATAAAAACTCTCCTTGCCTCCTCTTACAAGACCTTACTGCCTTCCTATCGTGAAGCAGATAAACTTTTCTCTTTATGTCAAACAAAAAGCAGTACCTATAATAATTTTTATTATAGATTCGGTTTTGTAGCAAATAAACTCAAAGAGTCAGATCTAGCCCTCTATGCCTTTAATAGTATGTCTAATGAAGCTCAACATGATGCAGATGTGTATTATGAAAAAGGATACGCCTATGCAAATCTCATAGGTACTTCACCGGATTATGAAACAAATGCCCAGTTTTCGAATTCGGCATGGGAAAACTTTGAACTTGCCAACAGCTTAGGATACGAGCTTCCAGAAAATTTGATTAAGTGGCTAAAATCTATTTCAGCACAGCAATAAAATAAAACAGGAGTTACTAATATGATAACAGCAGCATTAAAAAAAGCATCTTTTATTTGGATTTTTTTCTTACTTTATCCAGTCTTTTCTCAAACCCTTCTTGACCCGCAAACATTAGATAAGGTGCAGTCATCAGTATTTGAGGTAATTGTTGAAAAACCTTCGGAGGGGAGCATAGAATACGAAAGATCGCTTCCCTTTTCACGCTTAGCCTTTTCTATCCGCAATGATAAGTATCTGCCGCTCGGCACAGCCTTTCTTACCTCAGAGGGCAAATTTTATTCTGCATCTCATGTGTTCAAACTGTATGAAGATACTGTATATACTGATTATTATATACGAGATAAAAACGGCAGTATCTATAAAATTGATGAAGTTACCAAGTTTTCAACTAACCGCGATTTTATATCATTCACCGTAAAAAATTACAAAATAGAAAAAGGTTCAGGATTAACGGTTACCGAAAATACAGTTCTTAATTCTCAGGTTTTTTCTGTAGGAAATGCACTTGGAGACGGAATTGTCATTCGAAACGGAGTACTTACCAGTCAAACCTATGAGACAGAAGACGGAGAATGGAAATGGCTCCGTTTTTCTGCTGCGGCAAGTCCGGGAAACTCAGGCGGACCTTTAATTTCGACTACAGGCGAAGTGCTCGGTATTATTACCATGAAAAGTGAAAACGAAAACCTCAATTACGCGCTGCCTTTTTCAGAAGTAAACCAAGTTCCCGATAACACCGGTACTATGAAGCAAACTTTCTACTATTCTCTTCCAAATATTTTTTCAGAAAAGTTTTATCATAAATTTATGACAGAAATGCCGCTTCCTGCAAAACTGGAAGATGTTCAAAAGAAAATAACAAGCGATTATAAGACATACACAGCTCAGCTAGTTGAAGGATTACGAAAGCAATTTAATCCATTGGGAAAAAAAGGCTTCGGCTCAGCATCAGGCTGGCAGGAAATGATGTCTAACTTTTATATGACAAATTTTCCCTACACTGTGTACCTGACAGAGAATAATACTTGGCAATATGGAAGCATGTCAAAGACTTACGACTATCAGCTGGAGAATAATGGACTAGTCATTCACGGCGGTATGATGGGATACACAATGGGAGTAATTAGAAAGCCTGAGTCCATGACACTATCAGAATTTATCTCAAATCCAAAGCAGTATATGGAATACATGGTTAGGGCTACCAATTTGTACCGCACAGTCGCAGGTGAAAATGTTTCTATTACTTCTTTAGGCGAGCCATCCAGAAGCGAACAATACATTGATTATTTTGAGCGCACCTGGCTTGTAAACTATTGGGACCTTGACTTTGCAGATTCTATGATCATCAGCTACTCGCTTCCTCTGCCTGAAGGTTTATTTATAATATACGATATTGATTCTACAGGAGATATTCTAAACGGTATTTCCCTCGATATGCCTTTTTTCGCAGATTTTATTTATCCGTCCTATATTGGAACTTTACAAAACTGGAAAGAATATCTTGAGTTAAGTGAAACGCTTTCTGGTAAAAAACCTCCTTTTATGGAAAAATTCACCGTTTCCTTGAACGATGCCAATGTAATTATCAATAATGGTGCAATGGGGTTTAATCTGCCTCTATCCATCTTCCCTGCTGATAAGAACACACGTTTAAGAGCTACGTCAAGTTACTCATTCAAAAATGATAAACTCGTTATTGAAGTTAAATCTTTTGATCTTTATACAAGCAGAACAGCCGAAAACTACCGTTACGTGTATCTATCAAAGAATCTGAAACCATCTGTTGGTGCAGTAAAAAACACAATGGATAAGTGGCTCCAAAAACGCAACAGAGTTTCACCATATAACGGACTTCCCTACAACTACGAATCCTATACATACCTCGATAAAATATTTTATCCTACAGGAGTTACGTATGAAACACGGGAGCAGGCGGATACTATATATCTGTTAGCTTGTGAACTTGATGGTCAAAACCGGTTTGATGAAATGAAAATCTTTGCCGAAGAAGTCGAAAAAACAGTTATTTTACCTTGACGAAGTTTGGTAAGAGCTTATAATTACAGTTAGGAGATTTACCATGAATAAGGCCTCTACTCGAAAAATAATAGATGTAAATAAAGATAAGTGTGTTAATTGTCATCAATGTATAAGTGTATGTCCTTCTAAGTTATGTAATGACGGATCTAAATCCTACGTCGAAGTTAATCCTGAACTTTGTATTGGATGCGGGGCCTGTATTAAGGTTTGTACTCACGAAGCGCGTATTGGCCTTGACGATTTTAGCTCTTTTTTATCTGCTGCTGAACATAGAGAACCAATTGTCGCCGTTGTTGCCCCTTCAATTGTATCTAATTTTCCGGACACCTACCTCAATATTAACGGCTGGCTGCAAAGCCTTGGAGTTAAGGCTGTCTTTGATGTCAGTTTTGGTGCTGAACTCACCGTAAAAACCTATCTTCAGGTTCTACAAGATAAAAATTTAAAACACATAATTTCTCAACCCTGTCCGGCCATTGTAAACTACATTGAGTTATACCGGCCTGAACTGCTTCCTTATTTGGCACCTGCAGACAGCCCTATGATGCACACCATGAAAATGATTAAGGAATTTTATCCTGAATATAAAAATGCACAATTTGCTGTCCTGTCGCCTTGTTATGCAAAGCGGCGCGAATTTGATGAGGTTGGTATTGGAGATTATAATATTACCTTTAAATCACTCGATGCATATTTTTCAAAACAGAAAATTAATCTTAATAAGTTTCAATCAGTACCGTATACTAACCCGCCTGCTGAAAGAGGAGTTCTTTTTTCAAACCCGGGTGGATTATTGAGGACTGCACAGCGCGAAGTTCCCGGAATAGAGGCTAAAACCCGCAAAATAGAAGGTCAGCATAGTATTTATAAGTATCTCGATACATTCATTAAACCGATTAAAGACAACACAGCTCCTCTCCTCCTCGACTGCTTAAATTGCGAGCTTGGCTGTAATGCAGGACCCGGCACATTGAATCTTGATAAGAGCATTGATGAGGTAGAAAATCCAATTGAAAAACGCTGCTATGACGCAAAAAAAGCATATGTAAAAAGAGAGGGAAAACGAGCTTCCCATATTGCAAAGAAAAAAATTAATAAAATTCTTAGTAAGTATTGGAAAGATGGTTTATATGACCGCACCTATGTAAATAGAAATAGTATTGTAAAGACGTTCACAAAAATACCGTCACAATCTGAGCTGAATACTATTTATGAGTCTATGTACAAAATAAAAAAAGATGATTTTCTTGACTGCTGCTCCTGCGGATATAACTCCTGCACTCAGATGGCTATAGCTGTTTTTAACGGTGTAAACAAACCTGAAAACTGCAGGCATTATCAGGAAATAGAAATCTTACGTAATGAAAAAGAAGCCCTGCATAAAACTGATGTATTAATGCAGCTTATGGCTGATATAAGTACATCAATTGAAAAAATCCATGTAAATATTCAAAATCTGAATGAGTCAATCGAGAATCAATCTGAACACGTAACAGAATCTTCTGCCGCTGTAAAGCAGATGATTGTAAGTATTACAAATATTACATCTTCGTTAATATCAAACTCCGATGAACTCAGTAGACTTAGTAAAACATCAGAAACAAGTATTCATAATATACAAAACATTGCACAAGATGTTACGAAGGTTGCAGAAGATTCAAAACTTTTATTTGAAATTACAAACACCATAGACGATATTGCAAACAGAACAGCATTATTGTCTATGAACGCAGCAATTGAAGCGGCACATGCAGGAAACAGCGGAAGGGGCTTTGCTGTCGTTGCCGATGAAATTCGAAAACTGGCAGAATCCTCAAGTTCAAATGCTAAGAGTATTACAACAAGGGTAAATACTATTGTTCAATCCATTACAAAGATTTCTGAACTTATACAGCTTCTTAACAACAATTTTATACAGATAAATTCCAATATGCACAGTATTGACTCTCAGGA
>CAZLNE010000090.1:0-2779 GCA_964560975.1 uncultured Treponema sp. | reverse complement strand
TACTCCAGAACCCGGCCGTACCATTCACAGAAACCAGCGCGATTGTTTCTATTTTTAATTCTTCCGCCAGTACCTTCACATAGCTGATATATTCGTGCATTAATCCCTTTCCCCTCATATACGGAAGCAATGCCGCATCGTGAATGTACATACATGAAGGATTTTCAGGAAGCTTTTGAATATAGTCATCTAAATGCGGCGCCGCGTACAGTTTCCACGGATGAGCTATACCGTAGCCTGTTAATGTGTTATCAGCATAAAGCCCTCTACAGCCCTCGGGAAAGAGTCTTATTTTTTCTTCGAATACTTCTTTTCTTTCATGCAAACTGTGTATTTGCTCTGCAATTGAAAATACAGATTCAGCATCCTCTCTCTTGAGCGGCTTCCATTGATACGTCTTATTCATGAAGTTTTTTTTCCTTCTTAAGTTTGAACATAGATTTTCTAATTGGAAGAACTACAAGCTGTATAAAAATTATTAATAAAAGTCCAATTACTGACAGTCCTAAATATGGACTCAACTGTCTAAAAAAATAAGAATCAACTATTCCATAGTATGCGTTGAGCTCCACTATTTTTCTAATGAGCTGTACTAAATTTGAAAGAAAGGGAAACAGCTGTGCAATGGATAAAACATCTGCAAGAAAGAGAATTCGTTTATAATGGCTTATTTTTGATTCAGTATCTGAATAGAGCTCGAATGGACCATCTGCTGTTTTTTTTCGCAAGTAAACCCAGCGGAGTACAGATCCCACATGCTCAATTCCCATTTCCTCAAGAAAACTAATATATGCAAAACCTTCCGGACTATAGGGATGATTCTCCAAAAGTTCGAGCCGGTATGTATATTCTCCAGGATTTCCTTTTACAAAGCTGTATCTGCAAACTCCAACATCAGTCAGCAGCATTCCTTTCGAAGACATTTCATTAAGCCACTTTTCTTCTTTTTCAAATTGACCTATGGTAAAAAATTTATATTTTATAAATTTCATTCTATAACTCCCATTATTTTTTTTCCGTTTTCAAGTAGTTCTGCGAGCCGTGTAAGTTCCTGCGTCACAACCTTTTTGCCGGTACTGGTAATGCAGTATTCTTTTTTACGGCTATCTTCAACACCGGTAAATTGAATATAGCCCTTTTCCAAGAGCGTCGTTAATGCTCCATACAAGGTTCCTGCAGCTAGTGTTACCCTTCCATTACTTAAGTTTTGCACATTCTGCATGATGCCGTATCCATGCATGGGCATTTGTAACGATAATAAAATGTAGTATACCGCTTCTGTAAGAGCAACCGCTTCCATACATCCTCCTTTTGTTACGGCGAGCGTTATAACGCCTGCCGATACAATTACTATATCGTAAGCCGATATAGTTGTCAAGTAACATTATAAAATTTTTTTTTATTAGACAGTATCACTTAGACTGTAATTATGTGTTATAATTAATGTAGAAATATATAGTTCTATATGATATAGTTATTTTAAGAGGTATTAACATGAAATTAAGTAGATTACTTGCATTACTTTTTTGTATTTTCTTATTTGCATCTTGTATTATTGTTCAAGATATTGGTCTTATTACCCCGACAAATTTAAATGCCTATAAAGTACAAGGTAAAAATGCTGTTGTTTTAACCTGGGATGATAATTCAGAAAATGAAGATGGTTTTGTAATTGAGCGGTCTATGGGCAGTAATTTTGTCGATGCTTATACAAGTATGACTGTTGGTCCAAATGTTGAAATATATTTAGACTCAGATTTGTATACTCATGTGAATACTCCTATTACCTACGTTTATAGAGTATATGCATATAAAGGGAATAATAAGTCATCGTATTCTAATATAGCTCTTGTAGAATACTAAAAGCAAAAATTGGAATACAAAGTTAAGTACTTTTTGAGATTTACAACGACCTTAAGATACTAGAACACCTGATGAACTTCTTCGTCAGGTGTTTTTAATAAGGTCAACATGAACTACCTTAAATAATTAATACGCATTTTGGCGGCTGGAGGCACAAAGAATGAGCATTACAATTAATCAGTAAAACCTGAACCAGAACTCAAACAATAACAGGAGCTCTATTGGTTTTTCAGGTGTGCTGATTTAAAACAGTCTAAAGATTCTCTTACACCTAACAATTAATAGGAGTTCACATGAAATACGAATTTTCATACTACACACAAGATAATTTTGATGACATTGAGAACATGATTCTCAATTCTTACAGCTGGGATTACCCTATTTACGGAGTAAGCAGATTAGAATTTTGTTCCGGCCTGCATCCGAAATTTTTAGGCATAGAAAGAACCATGGAAAGAGGTTCAGGATTATTCCGGCTGAATGGTCAAATAGTAAGCTGTGCATTAAATGAAGTAAATGCTGCAGGAGATGCCTTTTTTATTTTTGACAGTAAAGAGCGTTCACAAGACAAAGAACTCATAGAGCATATGATATTCTTTGCTCAGACTGGAATGTCCCATAAGGAGCAAAACGGTAAATCCCGCTACGTAAATCTCCGCGTACCCCAATGGAATACCGTAATGGAAGAATGTGTTAAAAAGCACGGTTTTGAGAAACAGGGATGGTCTGAATCAAATCTCATAAAAACATTCGATCCTGAAAACCTTGACACTGTTTTACCTGAGGGCTACCGGTATGCAGACGGACATGAAACACCGGTGTTTTTTCTTTCAAACACTCATATGCATTCGTTTAATTACGGCTTTGACAGGATTAAGGAAGCAGAAGCAGCTTTTCAGGGTATTAGAAACAGAAA
>CAZLNE010000089.1:7584-8915 GCA_964560975.1 uncultured Treponema sp. | reverse complement strand
GAAGAAGCATTTACATCTCTTATTCGTGATGAACTTTCTTCCTATAAACAGCTTCCTATTACCGCGTATCAAATAAACACCAAATACCGTGATGAAATTCGTCCGCGCTACGGTGTTATGAGGGGTCGTGAATTTACCATGAAAGATGCCTATTCTTTTCATGCCGATCAAAAAAGCCTCGATGAAACGTATGATAAATTCGCCCTAGCCTACCGTAAAATATTTAAACGATTAGGCTTATCAGTTATTCCGGTAAGGGCCGATGCAGGCGCTATGGGCGGAACAGGCTCTGAGGAGTTCATGGTAGAAAGTGCTGTCGGTGACGATACCTTAATTCTCTGTCCTTCCTGCGGCTATGCTGCAAACACCGAAAAAGCAGCCTGCGCATCTGACACTCCTTTAAATGCAGAAGGTAAACCTCAGCAGAAAACTGATAAAGCAAAACAAGCCATCGATACCCCAAGTGTACGCACAATCGAAGAGCTCTCTGCTTTCTTAAAAACAAGTCCTCAAACCTTCATTAAAACACTTATTTATAAGGTATTAAATTCCGAGCTCGATTTAACATCTGCTCCAGGATCTGCTTCGCTTAAACGAGTAACTGATACAGGAGACGCTGCAAAATTTTATCCTGTATCCTTTTTTGCAGTGTGCATAAGAGGTGACCTTGATGTTAATGAGGCCAAGCTTGCAGCCCTTTTAAAAGCGAGCGAGGTAGAACTTGCTTCTGACGAAGAGGTTGAACGTATTACAAATGCTCCTGTTGGTTTTGCAGGCCCTGCCGGCTTAAGCTCTGTCCCTGTTATTGCAGATGAATCTGTTCTTGTAATGCATGACACCGTTACCGGAGGCCTTTCTAAAGATGTTCACTATATTCATGTTGAGCCCGGCCGCGACTTTACTCCTTTTATGACAGGCGATGTAAGAACAGTAGTAGCCGGAGATAAGTGCGCCTCCTGCGGTGCAGAATACTATAGCAAAAAAGGCAACGAGCTTGGTCATATTTTTAAACTTGGCTACAAATATACTAAATCTATGAATGTTACCTACCTCGATGAGAATGGCAAACTTCAAATTCCGACAATGGGCTGCTACGGCATCGGTGTAGACCGCTCTCTTGCATCAATTATAGAAGAGCATCATGATGAAAACGGTATTGTCTGGACTATGAGTACTGCACCGTATCAGGCTGTAATTGTTCCTATAAAATACGAAGGTACGATGAAAGAGACTGCCGATTCTCTTTATGAAGAGTTCAAACAAGCTGGAATCGAAGTACTGCTCGATGACCGCAACGAAAGACCCGGTGTTAAGTTTAAAGATATGGATCT
>CAZLNE010000089.1:0-7484 GCA_964560975.1 uncultured Treponema sp. | reverse complement strand
CCGGGTATTGTTGATTATATTCCAACACAATCGGGCGAGTATGTATATTACAGAGATTATACCTTCGAAGAAGAAACATATATAGGTTTTTTACAGTATGATACTGGAACCTATGCTGTACGTTATTATTCGCCAAAACCGCAAAAAGGTTCATCAGATATTCATATTCTTTTTACCATGAACCCCTCGGCTTCGAATGTTGAACTAACGGGTGAAAACATTATCAGCAATGTTACACCAGACGATGTAGATGTTGTTAATTATCTTCACGATCTGCTCTACGATCTGAACGCACAGCGCAAAAAGATTAACAGTGAAAAACTCTCGTCGGCTATTCGTGTAAGTGAAAACTTTGAGCTTTTTGGCGGAAACGTCACGATGGTGTATGAGGGCTACCTTCCATTGTATAATCTTGAGTCTATTCGATCAGAAAATGGCGATATTCTTTTTCAAGCAGTTACCATGGGTGTTATCATGGACTCTTCAGATATATCATTTTCCAGTTTTAAAGGTTTTCAAAATGTACCCCTTCTTGCAGTAACTAAAGATGCAAAAAAGAATCTCGATGAGCAATGGCTAAGCGATACAGATGGTTACTGGACCATGGGTGACGATGCTTTGTTTTTAATGAATACTGTAGAAATTAATGCAGATGACTATCTTACAAAAGGATACACTGTAGAGGACTTTTTTACCCGGTATTTTCTTCTTTCATCAGGCGGTTCATATTTCTATCTTCCTTATGCCTCTATAGAAAAAGATACAAAATCAAAAAAACCGTCGCTTTTATTGGTAAATACAGCTCTTTCCTTTTCCGGGGAATATACAAAAGACTTCAAAATTCTTCTACAGGAGTCAAATAATAAATATTGGTTTTATGTGTTAACAGCATACGAGAAATTTTATAAAGAAAATAAAACTTACTTTGACGAATTTGTTAAAAAACTCATACCTTAATGTTTACTTAAATGATGTACGGGGAAGGGGGGATCCGATCCAAACTCCTTCTCCTCCTAAATAAGTCTCTTTTTGACCATTAATTAAAAACTGAACATTTTCTATAGAAGAAAAAGATGTTGCTGTATACACAATCTGCATAAGCTGCCCAAGGTAACCCTCTACCCCATACTTATTGTAAAGAAATTCTTCGCTGAAATTTAAAAAAGCTGTTTTATCGGTTATTGATGCAGAAAGAAGTTTTGTTCCTTCGGGTATGAGCGACATAGTTCCCTTTTCCAGCTCATTAATTGACGGGCCTTGTAATAATGCTTTAAGAGCAGTAGTCAGGGGCGTTTGTGTTTTAGCAATTTCTCTTGTTATTTCTTTTCTTACCACTGAACCATCGCCTTCAATCATAACAAAGTAGAGTTTCATTTGTGTTTTTGCTGCGGATTCCTGTGTTTCATTCTTTTCAGGCTTAGTGAGTGTAAGATCGCTTTCTTTTTGTACGGCAGGAGTAGTTGTTTTCTGTGGCGGTGTTTCTTTACTATCAGTTTGCGGTTTAGTATCCGGTGCAGGGGTGTTTAAATCTATAGGTGCTGCTGTACTGTTTTGCGGCAGAATATCAATAACAGCATCCGATTTTGCAGTATCCTGTTGAAGAAGGTTTTGTATAATTTCCGGATTTTCACCTAAAACTTCTTGGAAAAAGCCAGTTTCATTAAGGACACTGGAAATTTTACCTCGTGCAATAAAAAAAGCAATAAGAATCACTACTGCAAAAATTAGCCAAAAGATGATTCCTGCCTTTATTCCCTTTTTTTTTGTATTTCCTGCCATGTTTTTTATTATAGTATAGCAGGTTTTAAAAGTCTATCACTTTTAGGTTTCTATAAGATACAATCTGCGATTAGTGAAAGAAACAAGTAATTATGATATAATGCTTTGATGAATACTTCCAAAAAACCACTTGTAATTGGATTCCTCTCAGGCCGTATGGACGAGCCGTATCAGTATTCTGTTTGGCGCGGAGCAGAGGAAGAAGCTAGACGGATTGGCGCGCAGCTGGTTTTTTTCGGCGGACAGCGTATCCGAAGCCCCGTAGGGTATGAGGCCTTAGATAATATAGCATTTGATCTTGCACAAAGAACAAATCTTTCCGGCCTCATTATCATGGCGAATGTTATTGGAACCTACCTTACGGCACAAGAACAAACAGACTTTCTTAATCATTTTGGTTCAATGCCCATCGTTACCGTTGGTGTTCCTTATGAAGGACTTGATAGTGTTATTGTAAATAATAAAGGTTCAATGAGAACGGTTCTCGACCATCTGGTAATGGTTCATGGCAGACAGCATTTTTTATTTCTCGCAGGGCCTTCTGCTCATGCTGAATCCGAAGAGAGAAAAAAAGAATTTCTTGAGCATTATGCAGAGCTTTTTCCAGGAAGCCCCCCGCCTGTTATTTTATATGCCGATTTTCAAGAAAACGATGCTCATAATGCAGTGCTCAATTTTATTGCTTCCGGCGGGATAGTTGACGCTGTGGTAGCGGCAAATGACCTTATGGCCTTTGGTGCGCTTAGGGCACTATCTGAGGCAGGAATCAATGTTCCTGTCGACGTATCTGTTACCGGCTTTGATGATTCTGATTATTCACGGTTTTCAATTCCGCCCCTTACAACGATTCGTCAGCCTATGAGGGAGCTTGGAAGGGAAGCGTTACAGCGCATAGCTTATACTGTAGGATACATACAGGAAGGTTCCCCTCAAGGTATACCGGATATTTCCTTTGTTGTCCGGCAATCATGCGGCTGTGCAAAAACAGAAGCATCCGGGAATGATCAGGACTTTCCAATTTTACAAGTACTAGATTGTGATCCAAAGACAGATAGTGAATTTCTTACTTCTCTGGTACAAGCGGTGAATAGAGAATTAAGCGAAGGGCGAAATCCCGGATTTTTGCGGAATATGGTTTTCCCCCCGCTTATACAGGAAAAGGCCGCGGTGATTATTACAGAGGGTGAGATGCGCTATCAGGCTTTATTGCGTACCCAGGTTGAACAGCGCAGTGCTTCGCTCCAGGAAATAGGATCTTCTCTCGTATCTTCTTTTGATTTGAAAGATGTACTTCAAGAAGTAGCACGAGCAATAGGTGCCTTAGGAATTTCGGCATGCTGGCTTGCTTTGTTTGATTCTCCTGAACGTACTCCTGTTTGGGCCCGCTTACATCTTGCATATTCAAAAGAAAAAGTTAGAATTTTATCGCCGTATGGTCTTCGGTTTAGAACCTCTGAAATTCTTCCAGGCGGGCTGGCTCCTGACATAAATTCATATATCTGCGAACCATTGAGATATGGAAATGAAAGGCTCGGCTACTTAATTTGTACGGCAGAATCGACAGACAGGCGTGTTTTTGAAGCATTAAGAGAGCAGGTTTCCGGTGCTATAAAGGGAGCTTCATTAGTTAATGCAGAAAGAAACCGTGAAAGGGAGCTTGAGCAGGAAGTCCGCTCCCGTACTATGGAACTATATACTATAAATGAGAGACTGGTAAAAGAAATTGAGCAGCGCCGGACACTCGAACAGGAACTTCTACAAATTTCAAATGATATTATGGGAAGCATTGGCCGCGACATTCATGACCATCTTTGCCAGGATATTGCAGGTATAGGTTTACGTGCGGCATTAATTGAGGGTATGATAAAACGATCAGAGTGTTCTCAGGGCCAGGACGTGTATAGAGAGCTGCAGGAAATAGTTAAGGCATCCCGTATGGCCGCAGAACTTGCAAAAAATATAGCACGAGGTCTGTATCCGGCAGAATTGGAAGCAATGGGTCTAGTGAAGACCATTGAAAACCTCGTCATATCAACTCAAAAACGAAGTACGGCAAAAATAACCTTGAGTGTAAGTCCTTCCTTTGTTATAAATGATTCAGAAAAAGCACTGCAGCTCTATAGAATTGTGCAGGAAGCCGTAGGAAACGCTGTCATTCATTCCGGGGCAAGCGAAATATCTGTAAGTCTTTATCGTGATGAACACGCAATCATTATCACTATTACTGATAACGGTAAGGGTATTCAAAAACAAGAAACGAATAATTCAGGAATGGGTTTAAATATAATGAAGTACCGGGCAAGCGTAATTATGGGAGAGCTTACAATTAAAACGAATTCCCAAGGTACAGAGATACGATGCAAAGTATTTATGTAGTAAAGAGGTTAGCATGGCGTTAAAGAAGAAATTTATTGTAGTGGATGACCATCCGGTATACAGGCATGGTGTTGCCGCTCTTGTAAAACAAGAACTTCATCTGGATCCAGTAGGCGAGGCCGGCGATATTTCAGAGGCTCTTGTATTACTCGAAAGAGAAAATCCAAATTTAGCCATTGTTGATATCAGCCTGCAAGGGCAAAATGGACTTGATCTTGTTAAGACAATAAAGACTGCGTATCCAAAGACCTATGTTCTTGTAGTTTCTATGCATGAAGAAAGTTTATATGGAGAACGTGCAATTAAGGCTGGGGCAAAGGGTTATGTTATGAAAAACAGTGATCCGTCTCAGCTTTTATCAGCAGTAAAAAATGTTATAGAGGGAAGAATTGCGGTTAGCGAGGAACTAAAAGACCGATTAATGGGTCTCATTGCAGGCGGCAACACTAGTGAAGATCCTATATCAAAGTTATCAGATCGGGAGCTTGAAGTTTTTCAGCTCATCGGGAAGGGCTATGGTGTTACAGAGATTGCATTAGCTCTAAGAATTTCAGTGAAAACGGTAAATGCATATAAAGAAAACATTAAGGATAAGTTAAATCTAGACACTGCATCGGATCTTAGAAAGTACGCTGTAGAATGGATTGTCTCAAATCCTGTGTAATATACCTTCATTTATAGGGAGTTTGTCCTAGGAATAAAGAGGGCGTGTGGCCTATACAACCAAAGCACCTTGTCAATTACTTTAAGTATGGAGGATTACATGTCTATTGATATACGCGATAACGATTTTTACTCTATACATGGCATGTGGGGCGCCTTTTCGTGTTTGGCTCTTGGCCGTATAGGTAAGGGAGCCGGAATTGCTGTCGGTGACGTACAGCCTCCAAAACAAGGCCTTTTTGCTGGTTACCGCAGAGGTAAGGGTAAGGCTCGATTGCTTCCTTTTTCACCGGGCATACATGTTGGTGTTGGTGAAGAGTCGTATCATTTACCTTCGAAACCTTTAATTCCTCCTCCAGAGTGCAATTGGTTTAAGCAGGATGAAATAAAACGTACAATGACTTTCAGCGGTGAGCAATGGCTGGCTGAAGATCTGTGTTTTAAAGTTATATCTTTTTTTGGTTCGGTTCCAGATCCTTTAACGGCAAAACCTGCAGAAATTAAAAAAGCAGTACGCCCGGCGATTCTCGTTGAATTAAGCTTTGATAATACAAAGGGAACAGAACCCATGCTCGGTTTTTTTGGTATGCAGGGAATAAGGCGTCTTCTTTCAGATAGTACAAATGGAACTTTAGCCGGTTTTGCGTCCGGTACGCAGTGGGGTTATGCTGCCCTTGCCGGTAAGGATGTTGAAGAAATTATGGACTGGTCTGTGCTTCACAGCGGTCTCGATTCCTCAAAACCGAAAAGAAAACTTGCAGCTGAAGGCTTAATCCGCTGGCAGGTAGGCATTGGTGAAAAAAAATCTGTCATTGTTGCCCTTGGTGCATACCGCGACGGCATTGTTACCTCCGGCTACAGAGCCCATGCGTATTACACTGTTCATTTTAAAGATCTCGAAGAAGTTTTAACTTCTGCGCTCGAAGATGCAGAAGAATCCCTTAAAAAAGCAAAAGAAGTAGATGCAATATTAGAGTCTGCAAACATATCAAATGAAAGAAAGTTTTTATTAGCCAATGCAGCTCATAGTTATAATGCAAGTACGGAGCTCTTATTAACAGAAGGCGGAGATCCTCTTTTTATTGTAAACGAGGGTGAATACAGGATGATGAACACCTTGGATTTAACCGTAGATCAGGCTTTCTGGGAACTAAAATGGTCTCCGTGGACCGTTAAAAATGAACTGGACTTCTTGTTCTCACGTTCGTCGTATACCGACGCATATGGACTGGCTTTTTGTCATGATCAGGGTGTTGCAGATTGTTTTACACCGGCGGGAACTTCTGTGTATGAAATTCCGCATCTTACCGGATGTTTCAGCTACATGAGTTTTGAAGAAACACTGAACTGGATTTTAACAGCCTGTCTTTATGAAAAAGCTACAAACGATGCTGAGTGGATAAATACAAAAATTAAAACCATGCGTGATTGTCTTAGCTCAATAATTGCACGTGATAAGAATAATGACGGAATTTTAGATGCAGACTCAGACCGCTGTGCAGGCGGTGCTGAAATTACAACCTATGATTCTCTCGATATAAGTCTTGGTCAGGCAAGAAATAATCTTTACCTTGGCGTTAAGACATGGGCTGCGTATGTTTGCCTTGAGGCTTTATTCACAAGACTTGGCGGAACCTTTATAGCAGATGCCGAGAAGGCGAAAGAGGGAGCCGTGCGGGCTGCCAAAACTATCAGCTCAAAGATGATACCCGGTGAAAACTATATTCCTGCAGTGTTTGAAGCTGATAATAAATCAAAAATTATTCCTGCCGTGGAAGGTTTGATTTATCCTTTATTTTGCGGAGCTCCTGAAGCAGTAAAAGAAAAGGGTCCTTATGCAGAGTTTATAAAGGTTTTGAAGATTCATTTAGACACCGTGCTCGCTCCCGGTATCTGCCTTGATGATGTTTCAGGCGGCTGGAAGCTTTCATCTACCAGTAAAAATACCTGGCTTAGTAAGATTTTTATTAACCAGTATGTTGCAGAGAATATTTTAGGTTTTTCAGGCGATAGAATAGAGAGAGATGCTGTTCATGTTTCATGGCAGCAAAACGGAAGTAAAGATTGGGGAGCAACTGACCAGGTTGCATCAACCGATGGAACAGATCTTGGTTCCCGTTTATATCCCCGTCTAGTATCCGCAATCGTATGGCTTATGCATCCATAGGTAAAAAGTCCTAGGACATAAACCGTGCTTTGCCCTATGCCTCTTTAGGGTGGCAAGTCATATTATTTAAGAACAACAACTTTGTAGAGAACGATTTTACGTTCTCAAAAATTAGGAGGATATATTATGAAGAAAGTGTTGCTAGTATTAGTAGCCCTTAGTGTCCTTTGCTCTTCCATGCTTTTTGCAGGCGGAACAAAAGATGGCGCAAAAACAACAGCTAAAAAGGTAATTAACCTTTGGAGTTTTACTGATGAAGTTCCCAAGATGATGGACAAGTACAAGGAACTCCATCCGGAATTTGATTATGATGTAAAAGTAACTATCATTGCTACAACTGATGGTGCTTATCAGCCTGCTTTGGACCAAGCTTTAGTAGCTGGCGGTGCAGATGCTCCTGACTTATATACAGCAGAATCTGCTTTCGTACTTAAGTATACACAGGGCGACATGGCTGATTACGCAGCACTCTACAAAGATCTTGGTATCAATGTAGACA
>CAZLNE010000088.1:0-9195 GCA_964560975.1 uncultured Treponema sp. | reverse complement strand
GGAAGGGGTAACTTCGCATCGCAAAAGATGGTACCCCTTCCCTTAATTACTTGACAAGTCCCATATTCACGCGGATACTAGTTTTATGTCAGAAATACTAAACGCACAGCTTCTAAAAAACTATCTTGAGCCCCTTATAAAAGGATGTACCCTTTGGGAGAAGAAAAAACTTACCGCCATTATTATAGCAAATCCGAGGGCGGGCGGCTTTACCCTTAAAAGGCTTGCCAAAGAGAAAATCCCTATATTACAACGATTTAATGAAGAATCTTTGAGTAAAAAAGATGCAGTTTCTTCTCTTGAAATGCTTGTTTGGGAAACTAAATATGCGGGGCATGCCAGTGAATATGCTCAATCTGTTGTCAATCTTGCTAAAGATGCCGGTAAAAATGAAGAGTTTCTCGTCATTACTGCAGGCGGAGACGGGACAAGTCTTGAAGTTCAGACTGTTCTTTTAAAAAATGCTTTATTAGATGCTAAAACCAAAAAAATTGTTACACAAAAAATAGCCGTATTGCGCCTTCCCTTTGGTACCGGCAATGACGGTTCTGACGGACGCACCCTCGATGACACTTTAAATCGTTTAACAAAGCCTTCTCATTTTGCATGGCAAAGGGCTGTGAAAGTTGCGTATGAGGGTAAGGTTTCTAAAGAAGAAATTGAAAAAGACGGTAAAAAAATTGCCGAATACGGCAGTCTCGATGCAAATCCGCCGTGGTATTCATTTAATCTTGCAAGTGTGGGCATCGATGCTTTTATTACGCACATGACCAATAAAACAAAGGGAGTGTTACCTGGAAATTTTTATCAGTTGTGGGTAAATTTAGCTGCAGTGTTTTACGGTTTACGGTTTCCTGTCAGACCCATGTTTGTAGAAGTTTTTGATGAAGGCGGCAAAGAAATACGGACAATAGACAGTCCTCTTGAGTTTTGCCTCTTGGGTGTTTCCGGACATAGAACATACGGCAGCAACCATCTCATTCTTCCATCTGATGATACCTTTTGTGCAACGAAAACAATGAACATTATTCAAAAACTTCAAAGCTTAAAATCCTTTGAAACAGGAGAGCATATACATAGTCCGCTTTCCCTGTTTGCGAAAGCTCATAAAATTAAAATTGCGTATAATGAGTATATTCTTGTCCAGATGGACGGTGAAGTACATCTTCTGCATCCGAAGCAGTTTCCATTGACAATGGAGAGAACTGAGCCGGTGATTAAAATTATTGAATGCGATGATGCGCCTTTTTACAAGGGAGCAGAAAAAAGTATTTAAGGTGTTAGAGGTATAGATGAAAAAAAAGGATACTTTTAGAAGCCGTTTTTTTTTACTGCTTCGCATTTTTTTACTTCTCTCAATACTCATAAATCTTGGAATCGGCATATTCATTGTAGTACGCGATAAAGATGTAAGCAAACCTGAAGTTCTCCGTGAACTTAGTAAAAGGGGTGAATACGTTGTATGGGCAGTTCTCACCTTTGTACTTTCGTATACGACAGAATATATTGAACGGAATAGAAAAATTGATATCCCCGACATTCTTGAAGTTGTTATAGTATTTTTTATCTTTGCAGGAATTTTTTTAAGTAATACATTCAATCTATATTATAGGCTTTGGTGGTGGGATGATCTTCTGCATATGTTATCCGGTGTAATTATCGGGTTCATTGGATTTATTTTAATTTACACCATAAATCATAAGCACAGTATGGATATTAGTCCCCTCCTTGTTGCAGTCTTTTCCTTTTCGTTTGCCGTAACCATCGGTGTCTTTTGGGAAATTGCTGAATTTTCTGCCGATGTTCTTCTGGGAACTGCTAATCAAAAATGGAATTTACCTGATGATTCCATACTGATAGGGAAAGCGTATCAGGGAAGCGGATTAAGAGATACTATGAGCGATCTTATTGTTGACAGTATAGGCGCTTTTATTACTTCTACAATTACCTATTTTTTGTATAAAAACGATAAAAAGAAAACGCTTGCAGAAATGAAAAAAATTCTTGAGCCGGATATGAAAGAATAATTTTACTATGAAAACTAGTTATTAGTAAAAAATTCTTATGGACAATAATCAATCACAATAGTAGAATGCTTGTAAAGGCAGGCTTCAGTAATGATTTTTCCAACTATGGTTTTTTTGGGCCTCAAACGCATGTTCCGCTATCCTTGGGGTTTATTAATGTCTCTTGTTATTGACCCCTTTCTTCTCGTGTTAAATATTTTCCTTTTTAGAACTTTATTCGCATATTCCGGTAAGGCGGATATTGCAGGTTATTCTTTAGAGGCCATGGTTTGGTATTACGCTTGTGTGCAGTTTATTTGGTACTGGATTTGGAACTTTACCGACTATAATGTAGGGCAAAGAATTATTTCCGGAGATTTCACACTTGATCTCATTCGTCCTGTCTCTCTTTTTTCGTATGAGCTTTCGCGTGCAGTAAGCCTTCGTCTTGCTGGAATTGTATGCGAATTTATTCCAAGTTTAATTCTCTATTCTATTTTCGTGCCGTACCCTTTAATGACCTTTGCGACGATTTTTCAATTTTGTGTATCGGCGGCAATTGCTTTTTTTATGTTTTTTTCTATGAATTTTTTTATCGGTTTATTAGGAAATTATCTTCAAAACACCGATGCGCTTCAGGCTATAAAACACATAATAATTGCATCATTAGGCGGATCTCTTATTCCTCTCGAGTTTTTGCCGGACGCAATAACCAATGTATTAATCAGACTTCCCTTTGCGTCGTTATTTCACTGGCCGCTGAGATTCTTCCTTGGTAAGGGAAACGGCTGGATTGAGTTTCTTACACAATCAATCTTTAGTCTGCTATGGCTTGCCTTCTTTCTCCTTATTAATACGCTCTTATGGAAACGTGCGGTCCGCCGCTTTGCAGGTTTTGGAGGATAAATGAAAAAACACCGCTTTATGGCTATTGCAAGTGAGGCTGTCAGTTTATTTTTCTTTAACTCTAAGATGCTGTTGATGCGCATGATGCAATATCGTTTCAATTTTATAATGGGGCTTTTTGTAGCCTTTGGTTTTTCTGCGCTCGGTCCTCTAGCTCAGTTTCTTTTGTATTCAAATTCAAACGGTTACCCCGGCTGGAACTGGGACCAGATGCTTTTGTTTCAAGCAGTGCTTCTTCTTGTAAATGGCTTAACAGATATCTTATTTGGTTCTGTGCGCAGAACTATTGACAGTCTTATGGAAAAAGGTGAATTCGACCGGCTTTTATTAAAACCATTTCCTCCTTTGCTGATGCTCTTAACAAGCGGGTTTAAACCATATGGACTTGGCACCGTTGTAGTTGGAATTGCTGGTACACTTTGGGCTGTTATACGTATTGGTATGCCGGCGGGTGTTTTAGGTTTTGTATATTTCATAATTTTCCTTTTTGCACGTGTTCTTTTACAAGCAGGTGTACATATTCTATATTGCTTCTTTACTGTCCGTTGGATTTATCCCATGAGACTCGATGAAATTACCGATAAAATTTTGTCGTATGGAAATTATCCTATGGAAATATATCCCATGTTTTTGCAGACAGTTTTTACGACTGTTGTTCCGTTTGCAATTGCCTGCTACTGGCCGGCAAAGGCCTTACTTGGTCCTGTTTCATGGACTGCTTTTACCGCACTAGGCGGAACCATACTCTTTGTACTTGTCACAGTACTCTTATGGAAGCATCAATTAAAATCGTATGTGAGCGGCGGAGGCTGATATGAATACTAACTATGTAGTTGAAACAAAAGGTCTTAATAAAAGTTTTAAAGTTGCATCACGCTCCGGCTCGGGTCTTGGTTCTGCTATTAAGGCTTTTATTAAACCCGAGTATAAAACGGTGGAAGCAGTTAAAGACGTTGAGTTCAAGCTTCCTCAGGGTGAAATTAGGGCTCTCATTGGACCAAATGGTGCAGGAAAATCTACTCTCATTAAAATGCTGTGCGGTGTTTTGCATCCGACATCGGGTGAAATATCCTGTCTTGGTGTAGAGCCGTGGAAGCAAAGACTTGAATATGTAAGAAAAATTGGAGCTGTGTTTGGACAAAAGAGTCAGCTTATCTGGGATCTGCCGGCATCGGACAGTTTTCTTTTAAACAAAAAGATTTATAGAATTCCCGAAGATACCTTTAATCATTCTTTAGAATACTTCAAAGATAAGTTTGCACTCTCAGATGTTTTAGAGCGTCCTGTCCGCAGCCTTTCCTTGGGCGAAAGAATGAAGTGCGAGCTTGTTGCCGCTCTCCTGCATGAGCCGGCCTTAGTGTTTCTAGATGAACCGACTATTGGTATGGATATTCTTGCAAAAGAAACAGTACGGCGCTTTGTTCATGATGTAAACAAGGATAAAAAGGTGAGCTTTATTTTAACAACCCACGATCTGGGAGACGTAGAACACCTGTGTAAAAGAATAACGGTTATCAATAGCGGCAGTATTGTGTTTGACAAAAACATGGCCGACCTGCGTTTTGCGTATGGAGGATCTAAGCTTTTATCTGTACGCTTTACTCAACCTATGGACGTAAAAAAGATTAAGGATGCACTCGAAGTAAGCGAAGACGGAATGAGCGCTGTGTGGGAATTACCCGGTCACATGGACAATTATGGTTCTGTAATCGCACAATTGACAAACGTGTATCCTGTTGCCGATATCACAATTAAAAACCCGGATATTGAAACGATTATTCACGACTTATACACTGTTAAGAAGTAAGATTCTCCTGGACAGAAGCAAGAAGCAGTTCAGGATTCTCTACATAGTTCTGCATAAGTTCTAACGATTTTGCCATATAAACCCCATCGCTTATGCGGTCATCAAAGGTGAACCTCATACGTACCATGAGCTTTTTCTCAACTTCGCCTTTTTCATTAAGTTTGAATTCTTCCCTAACTTTTCCAACTGCTGCAAAGATAGGGCAGTTACCTCTGTCATAAAGATGATGGAATGGCGCATCTAATCCGAAAGAACCTACATTGGTAAAAAAAGCACTACACCACATGGGATCTGCTTCTATGAGAGACTGTATCATTAAATTCTGATGATCTAAAAAAGTCATTGCTTTAACAATAAGTTTTATAAGAATAGAAGGAAGTTTCATAATAAATTCAATAATTTTTTCTGTATCATCGCCTTCTTCTGAAACTGCTTTTTTTACTTCTGTGTAAATTTTTCTAGCTGCAGTTTCCAGGGTTTCATCCGGATTAAAGGTAATTTTTACAGTGACTTCTTTTCCATCATCTGTAATTTCTTTTTTTGCAATAAATGCAATTTGAATTTTTTTTCTTTGCCAGTAACGATACCCTGAAATAAATCTATTTAAATCCGGCCGTTGTGAGAGGGTTCTAACTGCTGCTGTAATTATTACACCAAATAGACTTATAAGCACCTTATCTTTTATCAATTCTTTATTAAGTTTTTTTATACATGCTAAGGCATTCGTTACATCCAAATCCTGTTCATAATAAATTACTGAACTGCTTCTGTCTTTCATGAGGTATGGAAGAAATCGTGTAAAAGGAGGTACATTTTTTATGAGTGTTCCATCAAAGCGTGTTTTTTTTATCATTGTAAGTCCTATTCCGGGATGCTCCATATCTGCCATAATCCATTGTTCTTTAACAGTTCAATAGTATCTGTTCCCGAAAAGGTTTCATCTCCGTAGGTATATGTTATACCAATTTTCATTTCATAATAGCTTGAGCCGTTGTCGATTAGTGTTTCAGGAAAAATATCGTAGGAAATAACAGTGATGCCGGCAGCATCAGAATAATACTCGTTGTAAATTTGGGTAAAATAGTCAATATCTGTTTTGTCGCATACTTTTATCCAAGCTGTATCGCCGCGTAAAAAGGATGCAAAGAAAAAGCAGGCTACAGATTCTGCACTGTTAGTAAAAGAAGTATATTGTGCTGTTGTCTGCTTTGTAATAGTAATTTTTTCTCCATAACTTGAAATTGTGGTTTCGTAATCTTCGTAATAATCTTCGTCATCGTAGTAATCGTATTGGTCGTCATAGTAATAATCTTCTTCCTGCTCTTCCTGCACACCCGTAATTTTAGCCAGTAGTCCTCCAGCCTCAGAGTTTCCGAGTTCTGCAGCTTTTTCAAGATACTCACAGGCCTTTACAGGATCTCGTTGTGTTTCGTTTCCATACCAGTACAGTTCCCCTAGATAATACAAGGCAGAATCTGACTGTAAGTCGGCAGCTTTAGTATAGAGCGATAATGCTTTGTGTACATCCTGAGGAATACCAGATCCGTTTATATAAGCATTTGCAAGGGCTACCATTGAGCTCAGATGATTCATTTTTTCTGCCTGCATATATAGAGCTAGAGCATTGGCAGTATCATAATTACTTTCAAAAAAAACAGCTAAATTATATATATCATCTGCATTGCCTGAAAGCGATTTATTTTTAAATTCCTCATATTGAGTCTGAAGATCAAAGGAAGAAGGATCTACTAAAAATTGTATAGATTGTACATTATAGTAGTCTGCTTCTTCTGCGTAATAATTACTGCTTTCCAGACTGCGTTCAACACCTTCTCCCAGCAGATACATGGATGCAGCTTTTAAATAGGCCTTCTCATAATTGTTTTCTGCACAATTAAGAAAAAGTTCATATGATTGTTTCTCATCTTTTGCAGTTCCTATTCCGCTTTCATACAGGAGGGCAAGTGCATACCTGGCCGGAACAAAGCCTGCATCGGATGCTTTCTTATACCATGTAAAAGCTTCTGTTTCCTTCTTTTTTGTGCCTAGTCCATGCTGCAGGCAGAATCCTGTTATTGTTTGGCTTACGGTATCCCCTTTATCAGCCTGTTCCTTATACCACGCAAACGCTTCCTCTTTAGTCATACCCTTTACATAGATTGGAAGTATTCTCTCGGAATTAACAGGCTCATAGTAATCAAGGGCTTTAATCTCCACATAGAAGTTTTCAACTCCTAATACAGCATTATATATAGATTTAACCGTTGATTCAAAATAAGCATCTTTTTCTGCGGCCTTTTTATACCATTGTAAAGCTTTAGAAATATCTCTTTTCCCTCCCAATCCTGAATAATACATGTAGGCAAGAGGGCTTTGGGAACTGGAATATTCAGGATTCAAATTTGCTTTTTCAAACCAGAATCGTGCTTGTGCTTCGTCTACCGGTGTTCCTTCTCCGTAATAATACGCATAACCCAGATCGTTCATAGCGGTCGGCGATCCTTCGCCTGCTTTTTTTACAAGAGCTTTGAAAGAATCGGCAGCAGCTGCCTCTGCAAATGCCTGTTCCATATACAAGGTTTGTGCTGCTTTTTCAAACCACCAAACGGCCTTTTCCTGATCGTATGGAATTTCGTTATAGGCGCCTCTATAAAAGAAGGCAATATCTTCCATTGAATATGCATCGCCGAGTTCTGCCGCTCTTTTGTAATACTCAAAGGCCATGAGAATGTTCACTTCTTTTTCGGAGTACCCATACTGATAATCAACTGCAATAGATCTGTACGCCTTCGGATCGTTATTCTCTCTGGCCAAATTCTCATAATAATCGGTCTTAACAGTATAGCCTTCTATATCGTAGGCATAGCGGTATATATTAGCAAGGCTCATGTATGCATCTGTATATCCTGCAACCGCAGCTTCTTCGAGTAAAGCGGTAATCTTATTGTCTATGTCATTGCTTGTATACTCATAGTAATACAGTAGCGAGTAAAAATACTGTGCAGCAGGAAAACCCTCATCACAGGCGGTCATTGTCAGCTCGAGAATTTCAGACTGCTCCAGTAAGGCTTTATAGGTATAGGCGCATTGAGCAAGATAATGCTTACCAGGAATGTAGGATGCATCTGATGCTTTTTTATACCATGAAAACGCTGTTTCTATATGTTCTCTTGAGTACTCAAGATTTTCATAATAATATCCTAATACACATTGAGCATAAGAGCTGCCGTTCTGTGCAAGATTTGTATACCACTGCAAGGCCTGTTCAAAGCTTGATGCAGAAATCTCTTTGGCAGAAAGTGTTTCAATTTTTTTAAGAGGCGGGAGCCCTCCCGTAGTTTTTCCTTCCCATTGATCGAGGTATTGAACAATTTTTTGGGTTTCAAGTATTGCATCAAATACCTTTTTTTGCGGGTGAGAAGGCCGGGCATAAATAGATGTAAAAAACAGGAATAGGAAAAGACAAAGTACTGGTTTAGAAGGCGATAATCGCATAGTATCCTCTATAGTAATAGTATTGTATAAGTATAGCATAGATTGCAAATTTAGCAATAAATCTCATGCTGTACGTTAATTGTTATGTAAGAAATGAAATTAGGTGAAAATACTGATAACATTACAGATACTCAATGTCTATACTATTTCATACTATCCTGGAGGCACTCATGAAAGCAGTAAAAACCGATTTTAATTTATTTAAGCAGTATGGTTATTCACAGACTGATATAGATAATAAAATTGAAGGAGCATGGAAAACCATATTTGAGGGTTCAAAAGAAGAACGCTTTTACGATAATTCAACTGATAATACCGGCTATATGATAGATACCGGCAACATTGATGCTCGAACAGAGGGAATGTCATACGGTATGATGATGGCTCTTCAAATGAACAGACAGGATATTTTTAACAGACTCTGGAAGTGGAGTAAAACCTATATGTTTATGACAGAGGGCAGACAAGCCGGCTACTTTGCCTGGTCATGCGCTCTGAATGGTAAGAAAAATGCATGGGGAGCAGCTCCCGACGGCGAAGAGTATTTCATAATGGATTTAATTTTTGCATCGAGGCTGTGGGGTGACGGGGAAGGTATTTTTAATTATTCAAACGAAGCAAAAACCCTAATGAAACGGTGTCTTCACGGTAATCTTCCAATGTGGGAAAAGAAAAATACCTATATTCGCTTTGTGCCTGGATGTAATTTTACGGATCCTTCGTATCACCTGCCTCATTTTTATGAATTATATGCAGATTTTACCAATGATGAAGACACAGAATTCTGGAAAAAAGCCGCCGAAGAAAGCAGAAAGTTTTTTACCATGTGCTGTCATCCGAAAACCGGCTTTGCTCCTGAATACAGCTACGATGACGGAAGACCTAATCCTTACGGACCTCCTGATGGGCATGGATACTTTTTCAGTGATTCCTATAGGGTCGCTGCAACTTTAGGAACGGATGCTCTTTGGTGCGGGAAAA
>CAZLNE010000087.1:0-9339 GCA_964560975.1 uncultured Treponema sp. | reverse complement strand
CCAAGGGCATAGAGTGCGCGCAGGTTGTCGGGGTTTCTTTCTGTCCTGCTAATATGTACATCTCTCGAAGGACGAAAGACAATGGCTGTTCCGTTTTTTTCTGCTTCTTTCACGAGCTCAAGTTCATTATTATACATGTGGTGTCTGTTTTCCATTACTTTTATAAATTCCGGATACTTTCTATATATAATTTTTGCCGCACCCATGAGAGAATTCTTCTTTTTTTGGTAGCCATCGGGCTGCGTAAGAACCACAATATTTTTTTGAGCGCCCATTTCCTGCGCCTTTACTAGAGGGATGGAGTCAGCAACACCGCCGTCTAAAAGCTTCATACCGTCTATTTCTACTATCTGCGAAACAAGAGGCATCGATGCAGAGGCGCGCATCCATTGAACATCTTCTGCATCTCCTGTTTCACACTTGTGGTAGACCGGTTTTCCGGTGATAACATCGGTGCAAACTGCATAAAACTCTTCTTTCGAGGTTTTGAATGTCTCTGTATCAAAAGGATCCAAGGTATTCGGAATATCTTCGTAGCAGAATTTTGCCCCGTAAAAATCTCCTGTGAACAAAAGCGACCGTATTCCAGCATAATGAGGATTTTTACAGTAGGCTGCATTATACCGGATAACGCGCCCTATCTGTTTAGATTTAATATTGCAGCCGAACGCTGCTCCTGCTGAAACGCCAATAACAATATCAGCTGATATATCGTTTTCCATCATAATATCAATAATACCAGCGGTATACATTCCGCGCATTCCGCCGCCTTCAAGTACTAAACCTGTTTTCATATCATTCTCTCTTTATTTACTTTTCATATAGAATACACCCTGCCAACTGCTGTCTGGGGGGTTGGTAATATACTCTGTACATCTTTGTGCAAACATTTTTGAAATAGAATCTTCTTTATTTTCCATAAATTTTTTCTCAGCTTTTTCAAAATCCCGTTCTCTATAAAGAAGCAGCGCCTGCTCAAATATTTGTACTGTTTTTTCAAAAATTTTCTTTTCTTCTTGATTATCATAGCAGCGCACTTCATAAATCCTCACCGGTAAGGTCCTTCCTTTTACTTGAACAAGATCTACTTCCCTGAAGCTGAATCCGACCTCTCTATGTTTTACCTCATTATATGTTGCTTCCGAGATTAGTACCGGACATAGATAAAAACGTGTCAGCCCTTCTATTCTCGATGCAAGATTCACATTGTCGCCGATGACAGTGTAATCCATTCTTTTTTCACTGCCTATGTTTCCTGCAATGACATCGCCTGTATGTATGCCGATTCCTATTTCAAGCGGTGTCCGATTCTGTTATTGGAGCTCCAAAGACAGCCATTATTGCGTCTCCAATAAACTTGTCTATAGTTCCCTTATGAGCAAATAGTATCTCTGTCATGGCAGAAAGGTATGCATTTAAAAGTTCAACAACTTCAGCGGGAGGCATGGATTCAGAAGTACTTGTAAATGATTTGATGTCGGCAAACAGCACAGAGACTTTTTTTATTGAACCTCCCGGTATAATATTGGAAGTGTTTTTATACAGTTCATGAATAAGCTGAGGAGGAAGGTAGCGCTCCATCATTGTTTTGGTATTAACCTCAATCAGCATACTCTTACTGGAAGAAGTAACTAAAAAGCCTATGTAGAGAAAAATAATTAGTGCTATTGATATTTGAAATATTACAGAAGTATCTACATTGTTATAGATATTTACAGAAAAATAGGTAAATAGCGTTAAAATACCGGCAAATATAGTGCCTTCCTTCGAATAACGCAGCAGATTTATCAGGTAGAACATAAGGCATCCTGCAAATGCATACCAGGCTGTCGTACTTGCATCACTGGTTAAACTTTTATCAGTCATAAAAGAGATTATTACCCATACATAATCAAGTAGAATTACTGCAAATTTCAGCCATTTTATGTAAATATTTCTCAGAAGCAGAAGCATTATTACTGTGGAATACAGTAAAAGAAAAATTGAATTCACCCATGATGCAAATGACGTCTTATATTCGCCAAGGTTTATAATTTTAAAATAAGATAAAAGATCGAAAATAATCGATAAACCAAGAGCAAACCGAACGACGGCCACTATTTTTTCATTTTTTAATTCACGTTTCTGGATTATTTCTGTAAAAACTTCGTGTGCCAAATGACTCTCCTAGTATTTGGTCTAGTATATCATATTCCTTATAATCTGGAAATAAATATTGTGTCTTCCTTGACTGCATGTTAATCTAAGCTTATACTAAATGACAGAAATCGTCTATTTGTATTAAAGGAGTCACTATGAGAACGGTTATACAATTAATGCATGATGCGGCAGCAAAATTTGGTTCAATGCCCTATCTAGGTGAAAAACAGACTGAGGTCTACACAACTGTCAGCTATATTGAGGCCGACCAACTATCAGCTTACTTTGCAGCCGGACTCCTTCTTAAAGGTTTTTCAAAAGGCGACAATATTTCAATTCTTTCTGAAGGAAGAACAAACTGGGTTTTAGGCGAATTTGGTCTTTTAAAAGCCGGTTGTACCTCGGTTCCGCTTTCTACGAAATTATCACACGATGAAATTGTTTTCCGGCTCGAACATTCAGAATCTAAGGCCGTTTTAACTTCAGAAAACAACCTGCAAAAAATTCTCGATGCATATAAAGCAGTTTCAATTAAACCTGTAATTATCTGTATTTCGCCTGATACTGCCTCATTGAGAAAAATTCTCGTTTCTTCTTCTGTTACAGAGGGACAGAACTTTTTCTTTTTTGACACTTTTGTAGATGAAGGCAGAAAAGCTTTAAATAATGGAACAGTGATTAACGGTAAACCTGCAAAAAAAACTCTTGCAGAAATTGAAGAAAGTATTAGCGAGGATGACACCGTAACGATCTGCTACACATCCGGCACGACAGGAAACCCTAAGGGTATTATGCTCAGTCATAAAAACTATTGGCATAATGCAACGGCTTCTTCAGAAGTTGTAAATGTCGAAAAAGGATGGAAGAGCCTTATTATGCTCCCCCTCGATCACTCATTTGCACACACAGTCGGTTCGTATATATTTCTCTACCGCGGTCTTACTATGTACTTTGTTGATGCGCGCGGAGGTCCTTTAGCCGCTATGAGAAATCTTCCTCAAAATCTTTTAGAGGTAAATCCCGATTTTCTCCTTACCGTTCCTGCACTTTCGGGAAACTTTATGAAAAAAATGATACAGGGAGTTGCTGCAAAAGGACCCTTCATTAACGGCATCTTTGAACGCGGTTTACAAGCAGGTATTGCACGTTCAGGAAACGGTTTTAATAAGCCGCCATTATCAGTCCGCATTAAGAATTTTTTTCCATGGGCGCTTGCTAATGCCCTTATTTTTCCAAAGCTCAGAAAAATATTCGGAACCGATATTAAGTTCTGTATCGGCGGCGGCGCTCTTCTCGAAATTAAACAGCAGGAATTTTTTAATGCTATTGGGGTTCCCGTGTATCAGGGTTACGGATTAACAGAAAACGCACCGATTATTTGTTCCAACTCACCAGCCCGACATAAATTTGGCACATCCGGAGTTATAATTCCAACTCTTGAAGTTAAAATTATGAAAGATACAAAAACAGAATGCAAGGTTCGGGAGATCGGTCAGATAGTTACCAAGGGTGATTCTGTCATGAAAGGTTATTATAAAAATGCTGAAGCTACTGCAGAAACAATAATTGACGGACGTCTGTGGTCAGGGGATTTAGGCTACATTGATGAAGACAACTTCCTTGTTGTAACAGGCCGCGAAAAAGCTCTTTTAATTGCAGCAGACGGTGAAAAATACAGTCCGGAAACCATAGAAGAAGCAATAATAAATACCTCAAAGTATGTTAATCAAGTTATGGCATTCAATGAACAAAATAAATTTACATCGGTCCTCATTACCATAAACACAGATGCCGTAAAAGCTGATTTAAATGGAGCACAGGAAGCTCATGCAATTCTCGAGTTACTGCGAAAAGATATTACAGCCTTTAGAAACCACCCTGAATATTCGTATATTCCTTCTCAATGGTCGCCTGCATCTTTCGCTCTCATTGCAAAACCCTTCGATGAAGCAGACGGACTTATAAACTCAACGATGAAACTTGTACGCCATAAGGTCCGCGACTTTTATAAGCTAAGAATTAATGAAATATACTCCACAGGTACGCCAAATATTGCCGCCGAAGGAAATATTCAAGCCTTACAAGATCTAAAACTGATTTAGCATCTGATAATTACACTGTTTTCTCTCCAAAATTAATGTATGGGAACAACTTTTGAAGAAGCAATGAAAGCTCGAATTAAGAAGGGTTTCAGCGAATGGAACGGCGGTTATGAGGGCTGGTTAAAATGGTGTAATACACTGTATGAACCGGGTTCTCACTACAACGTATACGGCATGAGATGGACCTTACAGCAGTACAAAGAAGCAATGGGTCAGTTTTTCAAGGGTTTTGATATTGAACTTGGAAATTTCCATAACATTATGGCAGAAGGAGACTGGGCTGCTATACGCTATGAAGTATTCGTTACAAACAAGAAAACTGGTGAAAAAATAAAACAGGAAACTATGGAATTTGTACATTTCAAAGATAATCCAGAACCAATCGGTGCCCGTGTTATTGAAGGCTGGGCTTTATCAGATAAGCCAATTTCAACACATTAAAACCTAAAAGGACATCTGGGGAAAAGCATTGCTTTTCCCCTTTTTTTATTGCCATTCGCTTTATTGTATTCTATTTCAAACTAAGCTATACTAAATATGAAAAAGTTTATTGCTCGTTCTTTTATGAGGTTCATGAATGCTTTGGTTTCTTTTTCCCTTACTAATTCTTGCCTTTTTTTGTTTTTTTCTTACTGCCGGCTTTATCATTTTAAAATCACAATTAAAACCTGTAGATACATCAACACACACAGGAAACGAAACCTCACAAATCCCAGGTCTTTCTGCTTCGCTCACATCACATGTTCGAGATCCAATAATAATGACTCCTTTATTGGCAGCAAAAAAAAGATGGCCGTCGTACCCCACAAAGAAAATATCTATTATAGCTCATGATAGAACTTCCTTATCTGGTTATTTTTGGCGTTCTATAGACAACTTCAGTCAGGATGCAGTTATTCTTTTACACGGGTTTATGGATTCTGCTGCAGGTATGACATATCTTGCAGAAGAATATCACAGAAGAGGTTTTTCGGTTTTATCAGTTGATTTGCGCGGCCACGGTTCAAGCGGCGGAACTTACATCTCTATGGGATACAAAGATGCGAATGATCTTTTACTTTGGATAGATCAGGTTAAACGGCTTCTTGGAAACGAAGTTAAAATTATTCTCCATGGTGTTTCAATGGGATCTTCTGCTGTTGTTCGTTCCTTATCTTTACCTCGTTTTCCTGAAGCCTCAATATCTCTTACAGTAAGCGACAGCTGTTTTTTAGATTACTCACAACAAATGGATATGTATCTTTGTTCCCTTTTTCCAAACAAAGGATTTCAAAGACTTATAAAATTCTTACTTCTTAAATTTTTATCACTCAGTAACTTTTTCATGCAGGGATTCTTCTTTAAATCACACTCTCCGCTAAAAGCACTTTCAGTAAAAAAAAGCAGTCCTTCTTCTTCTGTACCAATCTTATTCTTTCATGGAGAACTGGATTCTCTTGTCCCGCTTTCTGCAGCGCAAACCCTCTATGATGCTGTAAATGAGCCGAAAAAGCTTGTTGTTGTGTACAAGGCTTTACACATTGGATCTTTTTTCTATAATTCTGACATCTATATGAATACTATTATGGAATTTAAAGATTCTAAAAATTGAAAAGGGCGTAAAAAAGGCCGCTAAAGGAGGAGGGAAAAGCGGCCCTTTTTCTAACGTTTTTTTTGCTGTACAGTAGTAACATAATATAACAGGAACAAAATGTCAATGCTTTTCTTCGCATATATTACGTTTTACTGCATTAATTTACAAATAGTTGAAAAATTAGCGTTATTATACAGTCTTTCACCTGATAATAAAGCATTTTCTGGAGGTTTATATGAAAAAAGCAGGAATTATCGGCGCTATGAAGGTCGAAATAACCCTCTTATTAAACGCAATGAAGGGTTTTGGAGAAGTTAAAGAAGTAGTTATAGGAAGAAATACCTTTTATGAGGGAAACATTTCAGGAATTTCTGTAGTTCTGGTACAATGCGGTATTGGAAAAGTAAATGCTGCAATTAGCGCACAAATTCTTATATCAGTTTTTTCGGTAGATTTTATTATAAATACCGGAATAGCAGGTTCTTTATCAGATAATTTAAAGGTACTCGATATTGTAATTTCAACTGATACCTTGTATCACGATTTCGATGTAACTGGTTTCGGCTATCCTGAGTGCACTATTCCTGGTATGCAGACATCTGTATTTCTTGCTGATAAAAGATTAATAGAGCTTGCAGTTAAGGCTTACACTTCTGGAGGATTTAATCAAACTATTATAACCGGCAGAATTGCTACCGGAGATGTTTTTGTTGCTTCAAAAAATCTAAAACATACTATAACTAAAAAATGCAAGCCTTTATGCGTCGAAATGGAAGGAGCAGCCATAGGTCATACAGCTTTTTTAAATAATATTCCGTTTGTCATTATTCGCTGTATTTCTGACACTGCAGATGAAGGCGCTGTTTCTGGAGATTACTTTGAACAAAAAGCCGCAGAAATATCTGCTTATTTAGTAATAAATATTATGGAGCATGTGTAATATGGAAAAAACAACATACAAGGTTGAAAGCTTTAACCTCGATCATACAAAGGTTACAGCGCCTTACGTGAGAACCGCATCTAAAAAAACAGGACCTAGGGGGGACGTTGTAAGTAAGTTTGATATCCGCTTTACCCAGCCGAACAAAGAGGTTCTATCAACTGGTGGAATGCATACCATTGAACACTTAGTTGCAGAATATATACGCGATGAACTTGATGGTATTATTGATTTTTCGCCTATGGGCTGCAGAACAGGTTTTTACCTCACTGTATTTGGAGACCTTAGCGAAGCACTCATTGCAGAGAAAATGCTGTCAGTATTAAAGAAAGTTGCTTCCTGGCCGGATGATAAAAAAATACCGGGACTCGATCCAAAAGAATGCGGTAACTATCAGGATCATAATGTAAAAGATGCTAAGTTTTGGGCTCAATCATGGGTTTCCGGTATAGAAAAAAAGGGCTATTCATGTTATATATAGTCTGATATTTAGCCCGCTTACAAGGAATAACCATGATTCTTTTATTCTCTTTACTTATCATTTTATCTATGTTGTCTTCAAAGTTGAGCTCAAAAATTGGCCTTCCTCTTCTAATTGTATTTATACTCATAGGACTAATTGCAGGAAGCGATGTACTAAATCTTTTCTATTTTGATAACGCGAATCTCTCTAAACAGATAAGCGACATTTTATTAATTTTTATTATTTTTGACGGCGGTTTTAGAGTTCAGAGAAAGAGTCTTAAAGAAGCAGCTGGTGCTTCCTTAACGTTAGCAACACTTGGAGTTATTTTAACGGCTATTGCTCTTGGTCTTTTTATACATTTTGTATTAAAAATAGAACTTTTACGAGCTTTTCTTATAGCTTCAATAATTTCTTCAACCGACGCTGCTGCACTTTTTATGATTACAAAAGAGCGTCCTATAAAAGAAAAATTAGCTACAACCCTAAATGTAGAATCTGCAGCTAACGATCCAATGGCCATTCTTTTAACGGTGACCGTTATTCAACTGCTTACAGAAGGTATTAAGTCTCCCTTTACTATTGTTCTTTCCCTTATTTGGCAGTTTGCCGGCGGTGTTATAATTGGCTTCATTCTTTCTAAAGTAACTATTTTTGTATTCAATAAATTCAATTCGGATAACCGCGGTAATTACAATGTATTAATGATTGGTATGATCCTATTCGCTTATGGACTAGCTGTGCTATTACATGCCAACGGTATTATTGCTGTTTTCTTTATGGGTTACTGGCTTGGCAACTCCAAATTTGCTGCAAAACAGGGTGTTAACAACTTTTTGGAAAGTGTTTCAAGCATGTGTAACGTAGCGCTCTTCCTTCTTTTAGGTCTTCTTGCTTTTCCAAGCAGATTTGTTAATATATGGAAAGAAGGACTAATAGTTATTGTTGCAATGATTTTTCTTGCCCGTCCTATTGCTGTTTTCCTATGTACACTTCCCTTCAAGTATAGTACTAAAGAAAAGCTTTTTCTTACGTGGGGCGGTATAAAAGGTGCTGTTCCCATCGTATTAGCAACCTATCCTGCAGCAGCCGGCTTAGATTCCAACGGTTTTATTTTTGATATTATCTTCTTTGCCGTTTTTACCACATGTGTTCTACAAGGTACTACATTAGGCTTACTCTCAAAGCTTTTTAAGTTTACAACACCAAAAAGACCTACTAACCCCTATGTTGTCGAACTTCATTCTACCCAAGCAACCGATGTTGAGATGTTTGAAATTCATATTACTGAGGATTCTGTAAGTATAGATAGAAAAATTTCTGAACTTCCTCTTGGACAGAATGTTCTCATAAGTTCAATTGTTCGTAACGGTGAAATCATTTTACCAAAGGGTAATGTACATATTAAGGCAAATGATATATTATTTATTTTAGTTCCTTCTGACGACATAGATCGCATAAACTTACTACTAAACCAATGTAGCGATCTCGATGGTCCGTGTATCATAACTAAACAAATCTAAGTTCCAGGACAAATAGGTGTCACTATTTAATAAAATTAAAGAAACATCAATTTCTGTTATTCCTATCATGTTTTTAGTAGCGGTGCTAAACTTTACAACAGCACCGCTTGAACCGGCAACCTTTCTTCATTTTCTTTCCGGCGGACTACTAACTATTCTTGGTTTATCGTTATTCCTCCTTGGTGCAGATATAGGTATTATTCCAATTGGAGAAAAAGGCGGAGCATCTTTAACAAGTAAAAAAAACCTGCCTCTGCTTCTCGTTGTGTCTTTTGCAATTGGGTTTATAATCACCTTTGCAGAGCCCGATGTGCAAGTTCTTGCTCATCAAGTGCAGCTCATAAACCCAGCCGTTAATTCCCTTGTGCTCATAACCATGATTTCGATTGGTGTAGGTTTTTTCGTTTCTCTTGGACTACTAAGAACTGTTCTTAATCTGCCCATTAAACTGTTTTACCTCATTTTATATATAATCCTTTTTGCTTTTGCAGTCTTTACACCTTCAGACTTTTTATCAGTTGCCTTTGATGCAGGCGGAGCAACGACTGGTCCTATGACTGTTCCTTTTATTCTGGCTCTAGGTATGGGTGTTGCCGCAG
>CAZLNE010000086.1:0-9382 GCA_964560975.1 uncultured Treponema sp. | reverse complement strand
TCAACAATACTTCATTAATCTTTGAACGATTTTCATTAACTGCTATGTAATGATCTATCAGCCAAAAGTAATGATTAATTAAACGCGGGATCAGGTCTTCACCTGCTTCCGCGGTATCTTTCAATTCATTCTCTAAAGCATAAATTGCCTGCTTTAGTTTTCCAACTTCTACAGCCCGTAATTCGCGTTTAATAGAAAGAATCCCATACAAAACGCCATATACCGGCAGCCACTCTTTGTGGACACAAACCGATTTTCCTGAATTTCTTACAAGATCACACAGTTTTGAAAACAATTCAGATTCCAGCAGATCAATATCTACTTGGTGTGCATTTACAAAAAAGGCTTCTCTAAACAGTACCTTGGCTTTACGTTCTTCGCCGCACAAGGCATTGCAATCGGCCATTTCTGCTAAAATTGCAGCAGAACCCGGGAGCAGTGTATTGGCCTCACATAAAAATCTAAGAGCTGTGTCATAATCACCTAGTTTTTTATGGCATAACCCAATGTTACTGAATGTTTCAGCTTTTTGAACGTCTCCATTGTCTTTTTGCGGCGCCTTAAAACACTCTAAGGCAAGAGAAAATATACCCCTGCTTACGGCATACATAGTTTGTTCAAAATCGGTTCCGGAATCAGCAGTACATGTAATAAAACTTTTCCATTGCTCGATTAATTGTACGCCGCGTTCAAATGCATTGCTCACGGTCAGAATCCTTGGAAGCTTCTGCATCCAAAAATTACAGCATTTTAGAGCAAAAAGTACTTCCTGATTTTCCAAATCGTCAGAAAGAGATTCTTCAAGTATCGTTTTTGCCTTTTCAGGGTATGCGGATTTGAGAAATTCATATGCTTGTTGTAATCCGCTGTCTGACCTATGTGTCATAGTACTATTTTATTATACAGAAATATATGGATTAGTCAATTGAGAGATGAAAAAACTGATAAAATGAGAGCAAAGTTTATAGTATGTTTTAATATAATTAGTCAAGATGGTAATCCGCAGGTTTACATATTTTATACAGTTTGCTATTATATAACTATGAGTAAACCAATATTGGCGCCTTCTTTACTTTCTGCAGATTTTACAGATATAAAGAGTTCCATAGCAAAAATAGATACACTTCAAGAAGCTTTTGTCCATGTTGATGTTATGGACGGCAGTTTTGTTCCTCAAATAACTTTCGGACAGCTGTTTGTTAAGTCAATACGCCCTCTAACTTCAAAAATATTTGATGTTCACCTTATGATAAATAATCCTGAGCAACATTTTGACAGCTTTTCACAGGCTGGAGCCGATATTATTACTTTTCATTACGAAAATACCATTCATCAGCATCGCCTTATTCAAAGAATTCATGATCTGGGAAAAAAAGCTGGAATAAGTATTGTTCCGTCTACACCGGTGAGTGTGCTTGAAGAAATTTTACCTTTTGTAGATTTGGTGCTTATTATGTCGGTAAATCCCGGTTTCGGCGGTCAAACACTCATTCCGGAATGCTTAAATAAGATAACAAAATTAAAAAATACTCGCCAGGAACATGGTTTTAGGTATATAATATCTGTGGACGGCGGTATCAATAACGAAACCCTGCCTCGTGTGTTAGAAGCCGGAGCAGATGTTATAGTATCTGGATCATCTTTTTTTTCCGGTTCATTGCAATGGAAGTAAAATGAACAATGGGAGCCTTCATGAGCTTAAAAAAGTCTATACTACTAATTGTTTTTATAGTATGTAACATATTTCTTTTCTACCCGCAATCTTCTCCTGTAAAGGCGGAACTGCCTTCACAGGATTTCCTCGTTCAAGGGCTCGAAGCTTATCAGCGGAATGACTGGGCAACTGCTTTATTATATTTGCGTAAGGCTTCATCTCTTCCTCAGACTTCAACCGCAGAAGTTTGGTACATGCTTATCATGTCTCAAATGTATGCTGAAAAGTACAATGCTGCATTAGAAGATGGGAGCTTTTTTAGAAGGGTTTTTCCGCAAAGTACCTACAGACCCTTTGTTGAGTATCAAATAGGCCGCGCTCTGTATTATACAGGGAAATATGATGAATCTATAAAATGTTTGGGTGATTTTTGTGCGAAGTATCCAACACATGAATTGTATCCATCAGCCCTCTTTTGGATTGCAGAATCTTTATATTTGACGTACTATTACGATCTTGCCCGTTCTTTGTATGAGCGTATTATAACTGAGTATCCCCAGTCAGCGAAAAGTACTGAGTGTTTATATAGAATTGATATTATCAGTCAGAGAGAGAAAGAGGAAAAACTCCTGTATTTATTAAAGGTTACCGGCGAGGAGTATCTTTCTTCAAAAGAAGAGTATGAACGCCAGTTAAAGCAGTATCAGACTGAAGAATCAATTGGTTTACGAAAACAGTTAAATGATTACGTGTTAAAAATTAAAGAGATGGAAGCTTCTCTTGAGGAAGCCCGGCGTGTTCAAGAACAGCAGAATGAAAAAATAGACGAGCTTAATAAAAATGCCGAACTATTGCGAAGTCAGATACCAAGTGCTGCAGACTTTGACCGACAGAAGCAGATTTTGGAATTAAAACGAAAGGCCGATCAAATACAACAGGCTTTAGGTGCCGATCAAGGAGAATAATATGAAGCGCTTATTTATTTCACTTCTTTGCCTGTTTTATGCAAGTCTTGTATTTGCAGCCGATGTAGAAGGAAATTTCGGAATTTTTAGAGTTGTTCTGCATGATAAATCCGGTACCTTTTCCCTTTATATGGAAAATACACGGAATAATAAATATATCCCTATTTTGAATTCATTAGACAATTCTTCCGGAACACGTTTTTATTTGAAAGCCGGGGAAACAGTGTATACATTGTCAAAAACTGCCGGCGTACCTGTTAATCAATTCCTTACTGATTCTGGTTTTAAGGTGGAATATATAGTAAAAGGCAAAGCCTTAGTAACTTTGAATTATACTATTGTATCATCAAAAGACGGTACTTTGAACGAGTTTTCTGATGTTATAATAGTAGATGTTGTTATAACCAATACTTCTACTAAAACTGATACCTTTGCTTTGAAAACCCTGTTTGATACCGTTCTTGGTGAAGGAGTTTCTAAGCATTTTTCAACAAAAACATTCCCTGTAATTAACGAGGAAATATCCTTTTCTTCTATGTATGCAGATAAATGGATTAGAACATCAGATGGTTTTAATACAATGCAGTTTTTACTTGATGGAGACACTATAAGCCGGCCTCTTTCTGTAACGCTGGCAAATCGCGATATTTTATTAACTGATGTCTGGACTCCCACTGTAATTTCAGGGCGAGGTTTTAATTCACTTTTTTCCTTTAATAATTCTGCTGTCTCTATTCAGTGGAGTAATTCAAGTATTGCGCCTAAAGCACAAAGTGCTATGCGTTTTTATGTAACAGCCTCCAGCGCTGAGCAAATTCCCTCAGATACAAGTGCTGCATTTTTTTCAGGCGGAAAAGCCGCAGAAATCTCATCCGGCATGATGCTCATCCAGGAACAGCCGGTAGAAGAAAGTGCAGCTCCTGTTGTTATTCCGCCGGCAACTGCCGTTACCTCTGATGCTCAGATTCCAGCAGTTCCTGAGGATGTAAAATTAGCAGAGGAAACTCCTTCCCCGGTTGATGATTCTCTTTTTGATGATAAAACTCTGCAGGATGTAAATCCTTATGTATATGATCAGCCAATTAAGGAAGAGCAGCTTGATCCTGAATATATTAATACACTTTTGGAACGCATTGAAAATCTGGAAGCAGAATCATCAGATATAGATCGTGAAGAAATATTACGTCTTAATGCAGAATTAGATGCAATTCTTGAATTTTTAAGGCGGTAGCTCTGTAATGGCTTCCCGTAATATCTTAGACAAAGCAAAAAAACTATTGCGCAAACGGCAATATTCCTCTGTTATAAAACTTCTTGAACCGCTATTATTTGATTTTAGGGAATCATTTCAATACTTTTATACCCTTGGTTTGGCTTGTCTTTATTTAGGTGATGTCGGCGGTGCTGAAACATATTTTAAGAAGGCAAGGCAGATTAAGATAAACGACGTCAATCTTATTTTAGCCCAGGCATCTCTGTTTCTCCGTAAGGGTTATGTAGACCGTGCGCTTGAATACTGTCTGGATGCTTTGGAACTGGAGCCTAATAATCATTATGCACTTCGGTTTTTAGCTCTTATACGAAAGAAGGGTGACAGAGATAAAATGTTGGAATGGGCTCACGATGGAAGAATTAAAGTGTTTTATCCGCCCGTGGGCTTACATCCTTCTATAATTCCAGGTATACTAACAATTGTAATGTTGGTGTGTCTAGGTTTCTTTGTATTTGTAAATTCTAAGACCATACTTGGATTGAACGGCAACCGTGCAGATATTAGTGATTTGTATCTAACTCATGATGACCGAAGCAGCCTTCTTGAAAAAGATTTAAGTTCATCAGTTTATACGTATATTTTAACTAAATCTCAGGTTGAACAGTCTTTTTCTAAGGCGCAAACAGCATTTCAAAAGTTTAATGATAATACAGCACAAGTTGAAATTAATAGAATTTTGAATTCAAATGCATCGGTTTCCGTAAAGCAAAAGGCCCGGGATCTGATGACTTATTTGACAGAACCAAGTTTCGATTCGCTTAAAGATTCTTTCACGTATACAGAAGTGATTAAAGATTCTGTATTGTATACAGATTGCTGGGTATTGTGGTCGGGAAGGGTTTCTAATATTTCTGTGACAGATACTATTACCCGCTGTAGTTTGTTAATCGGTTATGAAGATATGAAAAGCATAGAAGGAATCGTTCCAGTACAACTTTCTTCAAGTATCATTTTAGACCCTGAAAAACCTGTTACAGTGCTTGGAAAAATTGTTTATGTAGATGGAAAACTGAGTCTGCAGGGAAAGTCGGTATATCAAAGTATAAAATAAATAAATGAAAATTTCAGTAATACGACAAAAACGCAGCGGTGAGCGCCTATAATATAATGGGAGGATAAGGTGGCAAAGGTGACAAACGAATTAAGTAATGCATCAGATATGCAGGAAAAACTAAAGGCTTTGGAAGCGGCGCGGCTTCAGATAGAAAAACAGTTTGGTCAAGGCTCTTTAATGAAACTTGGTACATCGGCAAATCCGGCTGGTATAGAAGTTATACCATCTGGATCTATTCTTTTAGATGAGGCGCTCGGTATTGGCGGATACCCTCGCGGCAGAATTATAGAGGTATACGGTCCTGAATCATCGGGAAAGACAACTCTTGCACTTCATGCAATTGCAGAGGCTCAAAAACTCGGCGGAATTGCAGCTTTTATTGATGCTGAGCATGCTCTTGACCCTATATATGCAAAAAATCTTGGTGTTAATATAGATGATCTTTGGGTTTCTCAGCCGGATACTGGTGAACAGGCCCTGGAAATTGCAGAAAGCCTGGTACGCTCCGGTGCTGTTGATGTTATTGTTGTTGACTCCGTTGCTGCATTAACTCCTCAGGCAGAAATCGAAGGCGATATGGGCGATTCTCACATGGGACTTCAGGCCCGCCTTATGAGCCAGGCTCTTAGAAAGCTTACCGCTACCATTGGTAAGTCAAAAACACTGCTTGTATTTATTAATCAGATTCGTATGAAAATCGGTGTTATGTTTGGAAATCCCGAAACAACAACAGGCGGAAATGCTTTAAAGTTTTATTCTTCTGTTCGTCTGGAAGTCCGCCGTATAGAATCTATTGATGCCAAGGGCGAAGAAGATGCTGTTGGAAACCGTGTCAGGGTTAAGGTAGTAAAAAATAAGGTTGCTCCTCCTTTTAGAAAGGTAGAACTTGATATTCTCTTCGGTAAGGGTGTATCTGCTGTTTCAAGTCTTCTCGATGCTGCTGTAAAACACGGCTTTGTTGATAAAAAGGGTGCCTGGTACGCTACTGAAACTGAAAAAATAGGTCAGGGAAGGGAAAATGCAATTATGTTTATGGAGCAGAATCCCGATTTTGCCCGTGATATTGAACAAAAAATAAGGCAAAAGCTATTTCCAGGTCAGGTTTTACGAAAGGAAGAAGCTAAAAAAGGAAAAGAAACTGTTGATTCTATAACCAAGGGTTCTTCGGTTAAATCTGGTGTGAATTCAATTCCTGAAAATCTTTTCTAAGCAATGACTCAGGTTGTGTTAGGACTTGGTTCTAATAATTCATTTTGTATAGATGGTACTGTCATGCAGCCTGAGTATATTTTAAAAAAGGCCTGTATTCAGCTATCAGGAGTGCTGCACGGCCTAGTGTATTCATCGGTGTATAAAACAAAACCTCTGTATCATACCGATCAGCATGATTTTTTTAACATGGTTGCATCCGGGTTGTACGCGGGTTCTGCCCTAGAGCTTCTTGCTCAAACACAGAACATTGAGTACTCTCTTGGTAGAAACCGTGCAAAAGAAGTACGAAATGGACCTCGAACCTTAGATATTGATATAGAAATTTTTGGTTCCCAGATTATACATACGGATATTTTAACAATTCCGCATGAAAAAATCTTAGAAAGAGCCTTTGTTCTTATTCCTTTACTTGAGATTTTTCCTGAATATGCCGACCCTATAAGTGGTGTAAAGTATAAAACAATACTTTCAGCTTTACCTGATCAAGGGGTGGTAAAAATGTATACACCCTTTACTATAGGATAGGAGTGCATTATGAGTGATTATAAAGGAAAAGAAACAGCGTTTACAGATGAACAAACAAACACCTATAAATTAGGGGATTTTGAGGGACCTCTTGATTTGCTGTTGTTTCTGATTAAAAAGAACGAAGTAAATATTTATGATATACCAATTGGTGAGATAACTGAGCAATTTCTAGAATATATGGATTATGCAATTTCGACCGATTTGAATAGTTTAACAGAATTTTATGCTATGGCAGCAGATCTTTTGTATATAAAGTCTAGAATGCTGCTTCCTGTAGAAGTTGAACTTGATGGAGAGGAACTTGAAGATCCCCGTCAGGATCTGGTGGATCGTTTAATTGAGTATCAGAAGTTTAAGAAGCTCACCGTTCTCATGGAAGAAAAAGAGGATGAATCAGAGTGGAGTTTTGAGCGAAAGAGAATTCAGAGGGTACTTCCCTTTGAAGAAGAAGAATTGTGGGAAAAGATTGATACGTGGGACCTTTTAAAGACTTTTTCCAGTCTTGTTTCTGCTTATTCATCAGAGAAAATACTTGATTTATATGAGGAAATATCGGTTAGTGAAAAAATAACGCTTATGAATGAACTCTTAGATAATAAGGGAGAATGTTTTTTTACTGATTTAATTGTAAGAAAGGAAAATTTACTGGACATAGTATGTGCTTTTATGGCTATATTAGAGGCAGTCAAATTTAAGATGGCTTGTATATATCAGAATAGAATGTTTGGAGATATAAAAATACGTCCGTATCAAGCGGCATAGGAAACGGGTACATGGAGTTGCACTTGGAAAAGGAAACAGCATTAATAGAAGCAATATTTTTTTTAGAAACAGAACCTCTTGACGAGAACACTCTGGCGCGTATTTCTGAATTATCAAAAGATGTTGTAGAGGCCGTTCTCGAGAGATTAAAAGAAAAGTATGCTGGTGAAAATTCCGGTGTGGAGCTTACACAAATATCGGGCGGCTGGGTTATAACCCCAAAAAAAGAATTGTGGTCATTTTTAAAAGACCGGTACGGTAAAAAAAACGAAACAAAGTTATCAAAGGCAGCTATGGAAACCCTTTCAATTATAGCCTATTCTCAGCCTATTACGAGAGGCGAAATAGAGGCAATCCGAGGTGTTTCTGCTGATAATATGATTCGGCTTCTTTTGGAAAGAAATTTTATTAAAGAAGTTGGAAAAAAAGATATTCCAGGTAAGCCTGTACAGTTTGGAACTACAAAGGAATTTTTGAAATTTTTTAGACTTAACAGCATAGCTGATTTGCCAAAACTAGACGAAGCAGAAAGTGAGCGGTTTGAACTTGCAAGATAACATAAAAACAGAAAATCAAGATTCTTTATATCCTATGAGACTCCAGCTTTTTCTCGCTAGATGCGGTGTGGCAAGCCGAAGGGCTAGCGAAGTTTATATAACTGAAGGAAGAGTCAGTGTAAACGGTGCTGTGCAATCTGAGCTTGGCACTAAGGTCCTTGAGGGCGACGTTGTTTGTGTTGACGGAAAACAGATTCAGCTTGAAGAAGCAAAACGTTATGTACTTCTTAATAAGCCAGCCGGCTATATTTGCTCACTAGCTGATGAAAAGGACCGTCCTACAGCTGCTTCTCTTTTAACTCCTTTTTTTTCAGAGCGCCTCTATAACGTAGGCCGGCTCGACATGTTTTCATCCGGCTTAATCATTTTTACAAACGATGGTGAATTTGCAGCAAAAATTTCGCATCCGTCCTCGGAACTAGAAAAAGAATACATTATAGAGACAAGCCTTCCTATTCCAAAGGATCTCTCAGAGCGATTTATGAAGGGTATACGTGTAGATGGTGTATTCTATAAGTGCCGTCAAGCTGAAATACTAAACTCGAGAAAGATGAGAGTTGTTCTCATAGAAGGTAAAAACAGGGAAATACGCCGTGTTTTTGAATCTTTCGAAATAGGAATTAAACGATTAACCCGTATAAGAATAGGACCGGTAACAATCGATGGATTGCAGGAAAAGCAATTTAGAGAGCTATTAGAAGATGATATTAACGGTCTTTTTGCATCGATTAAAACGAAAGAGGTGTAGAATGGTAATTGCCATTGACGGTCCGGCTGGTTCAGGAAAAAGTACTATTGCAAAAATAATTGCTCAGAAACTCAAACTTGTTTTTCTAAATTCCGGAAGTTTTTATAGAGGTATTACTCTATCACTTTTAGATAACGGAATTCCTATTACGAATATTGATGCTGTTTGTGCTCATGCTCTCTCTCTTGAACTTGGGTATGATAACGAACGTTTAACTGTCAATGGTGTTGATGTTGATGATCTATTGCATAGCGATAGAGTTGATGCCCAGGTCTCTCAGGTGTCTGCAATTCCCGCATTGCGTACCATTGTAAATGCTAAACTGCAGGAAATTACAAAGTCATTAAGCATTGTCTGTGAGGGCAGGGATATGACTACCGTTGTTTTTCCAAATGCAGAATACAAGTTTTACCTTGATGCTTCACTAGAGGTTCAGGCTGCGCGAAGGTTTAACCAAGGTGTTAGTTTGCTTACATTAGAAGAAATTACGGAATCTATTCGGAAAAGAGATGAAATGGACAAGAATAAGGTAGTTGGCGCCTTAAAAATCGCTCCGGATGCTGTATATATCGATACATCGGACTTGACCATTGAACAGGTTTGTGAGATAATAATTAGTAAAATTTACA
>CAZLNE010000085.1:0-9394 GCA_964560975.1 uncultured Treponema sp. | reverse complement strand
TGTGCAGATATTGAAAATAAATACATTTCACACTTCCCGGAAGAAAGAACAATCTGGTCATACGGATCAGGTTACGGCGGAAACGCTCTTCTTGGAAAAAAATGTTTTGCTCTCCGCATTGCATCTGTACTTGCACGCGATGAAGGATGGCTCGCTGAGCACATGCTCATCTTAAAACTGACAAATCCTGAAGGAAAGGTTAAGTACGTAACAGGTGCTTTCCCCTCAGCTTGCGGTAAGACAAACCTTGCTATGTTAATTCCTACCATCCCCGGATGGAAGGTTGAGACAATCGGCGACGACATTGCTTGGATGAAGTTCGGAGCTGACGGCAGACTCTATGCCATTAACCCCGAAGCAGGATTCTTCGGAGTTGCTACCGGAACAAATAATGAATCAAATAAAAACGCTATGGATTCAATTAAATCCGACACCATTTTCACCAACTGCGGACTTACAGAAGACGGAGATATTTGGTGGGAACAGATCGGCTACGATGCCCCCGGCAAACTCATTGACTGGAAGGGTCAGGAATGGATTCAGGACAAGGGAAACAAGGAACAGGCTCCGGCTGCACACCCCAACTCACGTTTTACTGCACATGCTGACCACTGCCCTGCAATTGCAAAAGAATGGAACGACCCTAAAGGTGTTCCGATCGATGCAATTCTCTTTGGAGGACGCCGCCCGAACACTATTCCTCTTGTTCACCAGGCAAAAAACTGGAACCATGGTGTATTCCTCGGTTCTATCGTAGGTTCAGAAATTACCGCAGCTGCTCTTGACCTCAAAGTTGGAACAGTTCGCCGCGATCCATTTGCAATGCTTCCATTCTGCGGATACAACATGGGCGATTACTTCCAGCATTGGATTAACATTGGTAAAAAATCAACAGAAGAAAAACTTCCAAAAATATTCTTTGTAAACTGGTTCCGCAAGAGCCCAGAAGGCAAATTTATGTGGCCGGGATACGGTGAGAACAGCCGTGTTCTTGCATGGGTTTTTGACCGCTGTGACGGTAAAGATGTTGCTGTTGAAACAGAAATCGGTTACATGCCTAAACCTGGTGCTATTAATGTAAACGGACTCGATGTTTCTGCTGATGTTATGAAAGAGATTCTTTCAGTTGATAAAGCTGGATGGATTAAAGAGCTTGAAGACATTAAGGCAAATCATTATCCAAAATTCGGCGACAAAATGCCAAAAGAACTTTCAAAAGAACTTGAAGCACTTGAAGCACGATTAATGAAGTAAACATGTACTTGTTATCCAGTACAAAGTAAATTTGAAAACCCTGTCATTAAAAGTGACGGGGTTTTTTATATAATTACACAAAGAAAACTTCCCAGTATAAAAAAAGCGTGTTATACTCTATATAATATGAGAGGAAAGCGTTTTTCATCTTTAATACCTTTATTTTCACTAAAATTATTTATAGTAGTACTATGTTTATTCCCTGCCAGCCTGCAGGCTCAACAAGACACCATAAAAGTTGGATGGTTTCCACAACCAAGTTTTATTGAAAAAGAGCAATTTGAAAATCCTTCCGGTTACGTATATGTATATTTAGAGCATATTGCTCAATATACCGGATGGACGTATGAATTTATAAAAGGTGATTTTGAGGTTCTCTATAGTAAATTAAAGGCAGGAGAAATTGATATTCTACCATGTCTTTATTACACCGATGCGCGCGATGAGTATCTCGATTTTCCCGACAGTGAAATGGGACTCATTTATTCAGCACTTTTTGTCCGCTCGGATAGTTCTCTCCCAAGAAATGATTTTATGTCTTATGATGGTATTACGGTTGCCGCAGAAAGAGATGAAAACCCTAAAAGGCTTTTGAAATTTGCGCAGGAAAACGGGTTTTCAGTTACTATTAAATACTACTCTAGTCTAAACGAAGTTGAAAATGCAGTCTTAAGCGGTGAAGCAGATGCAGCTGTTGTTTCCGGCTACCAGGACACAGATGCTACCAAAACTATATTACGATTTTCTCCAAGCAGAATGTACTTTGCGGTTACAGCAGGTAAAAAAGACATTCTTAATAACCTTAATCGTGCAATGAATGAGCTAAAAATTGTAAATCCTTTTTTTGACCGCGATCTTATGAGCCGCTTTACTCCGCAATTTTTACCTAAATTTAGTCTTAGCAATGATGAAATGGACTTAATAAACAAATCAAGAACGCTTACTGTTGCTATTTCAAATACATGGCATCCATTTGAATTTTATAATACGAAAAATAATGAATTTTCAGGTCTCATTGTAGAAATTTATAAAAAAATTGAAGAGTTAACAGGCTTATCATTTACCTTTATTGAGGAACCAAAGCTGACTCAACCCACGGCAGATATTATTGCGAGTTATCCCCATAATATGGAAGCGGTCCAAGCTGCAGGATATAGTATAACAGAACCTTATTTATCCTTTCCTCTTATTGTAATTTCAAAAAAGTCCTATGATCTTGCATCGGAGAAAACTGCCGTAATTAAAGGTATTTTTCCTTACCAGGATTTTTCTATTTTTGATAATTGGAATCCTGTGTACTACCAAACGAATGAAGCTTGCATAGAAGCAGTATTAAAAGGAGAAGTAAACCAGGCCATAATGAATTCATACACTGCCAGTGATGAGTTAAAAAAATCAAGGTATAGAGGATTATATGGTTCTATCTTGTATGATACTTCGTTCGATATCTGTACTGCCATTAAGAAAGATCTCGATCCGCGGTTTTTTTACATTTTAAATAGAGCCCTGACCCAAATAACAAGAGCAGAATCGAACGATTTAATTATTAAAAACACCTTAATGACTAATCGAATTAGTCTGCGGTCAATAATTGATCAAATGCCACTTGATGTAATTATTGTTTTCCTCTTAATAACTTCACTGTCTGTTATTATAATAATCTTGCTGTCAGCTAAAACACTTAGAAAAAATCTTGAAATTGAAAAAAACAAGCAATTGCGCGATGCACTTGTTGCAGCAGAAAAGGCAAATGCAGCAAAAGGACAATTTACATCAAGAATATCGCATGAAATCAGGTCTCCATTAAACGCTGTAATAGGATACATGAATATTGCACGATCATTCGAAAATGAAAATTCAAAGGTAACAGACTGCCTTATAAAAGGAGAATATGCCGCAAAGCATCTTCTATCAATACTTAATGATGTATTGGATATGTCCTCTATTGAGAGCGGAAAAATACATATTTCTCACATACCCTTTAATATACGCGAAGTGATTACCTCGTTATCTATGCTGTTTTATTCACAGGCCAAGCAAAAAGGAGTTGAGCTCAACGTCCAGTTAAAAGGCATAGAAACAGAAATGCTCATTGGTGATCAATTACGGCTTTCTCAAGTTCTTACAAACCTTTTGTCAAATGCTGTTAAATTTTCACCAAAGGGTGGAACAATAAACTTTACGGTATCTGAAGATTATATAGCTAATAGTATTATGCATGTACGATTCGTTGTACAAGATACAGGTATAGGAATTAAAAAAGAATTTCTAGATAGAATTTTTACTCCTTTTGAACAACAGGATAACAACATCACTACCAGTTATGGAGGAAGCGGGCTTGGACTTTCCATTTGTAAAAATCTTGTAAAACTCATGGACGGTGCAATTCAGGTAGAAAGCAGCGAGGGCGAGGGCTCAACATTTACCGTAACTATACCCTTCGGCATTGACCGCTCTGTGAGAGAAAATAATACCAAAGATTTTTCCAGTTTGAAAGCAATTGTTATACATAATGAAAACGGCACACGAGATTATATTAAACAGCTCCTCGAAAACTGCGGCATATCTTATGTACGGGCATTTACTATTCAAGATGCCTATCAGGCGATTCATGAATCACATGCAGCAAACACTCCATTTGATCTTTGCCTTTATGATGTTAATGATTTTAGCGAAGAAGATATTGCTGTTGTGAGCAGAATTAGAAGAACAGAAGGCAGTGAGCTTCTCATAATCGTAGTATCTGCATATGAGCATACAAAGTTTGAGCAAAAGGGTTTAGAAGCAGGCGTAAATAAATTTATACCAAAACCGCTTTTTAGATCTACCATGTTTAATATGCTCTTGGAAGTATTCGGCTATTATAAACCAAAAGAAATAAATTCAGATATAAAAATAAAATTTCCTGGTAAAAAAATATTGCTTGCCGAAGATAATGAAATGAATACAGAAATAGCAGTGGAAATCCTTAAGCGTTATGAAATTGAGACAATATGTGTTCAAAATGGACAAGAAGCAGTAAACACTTTTAACACCTCTGATGATAAAGAATATGATGTTATTTTAATGGATATTCAAATGCCCATAATGAACGGTTATGAAGCGACACGATCTATTCGAAACAGCGCACATCCTAGAGCTAAATCAATACCCATCATTGCAATGACAGCCAATGCCTTTGCAGAAGATATATCAATGTCGCTTGCAAGCGGTATGAATAATCATATTTCTAAACCAATAGATGTACTCGAATTAATACAGACACTTTCTTTATATTTTCTAGATGTTTAAAAAACATGCCTTATAGACCTTAGTTTAACGTAAAGTCTTATAAGGCATGCTCACAAACTGATTTATTTAAGCATTGCAATAATATCTGTCTTTGGCCTTCCGCCTACAGCTTGTTTATCTACTTTGCCGTTTTTAAACACTATAAGTGTCGGAATACTCATAACTCCATACTGCATGGCAAGTTCTTCCTGCTCATCTACATTAATTTTGCACACTTTTGCAGTTTTTACTTCATCTGCTATTTCATCTACAATAGGAGAAACCATACGGCAGGGGCCGCACCAAGGAGCCCAAAAATCCACTAATACCGGTTTATCCGATTTTAATACTTCACTCTCAAAATTGTCTTTAGTTATTGTTATTGCTGCCATGATAAGCCTCCTTAATAGTACTTTAAGCATGAATGCTCTTCTTATATGTATAATATACACTATAAATGAAAATCTGTACCGTGAGAAAGTTACAATTAATTCTTTTTCTCGCTCAAAATACAGGTTAGCGGCAGATGATCCGAATATCCTTCTCCATTCCAAACAGTATAGCGAACGGGAATACGCTCAGTATTTACATGATCACCTGTATTTTCTACAGAAAACGACTCTATAGTGAAGTCTGATCCTATAAAAAAGTGATCTATTTTTTCCCACCTCTTCTGATAATAATATGACCCTTGTAAAGCCTCATAGTCAGAAAGAAGCCACGGAGAAACAGCCTTTGCATAAAAGCCATTTTTTGGAAAAACTGATATTTCAGTCTTTCCCAGTAAAACCTGTTCATTATCAAATGTAAACTCCGTAATATCCTTGTTACAGTCACCGCAAAAGATGTAGAGATTATTCGTCTGCTGCAAAATACGTGATGACAGAACACGTTCCTGAGTTAAGCGCCAAAAATCGCTTAAACTGCCGCTGTCTGCCTTTGATTTCCAATGTCCGGCAAAAATTGTGACAGGAGAGGAAAAACCACAGTCCACAGTAACCTCCAATAAAGGCCGCATATCGGGCGGAGATACACTAAGATGACGGTAATCTACTTGATGAGATGTACATGAATGAATGGGAAAACGGGAAAGGACCGCACAACCTAAAACCCCATTTTTTGAAGGGACAAACACTGCATAAAAATACGCTCGTGCTGCATTTGATTGTAATTTCAAATTATTACAGATATCCTGCAGGACAAGAGCATTTTCTATTTCCTGAAACACAAAGATATCTGAATCTATTGTGTCGATCAATGAACAAAGACGCTTTATTCTCGCTTTATACTTTTCCTCAGTCCATGCGGTCTTAGCACCCTTAAAATCAGCGTATTCTGAACCGGCTGGTACAGCGTCAAAAAAAGTCTGTACGTTGTAAGTAGTAATTTTTATTGTATGATTATCCGACAGCGGAAGAAAATTAGATGAACATGAAAAAAAGAAAGACAGTAAGCATAAAAAAGTTACCATACCAAATAATAAGGAATGGATACGTTTGTACATAAAAAACCTCCGTCAACATAAGTAAGATTCATACTTAGTTATAGACGAAGGTCTTATGCTTTATGCGCTTTTTTGAAAAAAATTACACATTAAATTTAAAAAATACGACATCACCATCCTGCATGATGTATTCTTTTCCTTCTACACGATATTTTCCAGCTGCCTTTATGTCTGCCTCAGAGCCGTATTTGACTAAATCATCAAATGCATACACTTCTGCTTTAATAAAGCCTTTTTCAAAATCGGTATGAATTACACCCGCAGCCTTCGGAGCTGTGTCCCCGTTGTGAATAGTCCAAGCGCGGCATTCATCCTGACCTGCAGTAAAAAAAGTACGCAATCCCATAAGATGGTAGGCGGCACGGGCAAGAACAGCAAGTCCTGATTCCTTTAAGCCAAGTTCCGAGAGGAACTCTAGTTTTTCTTCCTCGGTTTCCATGTCTGCAAGTTCTGCCTCGAATTTACCACAGATAACAACAACATCAGACTGCTCGGTCTTTGCAATTTCTTTAACAATATTGATATACTTATTACCGTTTTTTATGCCGTCTTCATCAACATTGCACACATACATTTGAGGCTTCATAGTAATTAGATGGCAGTCATAAATTGCCTCTTTTTCTTCTTCGGTCAAGGAGGCCTTTCGTGCGCTCTCGCCGTTTTCAAGAAGCGGTTTTATTTTTTCGAGTGCAGTCAATACTACCGCGGCTTTTTTTTGCTCGTCTTTACCCATAACCCTACTGGATCGAACGGCTTTATCAATACGTTTATTAACAGTATCCAAATCTGCAAATGCAAGCTCCATGTTTATGGTTAACATATCGTCCGCAGGGTCAATCCTATTATTAACATGGATAATATCAGTGTTGTCAAAGCAGCGTACAACCTGAGCTATAACACCAACTTCACGGATATGACCTAAAAACTGATTTCCCAGGCCCTCACCTTTTGAGGCGCCCTTTACAAGACCTGCAATATCAACAAATTCAACTGCAGCAGGAACTGTTTTTTTTGGCTGAAATTTTTGGGTTAAAAAATCGAGCCTGGAATCAGGAACATTCACAATACCGATATTCGGATTTATTGTGCAAAATGGATAATTTGCCGCCTCTGCCGGAGCCGAGGTAAGAGCCGAAAAGATAGTTGATTTTCCAACGTTTGGTAAACCTACAATACCGCAATTTATTGCCATACTACATTCCTTACATATGTATTAATCCGGAAACCGGAACACTAACTATACTATAAATGCTTTTTTTTAGAAAGGGGATGCTGACAAACGCCAGAATTCGAAGGATGAAACTTAAATAGACAGATCCAATATCAGGGTGAAAGAAGCGGAATGAGATGAGGAATGATGGTGCTTGTATCAGTTTCTATGATGCAGTGACTTGAACCCTTTATTGCAATATACCGGGAATTGGGAAGTGTCTTTGCTAATTTATTTCCTTTATTTGGTACAATTTTATCATTCTTTGACCAGAACATGAGTACAGGTACAGTAACTTTTTCGAGCGGAAGAGGATAAGGGTCAACTGAAGCAGTAAGCCACTCAACAGCAGCATCCTTTGCACCTTTCCGTGTGAACGGAGCCCAGTTAGTATTGAATTCTTTCTCTGTTACAGGCCTTCCATATACTTCCCTCATGACATAATTTACGGCAGAAAATTGTTCTAAAAGCCACCGTGATTCCATCTGAGCAAAAGAACGGTAAGGTTCATACTTATATATACCCGGTATAGTTGAAACACCGTACAGTGCTGGTGCAAAGAGTAAAAGCTGTTCGACGTCATGAGGCCGCTCTATAGCCATAGCACAGGCAATTCTCCCGCCGTGAGAATGACCGCCGAGAATAAGGCTTCCGCCAAACGAGGGATACAGGGTATCAAATACCTCCCACATGAGCACTGAGCGGGAATAAGTATCTTCTTTTAAAGGGTCAAACCGTTTAGAATCTTCCTGAACTTCACCTGAAAACCCAAAGGGAGGAAAATCTACACTGATAACCTTCCACCCGTAAGAGCGGAAAACAGGAACAAGATACCGCCAGTTTTCTGTGGAACCAGTGGCTCCCGGAATAAGGAACACAATACCCTTACAGGCAGTATTTGCAGAGGCATCCCACTGTCTTACATGAATTTTTGCTCCGCTGCAATATACATACTGAGAATTTGAAAAGGGTTCGTTTAAGATATAGTTTTTTTGTAGATCCTCTTCGAGCAGCGCAAGTCTTGAAGACGCACATGATATACATAAAAGGGAAATGAGTACGATATATACAAGAAAGAGTAAAGAACGAGGTCTCTCCGGGCTGTTCATATACTTTTTTTATTCCTATGAAGATAAAATTTTATATATTATATATAAAAAGCAGAAATAGGGGAAGCGTCATAACATTTTTATGTCTTTTATTTACTATTATTTGGTATTGTATCAATCTGTGTTATAGTATTACAAAGGTCTGAGTATTAACCATATTTATAGGAGTATTTAATGAAACGTAAAAACTACATTGTTTTTTTTGCCGTAACAGCATTGCTAATTTTCATGTCCTGCGTCTCCCAGGGAACAGAAAACACTGAAACAGAAACAGTACAAGGCATAGAAACACGGGAACCAAGTGATGATATTGAATTTCTCAACGGCACTATTTGGGAATATGAAACGCAAATTGGAGACTTTACCGCCTGGAGGTGCATTTCAATTGATAACGGCAGGGCTGTATATTATATGAGGATGGGAAATGCCATAGATACAGACCCTAATACGGCATCTGTTTATGTAAAAGGAAACATAATAACCTTTACACAGGATGACGGCAGCTCACATAAGGGTGAAATCATAGGCGACACTATTTTACTGGATGGAGTCGATATATATACTAAGCTTCCCTGATTTTTTTTACTATATAAAAAATGCTTTATTTTCTCTGAATACGGGCAAGCTATATTGACATTATTTTTAAGAGACCTTACTGTTTAACGGGGTTTTTTCTTCTGTAAAGTATGAGGAATATTTCCACCCAATTATAACCTGTATAAGGAAAAAAAATAAAGGAGGATGCAAGGGCACAACCAAGCAGGCAGGTGCCCAAACCGCCGATTGTTCCATACAAAACACCCGATACTATTTCAAAAGGTTCTCCAGGAATAAAGGCTATAACAACCTGCACCATTTGAGCAAGAAGCACAAAAGCCCATGCCATAAATCCGCGTTCTGAAACAAACAGTTTTGCATGTACAAGAAATTCTTTATCAGAAAACTTTTGAACATAAGGTAATGAAAAAAGTGTTAATGCTATCATGAAAATAAAAAAAAGGTAAGAATTAAAACTTGCGGTATAAATACTTTTGAGTTTTTCATTTT
>CAZLNE010000084.1:1516-9637 GCA_964560975.1 uncultured Treponema sp. | reverse complement strand
ACCCCTTACCTCTTGCATGCCATGCAAGCGCTCTAGCCAGATGAGCTACACCCCCAAACTTTATACTGAAATATAACAATTATCGGGGACGGTGTCAATATAAGGATTTTCCACCATTCAATAAAGCCTCTGTATAATCACTCCTTCAGCTTTTCAGTTACGTCTATAAATAGATGCGGATCCCAAAGCTCAAGAGTACGTGGATCCTGTATAAAGGGAGTAATATCATGCTTTGCTTGATCGAAATCTACTTCCTCAAATCTCTTTTTAAGTAATTCTTTTAGTACTGTCAATGTAAGCTTATCTTCTGGTTTCCAATGATTTGTCTGTTCCATCCTTTTCTGTAAATGTTCTAAGTTTACAGGAGTATTCTTTGACAAATACCAAAGATAATCGTAAAAATCACGCCCCTTTACTCTATGCTTCCATTTTCTACAAAGAAGTGCATGAAGTTTACCTGCAAACATGGAAGGCATATCATACAACCGCACTCTATATGGAATTGGTACCAAAGAAACTTTATTATTATAGTCTGCAAGAGGGGGAGGATCGGTATCTATTTCCAGTTTAATTTTGAACTGTTCGTTGGCTCCAAAATTTTGTATATATTTTCGTGCAATATCAATATTCAAAATGTGAACCTTAGTATCTCCTTTAATAAAAGCAGATTGCACAACGGAATCAATTGTTTTCTCTTTTTGCACTATAGCTGTCTTCAAATCAAAACTATCCAGCTCATTTTGAATGGCATTAAAGTAATCTTGAAAATGAAACGTTTCTTCTTTTTCTAATAATGAAAAATCCATATCTTCTGAAAATCTATCAAGGTTATAAAAAATCCTTAAGGCAGTTCCCCCGTAAAAAGCGGCTTTAGTAAAGAAATTTGTTCTGCTCAAACCGCAAAGAATAATTTCCTGAATAACCTCCTTTAGAGCATTATTAAGCGATTCCTTACTGTTTATAGTATACCTTTCCAGCATTTGTTCAATTAGACTATTCATTCTTTACCTCTTTCACTAATAAATAGACTAAAAAGCTTGAGCGTCTTCCTCCTATACAGAGGTGCAAGTTCCAAGAGAAGGTTAAAATTAAGCTTATAGAATTCAGTTTCATCAATTCTTAAATCATCAAACAGGAGTTCTTGAATTTCAGGAATTTTTTGGACAGGCGGCTTTGTATAAAGAGTATCAAGTAAAGCTTTTTCAGGGCTTGCAATAATCCAAGTGTAATCCATTTCTTTTTGCAGAAGCAGGGAATGAGGATAAGCTGTTTTTGGAACATCCCGGTACGTATAAAATCCGAAAGCATTATGATACATTTTTGTTTTACTTTTCAAAAAACTTGCAGAAGTATATGTATGTACCCGTTCCGGAATAAGGGAATAATAAGAAAGAGCCCATTCAAAAGAAATATAGGAAGGTCCATATATTGCACCAGCTAGAGCATGTGCCGGTGCATGTATATCAGTTTCGTATATTCCCCTTTTAAGTCGAGTATATTCGCCCTTTTTTACCAGTAAAGCTAAACGGGCCTTGGGGTTATTGTATGAGGATAAACTTGCCAGAATGGATGCTGTATCAATAATCATTTTTGCTCCAGTAAGTACAATTATACTGTACTTATTGGAGCAAATCAACTATAAAACCTATCTTTCCATTTTTCGATACATGGTTTTGTGAGGGCGGTCGGCATCTGTTCCAAGCTGCTTACGTCTCCACTCTGCGTAGTCGCTCCAGTTTCCTTCAAACCACATAACATCGCTGTTATTTTCGAACGCTAGAATATGGGTACATACGCGGTCTAAGAACCAGCGGTCGTGGCTTACGATTAAGGCGCATCCGGCAAATTCTTCTATAGCATCTTCCAGAGCGCGCATGGTGGTAACGTCAAGGTCGTTGGTCGGTTCGTCGAGTAAGAGAACGTTTGCTGCCTGTTTTAGCATCATAGCAAGGTTCAGTCTGTTTCGCTCTCCGCCTGATAATACTCCAACCTTTTTCTGCTGGTCGGCTCCTGCAAAGTTAAACCATGAGCAGTAGGCTCTTGAATTCACTTCACGGATTGCACCGTTTACAGGGCGCCCTTTTTCATCAACTGCGCCCAGTTTTATAATATCGAGACCGTCAGAAAGCTGTTCCCAAACCGTTTTATCCGGATCTAAAAGACTTCTCATCTGATCTACATAGGTTAGTTTTACAGTCTCTCCAACACGGATATTTCCTCCGTCGGGCTTTTCACCGCCCATGGTACCGTCTAATCGTTCCACAGTCTGTCCGGCAGCATCTGCTATCAGTTTAAAAAGGGTTGTTTTACCTGCGCCGTTCGGTCCGACAATACCGACCACAGCTCCTGCAGGAACGGTAAAACTTAAATTCTCGAATAAAAGTCTGTCGCCATACCCTTTTGTAAGGTTTTGCGCTTCTATAACAAGACCTCCTAAACGCGGTCCTGCCGGAATGGTAATCTTTGTATCTTTAAGTTTTTCTTTTCCCGACTGGTTCAAAAGCTGTTCGTACTTTGTAATATGTTCTTTATGTTTTGCCTGTCTTCCCTTTGCACTCATGTTTATCCACTCAAGTTCGCGTGCAAGAGCTTTTTTCCTGTCGCTTTCACCTTTTTCTTCGAGTGTAAGCCGGTCCTGCTTCTGCTGCAGCCAGCTTGAATAGTTGCCCTTATAGGGGTAGCCTTCGCCGCGGTCAAGTTCCAGGATCCATCCTGCAACGTTATCCAAAAAGTAGCGGTCGTGGGTTATTGCAATAATTGTACCTTCGTACTGTTGAAGGTGTCTTTCAAGCCATGCAACAGTTTCTGCATCAAGATGGTTTGTCGGTTCATCCAATAAAAGAATATCGGGCTTTTGTAAGAGGAGACGGCAAAGCGCTACACGGCGCCGCTCTCCTCCGGAAAGAACATCGATCATCTGCTCAGGAGGAGGACACCGTAATGCATCCATTGCAAGTTCAAGGCGGGAATCGAGGTTCCACGCATCCATCTTATCGAGCCTTTCCTGAATATCAGCTTGTTTTGCGCAAAGTTTATCAAAGTCTGCATCCGCATCTCCGAACGCCTCATTAACGTCGTCAAATTCTTTTAATAGAGCTGTTACGTCTTTAACGCCTTCGCTTACAATTTCTTTTACGGTTTTTCCATTTTCCAGCTGTGGTTCCTGTTCAAGGTAGCCGATTGTATAGCCCGGTGTTACATGAGTTTCACCAACAAATTCGGTGTCAACTCCTGCAAGGATTTTAAATAGACTCGATTTTCCTGAGCCGTTTTCACCAATTACGCCGATCTTTGCCCCGTAATAATACGATATACTAATATCTTTAAGTACCGTTTTTGTTCCATACGAACGGGACACTCTGTCCATAGAATAAATAATTTTTTTGTCGTCTGTTGTAGTTGCCATATGGCACACTATAATAGAGAATTGAATAAGTTACAAGGAAGGTTTTTGTGTAGGGGTTCCCGTTTACCGGAGCGCAAAATGTTCCGCAAACATTTTTTCAGTTTCATGTACAGATACGCCCTTGCAAAGAGCGGTAATAAAAGGACGGCCTATCATTACTTCATCAGCACCGAGTAATCCTGCTACCCGTAAATCCCTAAATTTGCGAATACCGCCGTCTACCCAGACTTTGCCGCAGCAGTTTTTAAGTTCTTTTCCGTATTCAGCTAAAAACTCAGCAGTGCTCCCGGTTCTGTTTTCCACGCGGCCGCCATGGTTCGAGACAACAACAATATCGGGTCTAAGCTCTTTTACCATTTCTACGTCTTCTTGAGTAAAAACGCCTTTCACAGCAAAAGGATGTCCTGCATACTTCATAACTTCTTTAAGCTGATAAGGAGTCTTTTTTTCAAGCTTCACAAGGTTTCTCATCGTAACAATGTTGTATGAATCAATATCAACACCAATTATGTTTGCAACAGGACGGCTCCAGTCAATGCGTTCAAATATTTTTTCGTTGGCATAGGGCTTTATAAATACTGCAGTTCGCACATCAGGATCTTTTTCCTGTTCTTTCTGAACAGCCTTTATACCAGTTTGCAGTTTTATATCCGGGCATCCGTCTCCAAGACTTAATGCATAGCCTGCGTGATTAACAGCACTAATTAAATCGTAATAGAATTGTTCTTCAGAAAAATACCCGACGTTTTCTACACCGCCGGTGATGGGAGCTAAACGAACCTGAGGCAGTACAGATTTCTCCTTTTCTTTTTGAGTAAAGGTATTTAAGTCTATGCCGTCCCAAGCTGCGCAATTTAAACGGAAATTAATATTTTCACGTATGCCGCCCATTCCAGGAAGCTCAGATATACAGCCGAGGCCATTGCATTCTGCACAAAAATGGCACTTAAAATTGATATTATCCATACTTTTGTTATCGGCTTTATCTTTTAGTTCCTTAGATATTTTATCAGTCTCCAAAGCATGTTCCTACATCTCTTGCAGAGGTGAGTATTGGATGATCAAGCGGTACCTTTTTTATTTTTCCGGCAACGTCTTCAAGAGGGACTCCTACTACTATACCGTTTTGCATCGCTACCATCTTGCCAAAGTCCCCGCGAGCCAGCATGTGTGCTGCCTCTACGCCGAATTCTGTTGCTAACACTCTGTCATAGGCAACCGGAGTTCCGCCGCGCTGTAAATAGCCCAACACGGTTACTCTCGATTCTATACCTGTTACTTCTTCCAATTCGTGCGCTACCCTGTATCCTATAGAGTTTTCCATAGTAAGACGGCTTTTCTTAAAAGTTTTTTTATCCATCAAGGATTCTTCCATATTTTTTGCACCTTCTGCTACTACTACAATAGAAAAAATCTTTCCCTGTTTTTGTCTTTTTTTAAGATGCGCTGCAATACAATCAATGTTATACGGAATTTCTGGAATTAAAATAACATCGCCGCCGCCTGCAACTCCGGCACAAAGTCCAAGCCATCCGGCTTTATGGCCCATAACTTCTATGACCATGATGCGGTCATGACTGTGAGCTGTTGTATGAAGCCGGTCAATTGCTTCTGTTGCAACAGTAACTGCAGTATGAAAGCCGAATGTTGTATCTGTTAAGACGAGGTCGTTATCAATTGTTTTTGGAAGCCCAATAACATTCAAGCCTTCTCTTGCCAACAACGAACCGGTTGTATTAGTACCGTTTCCGCCGAGCACAACAAGCGCATCAAGCTCCCACTTTTTATAGTTATCAATAATTTTTTGTACATCACTTACTCCTGTTTCAGGATCCGGATCAAGGTTTTTAAATGGCTTTTCACGGGAAGTTCCTAAAATAGTTCCGCCTCTAGTTAAAATACCGGAAACATCTTCGCTTTTAAGTTCGTGTGCTTCTCCGGTTATAAGGCCTCTGTAACCATGCTGAATTCCAAGAACCTGCATGCCGTATATATCCATTGCGGTTCTCGCAACACCTCTTATTGCAGCATTTAAACCCGGCGCATCTCCGCCAGATGTCAGAATTCCAAATTTTTTCACCTTTGAATTTTGCACAATATCCTCCATCGCTTGGTTCCAAAGACTATATTTACTTTACCACGGTATGACCCTATCGTCCAGCGTACATATTTAGCTCTGGTTAATTTTTAACTATTTTGGTATTATGTAAGAATGAATTGTCTTTCATTACGCTGCCGCACTATTATGCTTATGGTTCTTTGTTTGCTCTGCTTACCTCTGTTTTCACAACCTGTAAATCAGCCTCCGCTTGTTGGAACTGTTGATGGTCTCTATAAAATCTCAGGAAATAATGTAATTCCTGTCTGGACTGATGGAGAGGTTCATAAAATAATTTACTCCAATCGGTATTATTTGTTAACCACAAAAGGTATTATTACCAGTACCGACCTTGTAGAATTTACTCCGCGTAATGAGGGGCTGCCCTTACATACTTTAAAAACATACAATGGAACGGAAAAATCCTTTATATCAATTCAAAAAGAACTTAAGGATTTAAGCGCTCATCCGCAAAAACCCGAAATTCTCGTTACCGCAACACGAGATGCCGTATATCTTTCAAAAGACAGCGGAAATTCATGGAAAAACCTCGGCCTTAGCGCTCGAACTTCCGGTTGTAAAAGTATAGCGGTTGCAGATATGCCTATCTACGGTGCAAATAGTCAAGTAACAGGAACCCAGCTTGTAGTATTCATGTCGCACCCGATTTACGGCCTATCCTACATACTGCCGGATGCCTCCTCTCCTAAATGGACCGATATTGAACGCGGTTTTGACACCCTTCCCGGCAATCCCTACGTAGATGAAATAGCTGATATTTTACCGGTTCTGGAAACTCAGAGCGACGGTTCAATTATCACTAAGATTTATCTCAGCCAAACCTTTATTCCGCGTATTTATGTCCTCGACTGGCAAAAAAAACAGGGGCAAATTATCTGGAGAGGGGAGCTCGTAAACAGCACCATAGATTCTCTGGTGTACGATAACAATTCTCTGTACTTTTTAGAAATGGCAGGATTTTCATCTATAGATTTAGCAACAAAGCAAATAATAAAGAAACCTTCTATTGCAGATTACTGGCTGACCCTTGTAAATAAAACACCTAAACATCCTCAATGCGCTTTTTTTACTCAACAATTCGGCGGAAAAACAATCCCTGTAAGTTTAACAGAAATGTGGATGCTGTATCCGGCAGAAATTACGTCTCCTTATTTTTCGACAATCTACAACAAAAAAAGCCTTTACATACCAAGCGGGCAAACAAGCCTTACAGCCCTCGACAAGCATATTACAACAATAAAAAATAACGGACTCAACAGCATTGTTGTAGATATGAAAGACGATTATGGAATGATACGCTTTAATGCAAAAAGCCCGGCTGTTCTAGATAAAAAAGGAATAAGCCGTTATGCAATAGATCTAGAGCCCTTTGTAGAAAAGCTCAAAAAAGAAAATATCTACCTCATTGCCCGAATCGTTGTATTTAAGGACAAGAATCTGTATCAGTATGCAGGCGGGAAATATGCTGTCTGGGATGCAAAATTAAAAAAACCATGGCTTGGTATTCGCGCTTACACTGATATTCTCGATGAACAAGGAATTAAAACAGGTACTACCACCAACTACTACGATGAATACTGGGTAGATCCTTACAGCGAAGATGTATGGTCATATAATGTTGCAGTAGCGCAAGAACTCATAGAGCGCGGCTTCGATGAAATACAATTTGACTATATCCGTTTTCCAACTGATGGATACAACCTGACAGATGCTTCATACCGCTGGCAGGATAAAAACATGAACATGGAAAGCGGCCTTATTTCCTTTTTACGCTATGCCCGGGAAAACATAAAAGCTCCCATTGGTATTGATATTTACGGTGCAAACGGCTGGTATAGAAGCGGTGCGCGAACCGGGCAGGACGTTGAACTGCTTTCACATTACGTAGATGTTATTTCTCCTATGTTCTATCCGAATCACTTTGAACAGAATTTTTTAGATTATACACCTGCCGCAGAGCGCCCTTATAGAATTTACTATTTTGGCGGATACAGGAATTCACTACTTGCACGAAACAAGGTACTTATTAGACCTTGGGTACAAGCATTCTATATGAATGTTTCATACGACAGGGTTTATTACAATCAGGATTATGTACAGAGGGAAATTTTCGGTGTGCGTGATTCTCTAAACATGGGCTACATGTACTGGAACAATTCCGGGCGCTATGAAGATATCCGCCCGGATATCAGCGATACTGATCCATACCCATGGAAATACTGATTAAAGAGGTTAGCTTATGGAAAACACGTGGGAATGGGGCTTAGATGTTATTCGATTATTTCAATCTGTTCAAAGCCCTTTTTTAACAGGTATTGTTAAATTTATTACCGCTTTGGGCGATGCACCTTTTTATATTATTCTATTATGTTTAATTCTATGGACTATAGATTATAAAAAAGGTTTTCGCCTTGGATTTGTGTTACTATTTTCGGCTTCGGCTAACAATGGAATAAAAGCCGGCCTTAATGTTCCTCGTCCGTACACAAGGGATGCTTCTATTGGACTTGCTGTTGAAGACTCGTCTTCAACACCTTCCGGCCACTCTCAAAACAGCGCTGCCTTCTGGTCGCATTTTTCATTTCTTAATCCAAAG
>CAZLNE010000084.1:0-1416 GCA_964560975.1 uncultured Treponema sp. | reverse complement strand
TCTCTCCAAATGACACTTCAATGCAGGCAGCCTTTTTCGGTTTTTGCTTCGGCTACATACTTACTATTGAACAGTACGGCTTCGATGCAAAAAGCGGCACCATAATTCAAAAAGTACTCCGGTTCTTTCTTGGTATTACGATTATTGCACTGCTTTACTTTGGATTAAAACTTGTCCTGCCGGGAGAAGAATCTGCACAGTATCAGGCATTTAGATTTTTACGCTATTGTAGCGTAGGATTTGCGGCGTCTTTTCTTCTTCCTAAACTGTTTATCACTTTAAAATTAGCAAAAAGCGGCGGGGGAGTAAGAGAAGAATGAGCACAAAGTATCTTCCCGATGAACCAATTGCTGCTATTGCTACAGCCTTAGCGCCCAGTGCTCTTGCAGTAATTCGAACATCAGGCAAAACATCTATTGAGCTAGTCTCCTCTGTCTTCTCACGCCCAAAAGCCCTCCTTAACGCAGAAGGGAACACTACTGTCTACGGTTGGATAACCGACGGTACAGATAGACTCGATGAAGTAATACTTGCGGTTTACAAGGGTCCAAAAAGTTTTACCGGAGAGAATATGGTAGAAATATTTTGCCATGGCGGAACCTCTCCTGTTCTTTCTGTCTATAATCTTCTCCTGCGCTCAGGATTCCGGCAGGCAGAGCGCGGCGAATTCAGTTTCCGTTCTTTCTTACACGGTAAAACAGACCTCACAAGAGCAGAGGCTATACGCGAAATAATAGAATCAAAAACAAGCGAAAGCAGAAGCCGCGCGGCAGGAAGACTTTCCGGCAATCTCGAAGAACAGCTAAACGCAATTAAGCACGAACTTATCCATACGCTCAGCAGCATCGAGGTAGAAATTGAATACCCCGAAGATGAAGAAACTATTTCTGACGCGTTCGACACAACGGAACTTATTTCTACAATAGAAAAACTAAAAAAACTTGCATCTTCATGGAAGTGCGAAAAGCTCTACCAGGAAGGCGCCCGCGTTATCTTATGCGGTAAAACCAATGCTGGAAAATCGAGTCTTTTTAATGCCCTTTTAAAAGAAGAACGCGCTATAGTATCTGAGGTTCACGGCACCACCCGCGACTGGATAGAAAGCTGGGTCTCCTTTGATGGTGTACCTGCGCGCCTCTTTGATACGGCAGGCCTTCGCGAAACCCAGGATCTTGTAGAAAAACGCGGCGTAGAAATGACCTACGACCTTAGTAAAGATGCAGATATTATTCTCTATCTTTTAGATTCTACTCACCCGCTTACACAGGACGATGTTGTCTACCTCGAACAGCTCATCTCCCGTTCTTCGAGCTCTGTCCCTGCAATTATAGTCTTTACAAAAAGCGACCTCGCCCAAGCAGATACAGAGGCTGCAAAAAAATTGTTCTCCTCCTCTAAGGTTGAGCAGCTTGTTTC
>CAZLNE010000083.1:498-9701 GCA_964560975.1 uncultured Treponema sp. | reverse complement strand
ACTGCCATTCCTATACCAAGGAGAATAAAGCTTTTTTCTAATGCAATAATATCCATATCAGCCTCCGATTAAGATTGGGATGAGTGCGAGAACAAGACCGCCTGCTACAACTGAACCAAGCTGACCCGAAACGTTTGCACTAACAGCATGCATAAGGATGATATTTGTCGGATCATCTTTAAGCGCCATTTTCTGAATTACACGGCTCGACATTGGAAATGCTGATATTCCGCAAGCTCCAAGCATGGGGTTAATTTTCTTTTTCAAGAATAAGTTAATAAACTTTGCAAAAAGGACACCGCCTGCTGTGTTAAAAATAAAGGCAAAAAGTCCGAGCGCCATAATGAGTAAGGTTTCCGGGCGAAGGAAGCTTTCTGCACGCATTGAGCCGCCGACTGAAATTCCTAAAAGCAGGGTTACAATATTTGATAATTCGTTTTGTGCAGTGTTAGAAAGTTTTGCAAGAACGCCCGACTCGCGAACGAGGTTTCCAAACATTAAGAAACCAATGAGAGGAGCGGCAATCGGAACAAGAAGGCTGCAAATTACGGTTACAGCAATCGGGAAAATAATAAAAATAGAGCGCGGTATCTTATGGTCTACAGCCTGCATTCTAATTAAACGTTCTTTCTTTGATGTTAAAGCCTTAATAACAGGAGGCTGAATAATAGGAACCAAAGACATGTACGAATACGCGACAACCATTATAGGCCCGAGCAGATCCTTCGCAAGTTTCGTGGTAATGAAAATCGTTGTAGGACCATCTGCAGCCCCTATTACACCAATACAAGCTGCCTCTTCCAAACTGAAACCCAGAGCAACTGCAAGTGATATTGTAATAAAAATTCCAAGATGAGCTGCCGCTCCAAAAAGCATGAGCCAAGGACGCTGAAAAAGAGGACCAAAGTCTATCATTGCGCCTACTCCAATAAAGATAAGGAGGGGGAACAACTCTGTAAGAATACCAGCATCAAAAAGAATTTTTATAGCACCAGCTGCACCGTCATGCTGCCAGACAACCTCGAGAGGAAGGTTTACAAGAATCGCACCAAAACCAATGGGCAGCAGCAGCATGGGTTCATAATCCTTCGCAATAGAAACCCAAATGAGCGCTATACCAATAGCGTACATAAGAATCTGCTCCCAGCCTATTGCAGCAACCCCCTCACCAAAAAATGATAATATACTATTCAGCATAGAGCCTCCGTTTTTTCCAATGATAATGGATAACAACCCTTTTTACAATCCTTGTACATAAAAAAAATATAATCTCAGGTTTTCCTTCCTTATTTATGCAGATAGATTTTAAAAGTAATAAAATATACAATAGTAATATGCAAAGCAAAACACTAAATCCGCCAATTAGAAAGATAGACCGCGGGTCCTTACCCATGCTCTCTCTTACAGTGCCTATTTTTTTTGAATCTCTATTCAGGATGCTCGTATCCAGTGTAGATACTGTTATGCTTAGCTCATACTCACAGCAAGCGGTAGCCGCAGTCGGCATGACAGCACAATTTGTTTTTTTTATTCAAATTCTCTTTAATGTCATCTGCATTGGTGTCACCATCGTCCTTGCACAATATTTAGGCGCAAACAGAGAAAAAGAGCTTAAACAAGTTGCGCAGGCAAGCACATTAATGATTGTCATTATTGCAGCCGTTATGACACTGGTAGTAATTTTTGGTGCAAAACCCTTCCTTAGCACATACACACTTGAAGACAAGGTACGGCAGCATGCCTATGAGTACCTTGTCATCTTAGGCGGATTCGGCTCTCTTTTTATAGCTTTTAACATGCTTCAGGGAGCTATACTAAGAGCGTACGGTTATACCAAAGAGGCAATGTATATTTCAATCACCGCAAACATCGTTAATGTAATTGGAAATTCTATTGCCTTGTACTCTCCTTTTGGAATCCCGACATTCGGTGTTCCAGGTGTCGCTGTTTCCTCTGTTGTTTCTCAGCTTGTTGCCTGTATCTTATTTGCTATTGTCATCAAGAAGAAACCGGATGTGTATTTTTCTCTCAAGGGCTTATCTCAAGTACCTTTAAAAATTTACAAAACAGTACTTTCTATTGGTGTTCCGACAGCTGGTGAAAACCTTTCGTACAATGTTGCCCAGATTGTAATTATGGCAATGATAACAACTCTTGGAACTGCTGCTATGTCTTCACAAGTATACGTGCAGACCATTGTCCGCTTTGTTTTCGTCTTTGCTATGGCAATAGGAAACGCTGTACAAATTAAAACCGGATATCTTGTCGGTGCAAAACAGCCCGATAAGGCGTATCATGCCTTGTATAAGTACCAGGCTATTGGAACCGCCTGCTCTGTCGTTTTAATTTTACTGTTAAACCTTGTAAAAACTCCCATCATCTCCATTTTTACGAAGGATATTGCAATCGCTTCAACAGTTGCAACACTTCTAATCTTTTCTATTTATCTTGAGTTCGGCCGCTCATTGAACCTTATATCCATTGGAGGACTGAAAGGTGCTGGAGACGTAAAATTTCCAGTATACTACGGAATATTTTCCATGTGGTTTTTCATGGTGCTCGGGAGCTACGTCTTAGGACTTAAACTAGGACTCGGTATGGTAGGTATCTGGCTTTCAATAGGAACAGATGAAACGCTTCGCGGTTTTGTCATGCTGTTGCGCTGGAAAAGTAAGAGATGGCAAACGAAAGCAATAAAATAAAACTTCAAACCGATAAGCGCTCCATTAAAGGGGCGCTTATTTTTTCCAGTAGGCAGGCATAAAAAAGACAAGCATTGTATAAAGCTCAAGACGGCCTGCAACCATAGCAAAAGAAAACCACCATTTTGTAAACGGAGAGAAAAATCCATAGTTTTCGACAGGCCCTACCTTGCCGAATCCAGGACCAATGTTTCCTACCATTGCAAGACTGGCTGTAAAAGATGTTATAATATCGGCTCCGTCAAAAGCTGCAACAAAAGTAGTAATTAAAACAAGTATAAAATACAAAAAAATAAAAGCTGAAACACTGTATACAAGATCCTTTCTTCCGGCCCTTCCATTCAGTCTAATACTAAACACACCATGCGGATGAAGCATTCTTCGTATTTCGTTCATCATTTGCTTTCCCAATACGACCCAGCGGATAACCTTAATGCTGCCTCCAGTGGAACCTGAACATCCGCCTATAAACATAAGGAAAAAAAGGACAATCTGTGCAACAGGAGCCCATTGAGCAAAATCTGCAGTAGCAAAACCTGTTGTTGTTATAATAGATGCAACCTGAAAAGCTGAATACCGTAGAGATGTAAAAAAGTCTCCATATTGCGGTAAAATTGAAAATGCAATTATTAGTACTGATATTACAACTATTAAAAGGTATGCCTTTAATTCAGTATTTTCAAAAACCTCTTTCCCTTTTCTTTGAAGTAAACGATAGTAAAGAGAAAAGTTAACACCGGCAAGAAGCATAAATATGGTACAGATCCAATCCACAGCAGCCGAATTAAAAGAACCCACACTAGCATTCCGTGTAGAAAACCCGCCGGTACCAAGTGTCGCAAAAGTGTGAGAAACAGCATCTGTAAAATTCATTCCGGCAATCATTAGAAGGATTGTTTGCACAATAGTAAAACCGAAATAGATGAACCATAGAATTTTTGCGGTAACAGTAATCTTCGGAGTAAATTTTCCTTTTTCGGGTCCGGTAGTCTCGGCTTTAATGAGCTGAAAACCTCCTACCCCGAGAAGAGGCATAAGAGCGACAGTTAAGGCAACAATTCCCATACCGCCGAGCCAGTGCATCTGACAGCGCCATACATTCATAGAAACAGGAAGGTCTTCTACAGAAGCTAAAATAGTTGCACCTGTAGTAGTAAAGCCTGATACACTCTCGAAAAAAGCATTCGTAAAAGAAGGAATACAGCCGGAAATGTACAGAGGAAGGGCTCCTAAAACACTTGCAAAAATCCAAGCGCATGCAACAACTGCGAAGCCGCTCCTCGTAGAAAGCTTTAACCGCTTTCCCCGTCCAAGGAACAACATCACAAGTCCTAAAACCCAGCTTACAATAATTGGATACAGGAAACCAGTAAACGCTGATCCTTCCCCGCAGTAGAGTGCAATTCCGGCAGGGAAAAGCATGGTTGTGGCTACTATTGCTAATAAAAGGCTGATAATTCGAATAAAAGGTATTGCCATTACGAAGCCCCGAAGTTTTCCATGACAGACCGGCTTTTTTCTGTTTTTGAAATAATTACCAGCGTGTCACCTAAAGCAAGCTCTGTATTTCCTGTTGGAATAAAGTATTGCTCAGAAACTGCATTTTTAACAAGAAGAACCAGAAATACACCAGGCTGGGCTATATCTTTTAATGCTTGTCCAATGTATTTTGAATTCTCTAAAATTTTTACCTCAATAATTTCAAGCTCGCCTTCAGATACCGTATAAATGCGGGTAACGTTTTTACCGCGAAGATGGCTTAAAATAGCATCGATTACAACATCCTTAATGGGAATGGCAACATCAATACCAATATTCCGTGCAATTTCTGCATAACTTCCGTTTGTTACCAAACATACCGTTCTCGCATGTCCAAACGATTTTAAGTACGCAGAAGTAACAATGTTTAATTCATGATTATGGGTTGCTGTAATAACTAAATCGAAATTTTTTAAATCCTCTTCCTCTACAAAGCCCTCATCTGTAATATCAGCACGGAAGACATTAGCTTCGGGGAACCGTTCGGCCGCTTCGCGCGCCAGGTTTTCATCCTTATCTATAATAACAAATTCCTGTGAAGGTTTTTTATGCGCACCTAAGAGCCGAGACAAAAGTGTTTTCTTTTCGCTTTTAATAAAACGTTCAGCAATAAGAGTACCAATGCGCCCGGCCCCAAGAACTGCAATTTTTTTAATCGCCCTCTTTTCCGAACCGCACAGTTCCAGGATGGTATCGACATGTTCTTTTTTAGTTAAAAAACCGACCCTGTCGCCTGCCTGCAGTATGGTACTTCCCATTGGCATAAAAGGTTCATTATCGTGTTCCACATAGGCTGCTAATAAAGGTTTGTCGGTAAGAGTACGTATATTTTGAATACAGGTTTTATCAAGAGCGCTGCCTTTTTCAATGACAACATTGGTAACTTCAAAATCGCTGCCTTCAAACTCAATAACGTCGGAAACGGCCCCATGGTCCACAGCATTAAAAATGGCTTCTGCCGCCTCAACATCAGGATGAACCATGAAATTAATACCATAAAGGGGACGCCTGTTTTGGAAATCTATATGTTCAACATCTTTATAATATTCATAGTTGCGAACACGCGCTATCTTTATACAATCCGGATACACAGAATCTGCAAGGGAGCAGGTTATCATATTAAGTTCGTCGGACTCTGTAAGGGCTACAAGTGCATCGGCCTTGGCAATGCCTGCTTCTTCAAGTGTTATAAGACTATTGCCGTTAGCCTGCACCACCATACAATCAAGCCGGTTGGAAGCATGACGAACAGTTTCCTCATTTTTATCAATAAGAACTACATCGTAGCGCTCGGAAACAAGACGTTTTGCGAGCTGTATCCCGCTAAATCCGGCACCGATTATTATTACCTTCATTCTTTTTTATTAACCACCCCAGCTTCATCAGAAAGCTTTGATTTTTTACGGACTGCAGTTTCTTTGACAGCAATAACCGCGACACAAAGTATAACAGATGCGGCCGCTTCCAGTAAAGCCTGTGGAAGAAGAATGAGCATAAAGGCAAAATATCCGTTTCCGCCTGCCAGCTCTAAAATATCTTTTGCATACACAAGATATAAAGAACCAATAACAAATACAGTATTTGCCATAGAGCCGAAAAACGCTGCAATTCCTGCAAAAACGGTCTTTATCACCGGTTTATTTTTTTGATTTAAGGACTGTAATCCTTTAAAAACAAGAAAGGTAACAACAGCAATGAGCATACGAGGAACTACAGACACGAGCGGATTAATAAAAAAAGGATCTAAAACACCGGTTGGATTAACTGCAGCCTGAATAAGAGATGAAATACCAAAAATTGCACCAACACCTAAACCTACCGCAAGACCTTCCATCAGCACAGCTATAATAACCGGAATTTGTAAAATGGTTATTGCTGCACCGGAAACAAAGGGAATTAAGCCTAAATGAGTTACGCTTAATACAACTGTTAAGGCGCCTAAAGCGCCGGTTACCGTTAATTTACGGATAAGAACTTTGTTTGTAATTGTTTTCATGGCAATTAGTTTAACGTAAAACAATCATTCTCGTCAATAGAATGACAAAAAAAGATATAGTGTAAAACACAAACCTAAGTACGGTTTTTTTCCATCCATGAGACCGCAAAATCTACAAAATCATTCTGATGCATTAAACGGCATAAAGACTTACCTGCGTATCCTTTTTTGATCTTGCCTGTAAGCTCATAGTCGTAGCCAATTTGAGGAAAATCGTCAGAATAATAGGCAATATCGGCTGCAGTCCTCCACACACGCTGTCCATTTTCAAGTACCGGATACCCGTTGTCATGGACAATCTTTTTCCCCTTGTAAGAAGCCTTATATTCAGCCAGATGAAGCGATGTGTTTTTTTCGTGAGTCACACCTATGAGCAAAATGTTTCCGCCGAGCTCGTAGAGCCTCCCGAGAGGACTCTGTTCATTTTGAGAAAAATCCAGCTTAGTGTCCTGAACAATGTAATCCTTATGCTTGCCCCAGGCACAAAAAGATGAAGAAGGATGACTGCTTCTCACCACACCATCCTGATTTCTAAACGTCTCTGCAATTTTTCCCATAGCAGTAGTGGGCGTAAGATCTTTATAAAAAAGAGGCATCTCACTTCGGATGCGTTCTATCCAATTAGAAGGAACAGGAGGATTAATCCATTGTGAAGGATCAGAGATATCATACGAGTGAGAGGGCATAATGAGGGTTCCTTCCGGTCCAAGAACTTCCTCGAGCGCGAGAATTACACTTACTGCCCCGCCGCATACCCAGCCTATAGAACGAAGGGAAGAATGAACAACAACATGCATACCGTTTTTAAGACCAAGCCGTCTAAAGTCGTTAACGAGAGAGCTCATCGTCGCCATCTCATCACCAACAGATTCGAGTTCTGCCATCAATAACCTCCTTTATGCTTATTTAAAATATCATCCGCAAACTCTGGATACAACTTTCTAACACAGGACGGACACACAGAATGAGAACACTTAACTGCCAAAAGCTTGATAGTATCTTCGGTTAAAAATTCCCACGAACCATTTTCAGTGTAAAGCTTAAGACAATTAGCACAAATTATGGCGACCTCCCGCTGTTCACTTGGAAGCGAAATAAATGATAAAATATTTTCAACGCTTTCTTTGTCATGTTCAAGCCCTGCATTGAGTACAAGCCCTCTTATTAACAGAGGCTTTCCAGATTCGTCCCTATTCATGACAAACCCGCGGTCAATAAACCAATGATAGTTACCGTCTGCAGCACGAATCCTGTAATCAACCTGATACAAATCCTTACCCTTATACAGCACATCCATCATGGCATTCATCGTTCGCTTATAATCTTCCGGATGCAGAAGGCCGGTAAAACACTCGTACCCGCAGTCTATAAAATCGTTCATGGAATAACCTAAAACTGTAACCTTAAGAGAATTGAAACGAACCTTATTATGAGACACGTCCCATTCCCACCAGGGAAGCGTTGAAGAGTCCAAAATCTTATCAATATTATTCAAATCCATTACTCAATAGTAACACAATTTTAGTAAGACTGCACTTATTTTCGAATGCACACTGATATAAAAGAAAAAAGAGTATCAACTGATATTGATATATATCACTTTTTTATTGTATTAAATCATGTCTAATGATATACTTCTTTAAACACGACAATTACGAGGTAAAGATGAATACTGTTATAGTTTCAGCAGATAGTAAGGGAACACTTATTAATAAAAATATTTACGGGCATTTTTCTGAGCATTTGGGCCGTTGTATATACGGGGGCATCTGGGTAGGACAAGACTCAAAAATTCCGCATATTGAAGGATACCGACAGGATGTACTCGAAGCACTGCAGAGAATTAGGGTACCTGTTTTACGCTGGCCGGGCGGATGCTTTGCCGACGAGTACCACTGGAAAGACGGTATTGGCCCCTATGAAAAGCGGCCTTCTATGATTAACACACACTGGGGCGGAGTTGTTGAGAACAACCACTTCGGTACTCACGAATTTATGCGGTATTGTGAACTGCTCGGTGCCGAGCCTTATATTAACGGCAACGTAGGTTCAGGAACCGTACGCGAAATGTCCGAATGGGTTGAATATATGACCTTTGACGGCGACTCTCCCATGAGCAGAGAGAGAAAGGAAAACGGCAGCGAAAAACCCTGGAAGATGAAGTATTTTGGAGTAGGAAACGAAAACTGGGGCTGCGGCGGCAACATGAGACCAGAATACTATGCAGATTTGTATAAGCAGTATCAAACCTATGTACGAAACTACGGAGATAACAAGGTCTTTAAAATTGCATGCGGAACGAGCGGGCATGACATGAACTGGACAGATGTCCTTATGAAGCAGGCCTGCAAGTTCTTTGACGGACTTTCAATGCACAACTACACATGGTACTCCGAAGACGGCACCTGGGATAACAAGCTGAGTGCAACCGGTCTCACCGAACGAACCTGGGCAATCATACTCACTAAGGCTGTCGAGATGGACAGACTGATAACTGCACACAGCACCATCATGGATATGTATGATCCTGAAAAACGTGTTCATATTATTGTCGATGAATGGGGAACCTGGTTTAAAACAGAACCAGGAACAAATCCAGGATTCTTGTATCAGCAAAATACTATTTGCGATGCTCTTGTTGCAGCTCTTCATTTTCATATTTTTCACAAACATACTGACCGTGTAAAAATGGCAAACATAGCCCAGACTGTAAACGTTCTTCAAGCAGTAATCCTAACCGAAGGCAATAAGATGGTTAAGACTCCGACCTATCATGTCTTTGAAATGTTTACACCTCATCACAATGCACAAGCGCTTCCTATAAGCGTTGAGTCAGAACACTGGACTCGGGACAAATACACACTTCCTTCTGTTGATGCTTCTGCTTCAAAAGATACAGACGGTGTTCTGCATATTAGTCTTGTAAACCTTAACCCGGCAGACGAGCAAAAAATACTTATTGATGT
>CAZLNE010000083.1:0-485 GCA_964560975.1 uncultured Treponema sp. | reverse complement strand
AACTCGCTTGACCAGCACAACACCTTCGATAATCCGAATAACATTGTTCCAGTGAACTTTACAAACTTCTCAAGTGAGGGAACTAAAATTTCTGTCACGCTTCCTGCGCGCTCTGTTACCATACTTGAAGTTAAATGATAGATACCAGTACTGGAGTATTCTGCAAAGGATGCTCCATTGCACCCCTTAATGACGAACTTGTTCAGTCGCTCGCGCTTCAAACTAAACTGAGTCCCTCTGAACAAGCTTCCAAAGAAATCTACGAAGAGCGCCTTACACGTTGTGCCGGGTGCTCTTCTTTTATGCCCCGCTACACCTGTTTAATGAACGGTGCTATCGTACATATTTTTGCCCTAAAGAACATAAACGCATGTCCGCATCCGGAAAGGAAATGGTAAATAAGGGGAGAGAAACCAACTTTTGCGACGCGTAGTTTCCTAACGCAGCTTTGCTGCGTACCCCTATGAAACCCCTCTGAGTATAGG
>CAZLNE010000082.1:0-9705 GCA_964560975.1 uncultured Treponema sp. | reverse complement strand
ATATTCTGATTGCAAAAAAATGATTTATCCGACATAATTACGTAAGTATACATTGTAAACTAAACATAGGCAATTTCTTTCAAACAGAAAACCTGTGCCTCATCAATTATTTTCAGGAGGAGTTATGAAGTCTATTGCAGTTATAGGCGGGGGTGTTTCGGGTTTAGCAAGTGCAGCGCGTCTGCAGCATCAGGGTTATGAGGTTACAGTCTTTGAAAAGGAAGAACTTGCCGGCGGCAGAATGAATAGAATTGAAAAGGACGGCTACAAATTTGATCTTGGTCCGACCATTGTCATGATGCCCGAAATCTATAAACAAGTTTTTCTTGATTGCGGTAAAAATCCGGATGACTACATTCCAATGGAACAGCTTACCACGCTCTATGATCTTCATTATCCTGATAAAACAATATCAGTTCCCTCAGACTTAACGCTTCTTCATAATCTTTTAGATTCCATTGAAAAAGACAGCGCAGACGGTTTTTTTAAATATTTAAGTACTATTTATACACGGTACCTTCTTGCACGTGATCATTTTATTGTAAGAAGCTTTAGAAAACCGACAGACTTTTTTAACCCTAAAACATTAGTAAAGGCTATGCAGCTAAAAACATTTGACAGTGCAGACCACATGATCGGTCAATTTGTAAAAAACGACAAAATAAAAAAAATGCTCGCCTTTCAGACACTCTATATTGGAATTTCACCGTATCAGGGACCATCACTGTATTCCATGATTCCAATGATAGAAATGCTTTACGGCGTCTGGTATATGAAAGGCGGAATGAGAACGATGGCAGAGGCTATGATTAAACTCTGCAAGGAAGAAGGAGTTAACGTAAAAACATCATCTCCCGTAGAAAAAATTCTTATAACAGATGGAAAAGCCCACGGCGTTCGTGTCGGCGGCAAAGATATGAATTTTGACATAGTTCTAAATACATCAGATTTTCCCTATGCAATGAAAAATCTTATTGACGACGTAAAATCAAAAGGCAAATACACAAACAAAAAAATTGATTCCATGGATTATTCGTGCTCCGGTTATCTTCTCTACCTCGGCCTTAATCGTAACCTCAAGGGTAAGATACAGATGCACAATATTATTTTTTCAAAAGACTTTGATCAGAATATTGCAGATATTTTCGAAGGCCGGTTCCCCGGCGAGCCGTCGATTTATGTATATGCACCAAGTACCGTTGATGCAGGCATGGCTCCAAAAGGTAAGGACGGAATTTATGTATTGGTTCCTGTTTCTGAGACAAAGACAGATAAAACCAATTGGGATGATCCTGCTTTCCAATTGAAGGTAAGAACGCAAGTGCTTAAAGCTCTTAACCGCATAGATGCACTAAAAGACATAGAAAAGGATATAGTAAGTGAAACTGTTGTAACACCATTCGACTTAACACGACGTTTTAATGCACAGTTTGGTGCAGCTTTCGGACTTCGTCCAAGCTTAAAACAAAGCAATGCTTTCCGTCCGCAGGCAGCATTAAAAACAGTACAAAACCTCTATTTTGCGGGAGCAAGCAATCATCCTGGAGCCGGGGTTCCCATAGTCTTAACCAGTGCAGAAGTTGTTGTTCGGGAAATATTAAAAGATGATAACCAAAAAAAATAAGGCCGATTTTGAATACTGCCGAAAGGTCATGAAGGAAAACTCTAAAACATTCTACATGGCCTTTAACAAACTTCCATCCCCCAAAAAAGAAGCGGTCTGGGTGTATTATGCACTCAACCGCCGGCTCGATAATATAGGCGACCTGCAGCACGATACCTCTATTCTAAAAGAAGAAGAAAAAAAGCTGGATGTATTTTTACAAGGACAAACTATAGAAGATCCTATATATCGGTGTATGGAAGAAGTAGAGAAAATATTTCCTATAGATGTACATGCCGTAAAAGCAATGTTTAAAGGTCAGTATGCTGATGCTGAACAAAAAAGTATTGAAACAGAACAAGATTTTTTTGATTACTGCTACAATGTTGCAGGCAGTGTCGGCGATATGCTTCTTCCAATTCTCGCTGTTACTAACAAAGATATCTTACACCAAAGTGCTTGCGACATTGGGACTGCAATGCAAATTACGAATATTCTGCGCGACGTAGGAGAAGATTTTAAGGAAGGCCGTATATATCTACCAAAAGAAAAATTATTGGAATACGGCGTGGATTTAGAGCAGTGTATAAAAAACGGACCAAGTGAGCAATTCATCGATCTATGGGAATATTATGCTTCAATTGCAGAAAAAAAATACCAAAGCGGTTTATCAGTTATCCGCTTGTATGATAATGATAGCAGGTTCATACTCTATGCTGCAGCAGATTTGTATGGTGCAATAATTAACGAATCCCGAGTAAAAGGATACGGATTAACACACAGAGCATACCTAACTACCCTTAGTAAATTAAAAAGACTGAGAACAGTAAAAACACTAGTAAAAAGGCTGGAATAAGGCTGATAAGGTTATGATAAAACAGCTATTTACTTTTATTAAAACTGATACCCGAACCTGAAACCTGTTTCAAAACTCCAGGGCGGAAGCGGGTATGTATTTCCTTCATTAACTGTTAATACAGGCTTTCCCATAGTAAAGTGTACAGATACAGAAGGTCCGAAGTATACATGCCCTGCCTTAAAAAGATACCCGGTGGTAAAACCTCCGCTTAAAAAAAAACTTTACTTTTATAACTTTCTGTACTCACAAGATCTGCAAATTCACCAAGCAGTGACGGACCAAACCAAAACCCCTTAAGATCCTTATTAAAAAACCAATCAGCTTGAATTTGGACAGGATATGCAATATATGATTGAACATACTCAGGCAAGTGTCCTGAATTAATTTGTATAGCACCGGCGCCTACGGCGAATTTCCAATGAGGAATTCCAATCCAGGCGCTTATAAAAATATTTTCAAACAACTCACCTATTCTCCATGAAAATAAATCGGTCTCTATACCATAGTTAATTGAAAAGATTCTGTCATCATCTTCAGCTTGAACTGAAATTGTAAAAACCAAAAGAAGCAATAGTATAATAAATACTTTTTTCATAATTATCCTCTTTATATATGTCTATAAAGATATAACACATATAATGAAGATAAATAGCACCGTATAAACAAAAAAAAGTACGAAGAGCTTACTCAAATATTAAATAGAATTATTTTTCAAATAAGTATTCATCATCTTCAAAGCTCGCTTTTTAGTATGCTTTATGAGTTTATGCAGTTTTTTACTTTCTTCATGTATTCCATCATTAAATCTTAGTATTACTATGATAAAAAAATAGCAACGAAATAATTCTTTTTCCGGTAAAGTTGTAATACATATTCTATAATAAACATTAGATAAGTATAGACACACATTTTTCTCAAGTAATTTTATAAAGAGGGTCTTTTTCTCTGGAGATTGCCCATAACGCAACAAGTAATACGTTCTTGCTGCATCATACATTTTATTGCAGACTACTATAGTTAACCAGTCTATGGCCCATAGTTTCATATTCGAATCAATCAAAACATTTTCAGGATGAAAATCACCATGACATAACTGTTTTTGATCAGTAGCTAATAAGTACTGTTTTATAACTTCTTTATCATCTTCACTTAACATAGTACTTTTTTGAATTCTCAAAACTATATCATTAGTATTGTCAATTTCTAATTCGGTATTATTAATAAATGTTTCATTAATTTCTTTATGTAAAAGAGAAAACTCCTTAATTACTTCTGGTATTTTATTAGGTTTTTGCTGCATAAAAGAACCCATATGAGAACCATCAATCCTTTGATATACAATTCCATGACGATTATCATTAGTAGTAAGCTCAAAAACTTTTGGCATATTCATAATTTTTTGAGAAAGTAATAAGCTTATTTCGTATTCTTTTTGTACCAATTCATAAGGCATATAATCATAAAAAAGTTTCAAAACTTTATTTTCATCAATTTCATAAACCTCTGCAGTTCTTCCAATACCAAGTAATTTCAATTAAACCTCCTCACACACTGAAAACGTAAAATAAAAATTATTGAGCACCTAGTTCACATTAGAATTGTTGCTTAATCGTTCTAAGGGTTAATTTATGCTTTCAAATTTTATCTGTGACTTACGTATCATAGAGTAATACGAAATATTTTTATACACTATTTTCCTATGATCAAAATATTTTTCTAAACCATTCCATACAAAAAACCAAGATGGTATTAGCATAAACTCTTTAAAATACTCAAAAGTGTATTTTGAGAAAAAAAGGGCAATAAATAAAAAAAGGATTCCAATAATTTCAAAAACTATTGCCCTTAATAAGATATTAATTTTTTTATTAAGGTTCCTCTCATGTCTAATTTGAAAAAAGCCTTTAAGTCTTTTCGCAATAATTTTTTCATGTTCATCATTTCTTTCTTCCTTAGGAAGACATAAGCATATCTCAATTCCTTTATTACTAAGAATTTTATTAGTGCGCATTCTTAATTCATTTAAAAAATCTGACGATATATACCTGACTTTATATTCTCGTATATCAAAATCAGAGAAAAGATCATCATAATTATCAATTGCTATTTGTACTCTCACATAGACCCCTCTATTCCTCATACACGAAAGCATTTTATCTAGAAGTTAGTGCCGGACTTACATTGTAATTTCTATACTTCTCATTGAGATACTTCCATTTTGTATTTCATCATAAATAGTTCTTATCTTGGTACTTTCATCATGCATTCCCAAAATATACAGGAACGGCAAGTAATGTTCATTCGTTGGTATTGATCTTTTATAATTAGGAAAAAATTGATCATAATCAATTAATTGGTTTATTTGATTATTACTAATTGTGCTTTTAATCCAATTATCAGCTTCTTGTGCCCAGGTAAACGGTTCTGCATCTTCATCGAAAGTAATATCACCTAAGTTATGAATAATATTACCACTACCAATAAAAAGAATATCAGTATCTAGCATTGTTTTAAGTTTTTTTCCTAATTGATAGTGTTCTCGGGGTGTTTTAGATTTATCCAGACTTAATTGCAATAACGGTATATCTCCATTAGGAAACATATGCTTAACAACAGCCCAACCAGCATGATCAATACCTCTGTGTAAATCAATTTCAATTTCTTGTATATTTGAACTTATTAATTGTGCAGTAGTTTTTGAGCCTATTGGTGCATATTTTACTTTGTATAACTCTTGAGGAAATCCATAGAAATCGTATATTTGAGGCGGTGCATTATTTCCAGTTATAAAGGTACCTTTTGTTTGCCAATGAGCAGATATGACAACAATTGCCTTTGGCTTTGCAATTGATTGTGCATATAGACGAAGAAATTGAGAATAGCGATTTTGTGCTATTGCATTCATGGGAGAACCATGACCAATAAAAACTGGATTAATTATTTTATTTACTATACTCATTCTTTTTCCTCGCATACCGAAGGCACTATGTCAATCAATATGATGCAACCTCAATGTTGTCTAAATCGAGAATAAACATTATTCTGGAAAACAATACTAATTATACTCGAAATAATAAGCATTATCAACTTTAAATTTCTATTCTTAATTTCAATTATTACTTATAATTTTATTTCTTTTAATTTCTTGACTAAACGTGGAAGAATAGGTATTTGAATTAGTAATACTGATATTAAAAATGCTCCGTATGAATATGAAACTCCCCTTATTGTACCACGGTACTCAGTTAAATATGAATTAAACTCAATCGCAAAAGGTACATCAAAAAAATACGCAATAATAAAGACAATTACAGAAATATCTATTAAAATAATTACTACTAGCAAAATAAAAAAAAATATATATTGAAAATATTCAAATAATTTCAATTCCAAACCTCCTGAATTCTAAGAAATAACCATTCATACAATGATTACTTAACTTGAAACGAATATATGATGAGATTTTTACAGAGGCCTACAGCCGTGACTAGCTAAAAAAAGTGACAATAGCGGAATCAGATTGAAGTAGCCGCTAGCCCTATTTTTTTTGACTCATTTTTTTAAGCCTAAAACAGTCGTTTATGTGAACAATTTGATGACGTGTAATTGGCATTAATAACATACCAGAAACTGTTTTACTCCCCCAGAATTCTAATAACCATATAGAATCTTTTTCATTGGTTAATACCTTTTCATCGATTATTCGGTTCAGCTGTTCTTCTGATGGTTTACGTTTTCTGTCAGCTTCAGTAATAGCAGCTAATACTCTTTGTGTTTTCATACCTACTTCTTTTCTGTATAAAAAAAGTTCGTTTGTATCAATTCGTTGATTAAACTTATCAACATCACTTATAGTAAAAGCATTTCCAGTATCAGATATACTTGTATTAATTCTTTCCATCCATTCTTTTGTTAATACTTGTTGTGTATTTGCAATAAGTATATTTGATATAGCATCCTCTATTCTTGTTATATGCCATATATTCCAAGCTATAGAACTAAAATGATTATTTGGACGGAAAACTACATTTTTTGATGTTAACCCATTTAATAATTCTTGATATATATTCTTTTCATTATTTTGATTAATATCATGTAACTCATTATGCATTAATTTGCAAAGATCCATTGCATCAAAAAATGTATCTTGTTTTTTGAGTAATTCTGATAACATTTTCTGCTTAAGATTCCAATCCTTAGTAACAGCAATCATTATTATTCCTTGTTAATATATTAATCTGGAAAAGTATATTCACATAGTTTATTAATATCGCCTTTTAAGCAGTAATATACTTTACCTTCTTTCTTTGAAAATACTATTGATAATTCTGTTTTCCATTCACCGTCTGTTTGAAGTGCGTTTTGCAGTATTTCAAATGCATTTGTTTGATTTAGATCAATTATGCTATTGAATCCATTATTCACAGCATTATATCTGTTGCATTTGGACTGATTTCCATTTTTTTGCATATCAATTAATGATTCATTAGTCAATAGTAAGCGGATTCTTTATATGGACTCCAGACAGTCACCCTTCCTCCATCAACAGTAACAACAAACCAGTTATGAATTTTAGTATCAATAAAATAAGCCATTCCATTATTATCAAAATTCATTCCGATTATTACATTGTTTTTACTACTGATAAAACTTGTACACATATAAACCTCAGAAAATAATAAGCTATATTTTTAAGTGGTATAGCGGTGTCTGTCCTACCTTTGCATGACTTGGATTTCCTACCCGAATGTATTGTCAAGTTAAAGCAGCTGTTCGACACCTCTTTTATACATTATTTTTATAGGCTATAGCATCAATTTGTACTTCTAGTCCATTTGGTCCACCAATGTGTGCAAAATTGGTTTGTATAGTCTTACGGGCAGGATATTTATCATGAAATCTGATCTTAAATACTTTTTCCATTATTGGAATATTCCAAGCATCTCGTAATAAAATATCAACCTTAACCACACTACCTAAATCCAAGTTTATTTCTTTTAATCTACTTTCCATATTATCAAGCGCACCATGAACTTGTTCTTCTATAGTTTTTCCAACATTTCCAGCACAGAACGATAAAAAAACTAAGTCTCCAGCTTCTACATATCCAGAATATGCGCATTCCTCATTGATATCTTTTCTAATTATTTCCATTATATGCTCCTTTGTAATTTAATACTAAAATTAGCTTAAAACAATTTTCAAAATATTCTCAATGTCTTTTATCCATCCCATAATTATCATTGAATTCTCTTTTAATTTATCTTTATTCTTCTCCCACCCCTGAAGTAATTTGTATTGATTCACATAGTACGATTTCAATACTTCAAGATTTGATGCTGTTTTTTCAATATCATTCACAGTACCCAACAATGCCATGCTTCGAAGCTTTTCTAGTTCTTTCTTCATTTGATCTGGAGTACATCCGGTTTTTTTCTTGAAGTCCCTAATCAACCATTGCCTCTCAAATATATTTCGTTCCATCCAACCCTTACTTTGTCGCATAAATACTTCAACAATTTCATTTATACGATTTATTTCTTCTTCGGAAACTTTCTTTTTCTTCTCATTTTGTTCAAATGGATATATATCCTTATAATCATTAAGAACCTGCACAGCGCCAATCTCAGATCCATTGTACTTCTCTGCAGATAATACAGACAACGCGAAAGCAGTTCCTGCTTCTTCCACTGTGAGCATGTTCTTTTCATTACTAGTGTATATGCTCGACACAGGAATCATCATCAGTTGAGCTACTTTTTCAATTGCCTTATCTGCACTATCAGTCTTAACAAGACCAGGAGCAATTGCATATGCAAATACTGATGTATTTTCTAACTCAGCACACAAGGTACTACAGAATTCAGCCTGAGCTGTTTTAAACACTTCATATGCGCCCAAAAATGGCGCAGCCCCTGATGATGGAACAAAACAAATCACACCGCTGTTACGTTTGCGCATCCCAGGCAGGAAGTGCCCAGTAATGAGTATAGGGGCTTTTAGATTTACTCGATATCCAATATCCCACGCTTCTGATGTTATAGACTCCGAAGCACCAACAATAACAGTTGCTGCATTATTTATTATTATATCAGGACAATAAAAACGCTCTATATAATGATGAACAAATTCAATCAATTTCAGCTCATCAGTTATATCAATGCAATCTATTTCGAACGCATCTGCTTTAAATAAATCCGATAGTTCCGCATAAGCGCTCAAGCATTTACTTTCATCAATATCCAGTATGCTTACGCGGGCACCCAGACAACATAGTGCTTTTGCAGTTTCTAATCCAATACCGCCAGCACCACCTGTAACTATTGCTGTCATATTCGTAAGTGGTTTATTATCAATATTAAGTCTTTCAATCAGCATTTAAGCTCCAAAAAACTTGTCTTTCTAACATTTGCATAACATGCAAAGCCGCGTACAACTTCGTGCAGCAGCAGTATAACAATAACTAGTTATAATCTGCTTTGTCCAGGTTGAAGAAGTTGTTAGGAACTAATTATTTATTATGATTAACATATTTTGTATTCTTGTTGTAAAAGTCAGATGGTAGCAAATCCATTAAAACGATATTATGGTACTTACCATCTCTTAATAATATTTCCCTTCTTTCTCCTATTATACTAAACCCAATTTTTTTATAACAAGATATTGCCCTTAAATTGAAAGAATATGCATTTAGATAAATATTATGTAAGTTTAGTCTTTTATAAGCATAATTAATTAGAAGTGATAAAGCTTCTTGTCCAAATCCTTTATTCCAATAATCCCTATCTCCAATAAATATTCCTATCTCTGCTGATTGATTTAAATGATCTATTCTTTCTAATCCAACACTCCCAATTAATTTATCTGTTTCCATATCAATTATAGAATAGGTATTCTCTTGCGAAAGTGTTTTTAGTATTTCTTTTTCTGATTCAACGGTAATTACAGATGAGGAAAATCTTAAGTAATTCGTTAATTCCATATCATTTAACCAAACAGTAAATTGCTCAGCGTCATCAATATTCATTATTGATAAATAACATTTTGTACCTACCATTTTCTTTATATACATATGCTCCTCCTAGTTACATTAACAAGCTGAATTATAGTATTGAATGAAGTAATTATCTTCGCGCGCAGCGTCAACATAACATTGGCTTAACCTGTATTGCGTCATTGGCGTACTTTTTGCTCTCACGCTAGTGAGAATTGCAAAAAGTATGACATAGCAATATCAGACAAT
>CAZLNE010000081.1:0-9709 GCA_964560975.1 uncultured Treponema sp. | reverse complement strand
CAAGTGATTAAAAAATTCCTCGAAAATTGGCCAGTAAAGATTATCTGTCTTGTGTTAGCTCTTTTTATATATGCTTTTTATCAGATGAGTACATTAGACTCAAAGACTCTATCCTTACCTTTAAACGTAATATCAGACGGCTCTATGATTCAGTCAACAACAATAACTCATTATGTGCGAATTTCAGTTAAGGGAAGGACAGAGGATTTAATTCAAATAACAGAATCCGATTTTACGGTATTTTTGGACCTGAATCATTATACCGACGCTGGAATGTATAACGTGCCGGTGTCTGTTGTGTTATCTGAAAATGCAGTAAAGATTAATCCTCTTGAGTTTTCCTGTTCTCCAGAAAACATTGAGGTTAAATTAGAGCCGCGCATTACCATGTATGCACAGGTGGAGCCTTTGTTTACAGGAGCTTTGATAGACGGATACGCAATAGATTCTGTTTCTATTGAGCCTGATTTTATAGAAATTTCTGGACCTGAATCTATGGTGCAAAAAACAGTAAGTCTTCAGACAAAAGAAATTTCGCTGGAACAAAAAAATAGTAATTTTACAAAAACCGTTGAGCTTATTCAAAGAAATAAATTCATTACAATAGAAGGTGAAGAAACCGTAAATGTAACTATAAGTGTGTCGCCTATTATTGTCCAAAATACCTTTGTTTCTTCTCTTGGCGTTTTTGCAGGTGTACCAGCTGGATTCAGGACTGCCTCTTCTTTTCCTGAATACTCTGTAAGTATAAGCGGACCTAAAAAGGAGATGGAAGGTTTCGTGCTGACAATGTACTCAGCTCAAATCGATTGTTTCATGGTAACCGAAGAAGGTGAATATCAATTACCTATAAAGCTGTACTTACCGAGCGATTTTACAATCACTTCACTATCTCCAGAGACAGCCCCAATTAAGTTTGAGCGGTCCCATGGTGCAGGCAGGGATAATTAATGATTCTCGGAATAGGGACAGATATAGTAGCAAATAAGCGCTTCGAAAAATGGCTTTTAAAACAAGCTATGATTGATAGATATTTTAACCCCAGGGAGCTTGAGGGAGTAAATGTATCTGTAGAATATTTAGCATCACGATTTGCTGCAAAAGAAGCGTTTGTAAAAGCATTGGGAACAGGGTTTAACGGTATGTCGCTAAGGAATATCTATGTTGCAAAAGACGCAGATGGTGTACCGCATATTGAGTTATGCGGAGATGCCTTGGATGTATATAGGAAACGAGGCGGGAAAAAAGTTCTCATAACTTTAAGTCATGAGAAAGAATACTCAATAGCCTTTGTAGTAATAGAGGGGTAATATGGAACGCAGATCAAAGAAAAGAGAGGAAAAAAAACTAGCAACCACGTTCTATTCCAAGCAGAAAGTACTTTGTCCTATTTGTAAAAAGGATTTTGAAAAAGAAGAACTCATGTCCGGCGGCGGACGTCTTATTGCCGGAGATCTTACTGATGAATTAAGGCGAACCTACGAGGCTTCTGCCCGTTATGGTACTATTTATCCCTTAACGTATACTATGGGCGCTTGTCCTGTTTGTCATGCTGCATTTTTTTGGAATGATTTTGATGAAAACTTTGAAGATAATGTCGTTGATACACTATTAGATAACGAAAAAGAACGAAAAAAGTCGGTAGAAACAATTTTTCCTCATTATGATTTTAAGAGAAATAGAAGCCTGCTCGATGGTGCTGCCTCCTATTATCTGGCACTTCTTTGTTATGAAAAGATGCCGAAGAACTGGTCTCCAACAATAAAAAAGGCTCAAATTGCGCTCCGTCTTGCATGGATGTGTTCAGATCTCGATAAAGAGTGCCCGAATAGAAATTACGCTTTTGTGTCTCAGCTTTTTTATCGTAAGGCTCTGTTTTTTTATCAGGAGTCGCTTGTTTTGGAAATGGCGCATGAAGAGGATATTGCAGGAATAGGTAATTTTGGACCCGATATTGATAAAAATTACGGGTATGATGGAGTTATCTATTTGTGCGGTCTTTTAGAGTATAAGTATGGTCAAACAGAAGATATCTCTTTACGTTTAAAAAAACTTGAAGAATTTAAACGCGCCATCGCGCGTGTCTTTGGATTGGGTAAGTCATCAAAAAGTAAGCCCGGTCCCTTATTAGAACATTCCCGCAAATTATATGACACTATTGGCTCACTCCTTAAAGAAGCAAATATTGTGGATATTGATGATCAAGATGCATCAGAGGAATAAGATATGCGGGTGATTCTCTTATATTTGTCCTACGATGGCACTCATTTTTGCGGCTGGCAAAAACAAACTCACGAAAATAAAAAAGAAAAGGTTAGGACAGTTCAAGAAGAACTGGAAAAGGCCTTGGAGATAATTCATAAACAAACGGTAAGTGTGCAAGGTTCAGGGAGAACCGATTCAGGTGTTCATGCAAGATATCAGGCTGCAACCTTTATTTCTCCTATTGATTCAATACCGGTAGAAAATTATGTAAGCGCTATAAATTCCTCTCTTCCTCATGACGTGCGTATTCAAAGTGCATCTGTAATGGGTGAGGATTTTAATGCCAGGTTTTCTGCAGTCAGCAGAACGTATCGTTATTTTATTTCATGCACAAAAACTCCCTTTGCGTATGAGATGCCCTACATTTGGTCTATAAAAAGGTTTCCAAATATTATAGTGCTGAATGAAATGGCGTCTTTGCTTCATGGAGAAATGGATTGTGAGTGCTTTTGTGCATCTGGTGATGAAAGCCTTTCTACTTGTCGGTATTTGTATCATGCCGGTTTTTTTATGGAAGGTGATACTCTTGTATTCGAAATAACAGCTAATGCATTTTTATGGAAAATGGTCCGTTCCATCGTTGGAACCCTTATTGATTATGAACAAAAAGGGTTAGGACAAAAGGAATTTAGAGAATTACTTATATCTAAGGACCGCAGCCGTGCAGGACAAACCGCTCCTTCTACAGGTTTATTTCTTTGGCATGTTTCTTTTACAGGACAGCGTGTACATTTATAATCACTTTGAAGTAATTATATCAACGTGATAGTATCAGATTATACTGATGAAAGTGTTACACTTATATATCTTCATTAAAAAAATGTAGGAGAGGTTATGAAAAAAATATCCGCCCGTATGGGTTTTGCCGTATGTATTCTTTTAGTGTTAACGATTTCAAGTGTGTTTTCAAATTCATTTGCTAATCCCAAAAATGTATCAGTCATTGTCACAGAGTATTTTGATATTATTTATACTCAGGAATCTGCATATGCAGCTCAATTACTTGCAGAAAAAGCTGATAGTCTTTATTTAAAAGCCTGCGAGCTCTTAGAAGCAGATCCGTATTTTAGAATCCCTGTACTTCTTTCGCCGGATACCGATGCCCTAAACGGCAGCTACTCTTATGCTTTATATAACTATATAGTCCTCTATGATACGCTTCCGGATAATAGTACGCTTGCAGTCTTTAGTGAAAACCTCGTGAATGTGTTTTATCATGAAGTAGTGCATGCTGTAAGTATTCAGAAAAAAAGTAAGTTTTGGCGGTTTGCCGGTATGATCTTCGGCGATATCTTAACACCGGCTCCTCTTTTAAATCTTCCGCTGTCATTTATAGAGGGTGCAACAGTTTCTTTTGAAAGCATGGATGGAGAAGGAAGATTAAATGATATATATGCAACACACATTATTGCTCAAGCAAAAATTGAACATAAATTTCCAGATTGGAAACAGGTAGCCTATACAAGAGACATCTATCCAGTAGGGCAGCTTCCGTATTTATTCGGAGGGGCTTTTTCATCGTATCTTCAGCGCCGCTATGGCATGGGAACATATGCTCAGTACTGGGAAGAATGTGGAAAAATTCAGCCTTTTAAACTTGTTCCCGGTGTGTTTAAATCTGTATACGGTAGAGATATTGAGGCTGTATGGAAGGATTTTAAAAACTCCATTATACTTCCAACTGATATTTCACCGATGCTCAATATTTCAGACTATCCGGATAGTACTTTATTAAGTGAAAAAAAAGAGAGTATATACTCATCTATGGCATCTGGTCCAAAGGGAATTGCGTGGATTGATGAGGCTTCTTCTGCGGTACTGTATGTATCAAATGAGGATGTTCTCCGTTCTAATGTGAAAGCCGAAAAGCTTTTTTCCTGCGGTTACGGACAAACTGGACTTTCATTTTCTAAGGACGGACGCTATCTTGTATCATCATTTGTGTATCCGTATCCTACAGGGCGTAATACCATTCAAATCTTTGACATGGAAAAACGAGATTTCACACATGAAACCTTACAGGGAATAAGAGACGCTATCCTTATTACTTTAAGTGATGGAAAGCAATACATAGCAGGTGTGCAGACAAAGTCGCAGTTTGCTTCACTAGTTTTTTATGACCGTTCTACCTTAACTGAAGTTATGCGCCGCGATTATAAAGTCAACAGCATTCCCTTTTCGCTTGTAGATGCAGGCGATGGTACTCTTGCTTTTATTCTTAAAGAGAGAAATAAGTGGTATATATCGCTTTACAATCCTCTTACAGAAGAAGAAGTTCGTGTATATGATCCTGAAAACCCGATTGTATTGAAGCATTTGAATCCTGTATATGGGACTAATTCTACAGAGTTTACTTTTTCATATGCTCACGGTTTTGTGGATGGTTCTTTTCCCCGCATGGCTCATATGAGTATAGACCGCGGATCCTCTTTAAAAGATACTAAGGTTACTGTACATACGCAAACTAAGGATATTTCAGGCGGTGTGTATAATCCAATACTAATTAATAATACTGTCGTGTTTAATGCAAAATACTATGATCATGATACACTTCACCGCATATCATATGATGTCCTGTGTGATTCAGATGCCTATACTTTTACAGTTGATGGAGATTTTCCGCTGGAAAAGGTACAGGATAATAAGGTTACAGATTTTACAGAAGAGAGATACAGCCCTTTACAGTATATGGGAAACGGCGTTTTAATTCCAATGGTAGAAATAACTGGACTCTCAGAGTTAAATATTAACAAACCTAACTTTAGTGTTCTTGGCCTAACACTGGGCGCATCCTATCTTACGCAGGATCCTGCTTCAATCTGGTTACCCACACTAGGATTTGCATTTGATGTTATTAAGAAGACTGGACAGGCACAAGTAACGGTTGTGAATAATGCATTTCCTGTAACTTTAACCGGCGATATAAGCACAGAGTTTAATTTTACCGGTTATTTTGAATCCAATGCATCCTTGGATGCTTCGTTTACTCATCCGCTTGGAAACAGCGGGAATAGTATTTCAGTTTCCAACTACATTGAGGGAAACTGGATAACAGAGGATAGCCTGTTTTCACATACATATGCTGATACTGCTCAAATAGAATTTTCAACTGTTAAAAACAAGGGTTTAGGTTATTATGAAACCCAGGGTTTTGAAACCGCATTAGATGCCGGATTTCTCTTTGAGCCTCTTGCTAAAGATACAGATACCCTTCAATATGCCTACAGTATTGGTGCCGCCTATAAATTTGCACGCTTATTACCCTTTGATAATACCAGGACCCTTACCACTAACATGCCTTGGCTTATACAGGCAAATATCTTTCCCTCTTTTGAGATATTCCCTAATACGAATGCATTATGGGCAGCAATGGCAGATATTGTCTTATTTTCTATGGAAATCCAAAAAGGCGTTCCTTCTTTAAGCCTGTATGCTAACAGGTTCACTCTTTCTGCAAATTATACTGCGGGCCACATTATTTCTTCTGTTAATTACAAAGACCCTATAAGCAATTTTTCAAATATGAATGATCTTCGTTTTGAAGATTCCGTTGGTCTACAGTGCAATATAACACTCAGGCCTATCTTCGGTATGCTTTTAACACAGTTGGCGTTTGACTTTGGCGGCGGAATACGCTATTACATACGACAGCAGAAATTGAGTTTTGTACTGACTCTTTTTAGCGCATCTTTGGAACTATAGGCTGCTTTATAAAAAAAGGCTGTAAAGAAAACTTTTACAGCCTTTATTCTACATTGTAAATTTGTTTTTCATACCGGCTAAAATGTTATGAGCCATATCGTCAGTAACGGCTCCTAAAGGTTCATGATAGGTTACCAAATTAGTTGGAATTTCATCGAGAAAGGGTGAAGGGGTACAGTCAACAACGGTTTGCATCTTTCTTCTTCTTCTACATGCTGAAATAAACAATTTATCCCTAGCTCTCGTTATTGCAACATAAAAAAGTCTTCGTTCTTCCTCAATATTGCCTTCTCCTTCTTCCACGCTTCTTGCATGAGGAATTAAGCCTTCTTCAGCTCCTGCAATAAAGACAACGGGAAATTCCAATCCCTTTGAGGCGTGAATTGTCATGAGGCTTACCTTTCCTTTTAACGATTCATCTTCCATGTCATCGCGGGATATTAAAGTTATCCTATTGAGATAAGAGTAAAGACCTGTGTCAAAGGTATCGGGGTTGTTTTCCCAGGTATCAATCGAGGTTATGAGATGCTCAATATTCAAAAATTTGAAACGGGCTGCCTTTTCATTTTTTTGGTATTCCTGCATAAGGTAGTCCATGTACTGTATGGTTTCAACCATGGCACGCACTTTTTTTGCCAGCCCCTTACCGCCAAGAAGCAAAGAACGTTGTTCTGTAATCATAGACACAAAGCTCTCCAGCTCAATCTTCATCTTGTCTCCCAAAGGAGAGTCTTGTGCAGCAATAAGGGCATTTATACTTGTCCAAAGCGAGCATTTTTGGTTTTTAGCAATTTCATTTATCTGTTCAATTGTTTTGCGCCCAATTCCGCGCCGCGGAGTGTTTATAATTCGTAAAAGATTTATATCATCATCATGATTAGAAATAACCCGTAAATAGCTGATAATATCCTTAATTTCTTTTCTCTGGAAAAAGCTCGTTCCGCCGGATACTGTATATGGTATGTTAGATTGCAAAAAACCTTCTTCAATTGCACGTGTAAGGGTGTTTGCGCGAATCAGTACTCCAAAGTCGCCATAGTTGCGTTTTTCACTCATGCAAAGGCTTTGGATTATTTCGCAGATAAAATCGGCCTCTGCACTTTCGTTTTCCGGTAAAAATATTTCTATAGGCTTCCCTGAACCGTTACCCGACCACAGAGCCTTGTCCTTTCTATTGGTATTGTTCGAAATAACACCGTTTGCTGCAGCCAGAATTGTTTCTGTGGAGCGGTAGTTTTGCTCAAGGCGAATTTCTTTGACTCCTGGAAAATCCCTCTCAAACATGAGAATGTTTTCATAGTTTGCACCTCTCCAACTGTAAATGGACTGGTCATCATCTCCAACAACGGCGACATTGCGGTCTGCTATGGCGTGCATTAATAGATACTGCTGAATAGATGTATCCTGAAATTCGTCTACCATTATGTATTTGTAGCGGTCCCTGTATTTTTGTAAAACATCAGGAAATTCGCGAAATAACTTTATGGGCAGTCCTATTAAATCATCAAAATCGACTGCATTGTATAGTTTTAAGCCTGATTGATACTCTTCATACAGTTTTCTATATTGATCGTTTGCGCTTTCCCAGTCCCATCTTCCAATTTTTATGTTAGAAAAGAGATTTCCTATCTTGTACACATCAAGCGCGTCGGCTGTGAATCCGAGTTCACGTCCGGTTTCTTTTATCAATTGGTTGCGGTCTACATCATCATAAATTGAGAAGTTTGGTCTCCAGCCGAGTTTTTCAATATCCTGCCTGAGTATTTTTACACCAAAGGCATGAAAGGTCGAGATAGTTAAATTCTGCAGCTTTTTACCTGTTAATTCCTTAACACGTTCTTCCATTTCCTTTGCTGCCTTATTTGTAAAGGTGAGCGCTAAGATTTGGCTTTGGGGAATACCCGATTCGAGCATATTTGCTATGCGGTATGTGATAACACGGGTCTTACCGGAACCGGCTCCTGCAATAATAAGGATGGGCCCTTCAAGCGTTGTTACTGCTTCGTACTGTTTTTCATTGAGTGTGTTAAATGCTAATGATGACATAGGGCTCATTCTACGGTATGAGAGCCTATCTATGCAAGAAGAAGTACTGAAATAAAACAAATTATCTTAGGTAAATCTTCCTATGAGATTGTTATTTTTATTACTGAATGCTATACTTTCCTACATACTTTCAAGTGGAGGATTTTTTTTATGACTATTGTTCAGACAGTAAATGCTTTTTTAGGACGCCACGGGTTTGCATATAGCGGTCCGGATATTAATACAATTATTGACGGCCTTTTATGGGATATGCAGCAGGGCTTAAATAAGGGTGCTGGTTCATTTACTGCTATGGATGCTGCAGAAGACATGATACCTACATGGGGAATGCCTCCTTCCTCTGCTCCTGCAAATAAAACTGTCATTGTTATTGATGCTGGCGGAACAAATTTTCGTTCATGTTTAGTTCATTTTGATGCCGATGGTAAAACAAACATTACAGATCTTGAAAAATGTGCAATGCCCGGTATTGAAAGAGAATTAAGTAAAAAAGAGTTTTTTGAAGCTATTGCAAAAAATCTGGATCATCTAAAAAATAAGGCAGACTGTATAGGTTTTTGTTTTTCATATGCTATGAAAATCACGCCTGAAGGTGATGGTCAGGTTATAGGTTTTTCTAAGGAAATAAAAGCTAAAGAGGTTGTCGGCTCACTTGTGGGACAATCTCTGTGTGACGCGCTCGTAGAACGCGGCTGGAATAGGCCTAAGAAGGTTGTATTATTGAACGATACTGCAGCTGCTCTTTTAGCTGGTGCGGCTAATGCATCGGGCGGCCGTCGTTACAGTTCATATGTAGGTCTCATACTTGGAACTGGAATGAATGCAGCATATATTGAGTCAGGAAAGATACAGAAAATTGAAGGAATGACAGGGCTTAAAAATGGAATCCCTGAAAGCCAGATTGTCGTTTGCGAAACAGGAAAGTTCAATAAGCTTCCGCGTTCCGCATTTGACCTTGAGTTTGACAAAACCGCAAATACACCAGGACTCTATGTTATGGAAAAAATGTGCTCAGGTGCCTATTTAGGGCCGGTATCGCTCATTGCTCTTAAAGAAGCCTGTAAAGATGGTTTGTTTTCAAAAGCCGTTACAGAAGAAATACTCAAACTGCAGAAATTTGAGCTTAGAGATATGGATCAATTTTTCTATGCACCTTTTAAAACTGATACTCTCCTTGGTGCAATCATGGCTAAGGGCACCCAGAACGACTACGATACTGCATATACGATTTTAGATGCCTTTGTTGAACGATCTGCACGCATTACCGCATCAATTATCGCGGCATCAGTTATTAAAAGCGGCAAAGGAACACAACCTTCTCTGCCGGTATGCATTCTTTGTGAGGGAACTACCTTCTACAAAACTCATAACCTCCAAGAACGTGTACGGGGCTACTTAAATACTGTTCTTACAGAACAGAGAAAACTCTATTTTGAAATTGTAAGTCTGGACAATGCAATAACACTTGGAGCTGCAACAGCGGCGCTTTCATAAATACAGTATTGTCTTTGTATACATAAGATTATAAACTATTTACAAAACCGGTATCTGCCGATATACTTACAGTACCGGTTTTATTATTTTAAAAATGAACCATACAGGGAGTTACTGTGGCCGCAGGTAAAACTATAGGAAAAACAATTGTATTACTTTTTTTGGTAATAATTCTTATTTTAATAGGGCTCGTCTGGTTCGA
>CAZLNE010000080.1:0-9853 GCA_964560975.1 uncultured Treponema sp. | reverse complement strand
AAGCGCCACCACACAGTACTTTTTAGAGGGAACGCAGCCTTTAAAAGTCTGTGACTATCATGCAAATAGAGAGGGTGCAAAGGAAATAGGATCTTCCCGGCTTGCAGATGAAAAGTATCTTTCCGGGGCAGCGGCGCCGAAAATTGAGGGAAATACCTCTCTTCTTCTTGATTTATCATTTTTGGATTTATCGACAGCAGACTCGTTTACAAACTACTTAAGTGATCAAACATCGAGTACTACACAAGATGCATCTAGTTATAATTCTTTATTAGATAGTGAATTTGTTCAAAATTCAAATTCTGTGCCGGATGAAGAAGAAGAGCTTTCGTATAATTATTTGCTTGACTAGTTAGGTCTTTCGCCTTAACCTATTAAAGGGAGGTTATATGTTAGTTAGCATTAGCGATATTAAGGTTCGTAAACGTGTACGCAAGGATTTAGGTAATCTGGAACCTTTAATGGATAGTCTTCAGCGCTATGGTCTTTTAAATCCTATAACATTAAACTCCCGTTATGAACTTGTTGCGGGTGAACGCAGGCTTGAAGCTGCAAAAAGACTCGGCTGGACAAGTATTAATGCGGTGATCATTGATGTAACAGATAAGGTCTCGCTATTAGAGATTGAGCTGGAAGAAAATACTCAGCGTGTTGAGTTTACCGATAGTGAGCTTTTAGAAGGATATGCAGCCTTAGAGAAGCTTAAAAATCCGAATATTCTTTCGCGTATTTGGTTTGCAATAACTAACTTTTTTTCAGATGTTTTTGCATCCCGCTCTGAGGCAAGGCTTAATTCAAAAATAGGCAGGACAAGAAATTTTTTATTTTTACTTCCATTAGGAATAATTCTTCTTATAATTTCGGCTGTGCTTTATAATACAGGAACTGCAGGGCAAATGCTCCGCAATATTTTTGATGTATGCAGTGCTCTATTAATGTTAGGCGGAATTATAGCCTTAGTACGGATCATTATTTTGCGAAGACAGCAGAGTTAAAAAAAAGCAGGTGCGTTTGGGCACCTACTTTTTTATTAGTGTAAGTACACTGCTGTAATTAGCAGCTACTTTAGAACAATTCTCATGAACTTCTTTTTACCCGCACGCAGTACGAGCTCTCCATCGTTGTCGAGGAAAGAGATGTCAACAATGGTTTTTACATCGCTGAATATTTTTTCAGAGCCGTCTTTATTGGTGTAATACGCTCCGCCCTGTTCTACGAGACGTCTAATATCGCTCTTACTGCCGCCAAGCTGAGCAAGTGCATAGAGATCTACAACGTTAATACCCTTGGTAAAGTACTCTTTATTAATTTCTGCAGTTGGCATTGAGTTTTTATCGCCGCCGCCGCCGAATGCAGCCTTAGCCCCGTCTCTGGCTTTATCTGCTTCTTCTTTTCCATGAATTATTGCAGTAATTTCATACGCTAATCTTTCTTTAGCAGCATTTATATCACCTAAAGATATTTCTTCGCACTCGGCAACAGGAAGGAAGGTAAAAAGTTTAAAGAACTTTACTACGTCGGCGTCGGCAACGTTTCTCCAGTACTGGAAAAAATCGAACACTGGAGTCATTTCTTTGTCTAAAAAGAGTGCGCCTTTTTCTGTTTTACCCATTTTCTTGCCATCGGAACGGGTTACGAGAGGGAAGGTGAGGCCGAATACTTCGTGTCCTGTTTTACGCCTAATGAGATCTACGCCTGCTACAATGTTGCCCCACTGGTCATCTCCGCCTATCTGCAGGCAGCAGTTGTGCCGTTCGTGAAGCTTAAGAAAGTCAAAACTCTGTAAGAGCTGATAATTAAATTCAATAAAGGTTAAGCCTGTTTCCATTCTTTTTTTGTAGGCTTCAAAGGTAAGCATACGGTTTACAGAAAACTGTGAACCTATGTCTCTCAAAAAATCAATGTAATTTAGATTTGCGAGCCAATTTTTGTTATTATCTGTCATGGCTGTTTTACCGTCAAAACCAATGAAGCGGTCTAATTGTGCTTCAATTTTTGTAACATTTTCATCTATCTCTTCGTAGCTTATCATCTTCCGCATCTCGGTTTTTCCCGAAGGATCGCCTATGCGTGCTGTTCCTGCCCCAATTAGATCAATTCCTATGTGTCCTGCTTTCCGTAAATGCAAAAGGGCAAACTGGGGAACTAGATGTCCAACATGAAGACTCGGACCGGTTGGATCGGTGCCTACGTAAAAAGTAACAGGACCCTTATCCATCAATGCTGATAATCCTTCAACATCGGTGCATTGCTGAAAAAATCCTCTGTCTTTTAATGTCTTCAGTGCTGCGTTCATGCTATGACTCCTTTGCGAATTTTCCAATAATATGGAAAGTAATGTAATGTAATAATTTTATAGTTTTTTTTCATAAACTTCAAGCATTCTGTTTTATACACTTCTTTTGTATTGCCGTTTGCAGGAAAATGAGGGTATAATAAGAGGTATGAAACATGGATTTATAAGGGTAGGCTGTTACAGCCCTGAAGTTACCGTTGGTGACTGCAAAAAAAATAGTGCTGCCATCATTGAAGCTGTTATTGAAGCTGTTGATAAAGATATTGAGCTTCTTGTTTTTCCTGAGCTTTGTATAACTGGTTATACGTGCTCAGATTTATTTTTACAAAAGACTTTACTTAATGCAGCCTCTGCATCGCTCATAGAAATTGCTCAAAAAACAGCTGCGTATAATGTACTGTTTAGTGTAGGTCTCCCCATTGTCTATAATTCTTCAGTGTTTAATTGTGCAGCCTGGATTCTTAAGGGAAAAATACTTGCCTGTATTCCAAAAACACATATTCCAAATTATGGGGAATTTTATGAGGCTAGGCATTTTACGAGTGCAAAGGTTCTTGAAGGCCGGTGTGACTTACGATTAGATATTTCACCGCAACATACGAACATTCCTTTTGGAACTGATATAATTCTTCAAGACCGCGGGAATAGGAGTTTTACACTTGCAACTGAGATTTGCGAGGATCTTTGGGTAAGTAAAAGTCCATCTATAGAACATGCACAAGCCGGAGCAGCAGTTATTGTAAATCTTTCTGCAAGCAATGAAGTTGTTGGTAAAAAAGAGTATCGTTCTCTTCTGGTTCAATCTCAATCTGGTCGTCTTGCCTGCGCATACCTTTATGCCGATGCAGGTCCGAGTGAATCAACGACAGATCTTATCTTTGCCTCCCACAATATCATTGCAGAAAACGGCCGTATTCTTGTAGAAAGCGGGCGGTTTGGCAACGGTTTTGTTTTTACAGAAATAGACTTGGACCGCATTTGGACAGAAAGACGAAGGCAGACAACGTTTACCCCTTCAAATGTTGAATATACAAAGGTATATATAGATTTTTTAGTATCGAATCTTTCTTTTAATCTTACAAGACAAGTAAGTAAAACCCCCTTTGTTCCAGGCGAAGATTCAGAAATTGAGAATAGATGCGAAGAGATTATACAGATGCAGTCCCATGCGCTTGCAAAACGTCTTAAGCACATCGGATGTAAGACTGCAGTTGTTGGACTATCAGGCGGTCTGGATTCTACTCTGGCACTTCTGGTTGCTTATGAAGCATTTTCTATCCTCGGGCTGTCTCATGAAGGTCTTATTGCGGTAACCATGCCCTGTTTTGGTACTACTGATAGAACCTATAATAATGCGGTAAAACTTGCTCAATCACTTAACACAGGTTTTAAAGAAGTTAACATCGAAAAATCAGTGTTGCAGCACTTCATCGACATCGGCCATGATAAGGCGAAACATGATGTTGTGTTCGAAAACTCCCAGGCTCGTGAAAGAACACAGGTTCTTATGGATATTGCAAATCAAGTAAACGGTATAGTCATTGGTACTGGTGATTTATCAGAACTTGCACTAGGCTGGGCAACGTATAACGGCGATCACATGTCAATGTACGGGGTAAATGCATCTATTCCAAAGACGCTTGTGCGCTATCTGGTAAAACACAAGGCTTATGAGTTTGCGAGAAAGCAGACACCTGAAGGTAATAGTATTTTTAATACCCTCACCGATATTTTAAATACTCCGGTAAGTCCCGAACTTTTACCTCCTGTTGACGGCAAAATTGTGCAAAAAACAGAAGAAATAGTCGGTCCTTACGAACTTCATGATTTTTTTCTCTACTATGTCATCCGCTGGGGGTATACTCCGGAAAAAGTTCTGTATCTTGCAGAGCAGGCATTCAATCTTGAATCAAAGGGATCAACATATAGTAGGAAAGAAATTATAAGCTGGTTAAAGAATTTTTATAAACGCTTTTTTGCACAGCAGTTTAAGAGATCTTGTCTGCCTGATGGAGCGAAGGTTGGAACGGTCTCGCTCTCCCCGCGGGGTGACTGGCGCATGCCCAGCGATGCATCAGCAGCCCTTTGGCTCAGCGAGATTGAAAAACTTACATAGTTTCAAGGAACGGAACAAGTATTAAATTCATGGCAGTTTTTAATACTGTTTTTACCGATTTTGCAAGTTCAAGACGTGCGCAGGAAAGCTCTTTTGAACCAGAAGCAAGAATTGGACAGTCATGATAAAAACGGCTGAACATTTTTCCCAATTCATATGCATAGACCGCAACACCTGATGGATCAAGCTCTGTTCCTGCTTTTTCCAATACAGAAGGGAATGTTTCGAGCTGCTTAATGAGAGCCCACTCTGCTTCGTGAGTTAAAAGTGAAAAATCTGTTTTTGTATTTTCATCTGTAAGACCCTCTGATTCTGCTTTTCTTACAATGGAGGAAATACGTGCACCCATGTATTGCAAGTAGGGACCGGTGTTTCCGTTAAAAGATAGGGATTCCTTTGGATTAAATATCATATCTTTTGTCGGCGATACCTGCAAAAGGAAGTAGTGGAGGGCTCCAAGGGCGACTTTTTCTGCAACATCTTTTGCATCTCCTACCGCTTCTTCGCGGCCCTTTTCTTTTATTTCGTCAAGCGCACCGTCACGAAGAGAATCAATTAAATCATCAGCATCTACTACCGTGCCTTCCCTGCTTTTCATTTTTCCTTCGGGAAGGTTCACCATTCCGTAAGAAAGGTGAAAGAGGCGATCTGACCATTCGTAGCCGAGTTTACTTAGAATATAAAAAAGAACCTTAAAGTGATAGATTTGCTCGCTGCCGACAACGTAGACTAACTGATTAAAAGCCCAGTCGTTGTGTCGGAAAATAGCCGTGCCAATATCTTGAGTCATGTAAAGAGCGGTACCGTCTTTACGCAGGAGTACTTTTTTGTCGAGTTTAATTTCTTCGAGATCTACCCAGACAGAGCCGTCATCTTCACGGTAAAACAGGCCTTTTTCAAGACCTAAAAGTATTTCTTCCTTACCCTTTAAGTAGGTGTCGCTTTCAAAATAAAATTTGTCAAAAGAAACGCCGGTTCTTTCATATGTTTGCTTAACACCTCGAAAAGCCCATTCATTCATCTTTTCCCACAGGGCTCTAACCTCGGGATTCCCTTTTTCCCACTCTATTAATAAGTTCTGGGCCTCTGCTTCGGCTCCGCTGTTTTCTTTACTGTATGTATTGAACTCTACATAACAGTCGCCGACAAAACGATCGCTTTTAACCCCTAAGGATTCTGGAGTATCATTATTTTGCTGGTGAAATTTTTGATACGCAAGCATCGATTTACAAATATGAACGCCCCGATTATTAATTATATTTACTTTAAATACATCTGCACCTAGAAGTTTTAATATGCGGGAAACGCTTTCTCCCAGTGCATCGTTACGCAGGTGTCCAAGATGAAGGGGTTTATTGGTGTTAGGACTTGAAAACTCAAGCATAACGCGTCTGCCCTTGAAGCTTTGTTCGTCTTTTGCATTAAAAGAGCCGAATGAATTTCCTTGAACTTTAATACGCTCTAAAACAGCACCAGCTGCCGCTGCTTTTTGGAGTTTAACATTCAAATAGGGTCCTGCGCAAAAGAAATTGCCGACAGCTGCAGTTTCATTATAGGTTTCAATTTTTGCGAGAATCGTTTTAGCTATGATTGGAGGGGCCATTTTAAATGCTTTTGCGTATTGAAAAAGAGGAAAACCTATATCTCCCATGTCGGGCGAAGGAGGTGTTTCTGCAGCTATTGAACTGCCTGTAATTGAACTAAGTTCTATGTTTTTTTCAGTTATAAGCTCGTTAAGAGCTCTTGCAACAAGGTCTTTACTTTGTGAACGTAAATCTGCCATGAATAACTCCGCATATCAAAATGAAATAAGAGTGTAGCATAAAAATTAGTTCATGTACATAAAGGCTGCCATTGGGGTAAAATGAAAGCTTAACTCTTCGGCTGAGGTGCTTGAGATGCCTGCAGTCTCCCTTCTAAAGGAGCCCAAATAAGGTTTTCCAAACAATCTTCCGCAGGATGTGCAGTCGCTATAGCAGGCGATGTTCTGTGGTAAAACGCCCTCCTCCTGCAGCATACTGATATTGGCCTGAGCCAAAGAGAGGTGATATTCGTTATGAGAGTGTGTGATGCAATGTGGTGTAAAGGTGTTTGAAAAATAATTTGCCCGCTCCTTATCGACGGTGTAACAGCAGGATTGAATATGGGGACCGAGGATTATATGAAAATCTTCACTACGCGCACCAAAGTTCTTTTTTGCAAGTTTTAAAGCTTCAGCTGCAATTCCCGTTCCCTTCCAGCCTGAGTGAAGTACACCAAAACACTGAATTTTAGGGTTGTATAAGTATATCGGCATGCAGTCTGCAGCAGTAATAACAGGTACAACTGAGTGATCCTGAGTAAGGAGACCATCTCCACGGATATTTATCCATGGTGTATCCTTCTCAATTATGTATACGGTTTTTGAATGGATGAGCTCGATGGGAAAGATTGTATGATGAGCCGGTACTATCTGCTTAAAAAAATTTGAACGATTTTTATTAACCTCGGTCCAGCGGAAGCGCATAGAACCAGAAGGAAGCAGTGAGAAGCAAGCTTTAGGAGTTGATTCTGTGAGAATAGAGCCGCCGGCATAAAAAGGAAACTCTACAAAGGACGGAACAGGAAAGGTAAGCGCATCTAGCGACAGGTACGTTATGTTATCTGTCATTTAGTGCTCAAAACTTCCAAGGATTCTAGTTCTTTAATTATATCCAAGGCTCTCATCATTCCCTCTTTTGTATCATGAAGCCGCTGCCTGAACTGAGTATTTTGATTACCCATAATGGAGGCTATATTTGAAAGCGTGTCATAGCGGGGATCTTTTGATTCATGAAGAATGCCTCCGATTATCAGCTGAATAGAACGGCATGCATCTGCAAATTGTGCAATGAGCAGCCGTGCTTCTGAGGATATTGAGTTCATTAATGTATCTATTCGGGATTGCCCCTGTATTGTTCTCAGTGATTCTTTTATGACAGTAGAAAAGGAACCGCCGTAGATGCCCTTGGTCGAAAGTTTATCATTAAAAACGAGGATACTTTGAGCTAAATGGTTTAGAAGATTGTAAGTGTCTGTAAATTCGACTCTATTATCTCTTTGTGAAAACTCGCCTTCAACTAAAAGCGTTTTTAAAGATTTATTATAAATTGGATAAATATCTTTAAAAAAGGCATACATAAAACCGATTGAGTGATCTAACATAAAAGGTATGCCTTCCCAGACATCTTTCCACGGACGATTAGGGATGAAAGGATAATCATTGCAGGTAAGCATGGTTTTTATTTTATCGAAGCTGTCTTTTCTTCGTTTATCAATTATCCATGATTCCCATTTTTGATCAAAGAGCTTTCTCCAGTAGGCCTTGTAGCGGACAAACCAGTCTTCTGCGCCGTGAATTTTCTCGGCATGCCATATAGAACAATTGTTTGCAACGGCGGTTAATTTGAGTAAGGGCACTGAGTTTATAAACATTTTAATTATTTTTATGTGCTTCGTGCTTTTTTCAAGAAACTCTATGGCGCTATCCTCTTTTTCAGATGCCAAGGGAATCCCGTTGTCTCCATTCTCACTGGTTTGATACTGGCGGGAGTATAAATACAGTGCCTCGATTATCTCCTCTTTGATAACCGGACCGTTGCAAAGAACCTTTGTGAAAGCAGCAAATTCTGAAGAAACAGATTCAATGGAGCAGGTATAGGTACCTGTTAGTAAAGAAATAAATCTTTTTAAGGTTTTATCATAGGGGAGTTTGCAAAAGTGTTTTAGCCACTCAAGCGCGATAATCGAGGAATAAAGATTAGTCTTATCTGATTGAGGTATATCGTTTAACAGTTCTTCGAGTTTCCGTATAAGAGAGGCCCTCAGTTCGGTGGTTATTTCACGATCTAAACCAAGATTATAAGGGCTTACCTCTTTATCAATTCTTTCTGAAAGATCAGGAATGAAAAGCGAACCTAAAAAAACATAAAAGGCACCCTGGTTTTCTTCGTACGCATTTATTCCGGTTTTAAAAAAGTCTGCAGCAGCCTTGAGTTCCGCTAGTTTTGTATATAAGGTTGTACAAAACTTTTTATGTTTATAGTCCAAAATATCAGGATACGTTTTTTCAATTTCCAAAGCTATAGAAGATACCAAGTAATCGTTGTATAAGGTTTCAACATCAATAGAGGTAAACAAAGATTTAATACGGAGCCAAAATCTAAGAAAAAAGGATTCTGAGCGGTAACGGACCATGATATCTTCATCATCAATTGGTTCTGTGACCTCGCCTTTAAGTGTCTGGTTTTCAAGATCAGAGTCTTTTTTTAGTTTATTAAGAAGATCTAAACGTTCTTGATGAGAAAGAGAGCTTACAAGCCTGTCAAAAGAGTTTAATTCGTCCATTGTTAATCTATTGTATGCCAGGTATCTTAGTGCGTCAAGCTTGTATAGAAGAATCCGTTTGCCAAATGCACCATTTTACCCTTATACTGTATACATGGATATGAAGGACTCTGAATCGCCCTTGATTCGATTAACAAAAAGGGATGATGTATCTCAGCTTTTACTCGATGAAACACACAGTGTTATATTTGTTTTTGATGTTAAAAACGAGTTAATGGAACTTTCGTACACCACTATATCAGGAGAACGGATAAACCGCAACACTGCCAATTTTTTCTCCTCAGAACTTAAGGATTCTGTAATTCATCCGGAATATAGAAAGCCTTTTTTAGAGTTTATTAAGAGAGTTATGGTCACGAAGAGTTCAGAGAGTCTTGATTATGTAAGTGACTATAATGGGACAGGTTATTCCTGGTATAGAGCTGTTGTAAGAAGTGCAAAAGATAAAAATAATGGAAATCAATATCTTATTGGAATAGCAGAAAATATAGAATCTGAAAAACATGCAGAATATGTCTTTGCTGAAACAGAAGGTGTAAACCAGGTGATAAACCCGGGTATTAATACTGATATTTTAGCATCAATGAGGATTAATGTTTCAAAAAAAATAATCGAAGAATATCGCTTTTTTTCTTCAGAACCTCTTTATATGGAAAAAATTCCGCTAGACACTGCTGTTATAGAAAACTGTTTTAAAGATATTGTTGAAAAGGACGAGAAAGAGGCTATTATAGACTTTTTTAGACCTGACAATATTGTTAATCAGTTTCTTAAAAGCCGGACAGAGTTTGCCTTTGAATACCGTATTCGAACAGAACTAGGGTCAATTATATGGGCTAGTATTACTATACGATTATTATTACGGCCTTTAACAAATGAGCTCATGGCCTATTGTTATGTGAAGAATATTCATGACAGAAAAATAATGGAAAGTCTCATTCAAAACATAGCAGAAAATGAATATGATTACCTGATGTATATTGATGCCAAAAACGATACCTATTCTGTGTACTATTATTCACAAACAATTTCACCTATGCCGTCTGTTAAAACGAACAGATATGAACAAGAAATGA
>CAZLNE010000079.1:4054-9931 GCA_964560975.1 uncultured Treponema sp. | reverse complement strand
CACTACTTGAAGTATCTTAAAATACATTATAAGATTGTTCTATGAGTACTTTGATCATCGCAGAAGCTGGAACAGCTCATGGTAAAAATATAGAGACGGCAAAAAAGCTTGTAGATGCCGCAAAGCGTGCTAAGGCTGATTGTGTAAAGTTTCAATGGGTATATGCACACGAAATTTTGCACCCTAACACAGGGTTGGTATCTTTACCAACCGGCAATATTCCCTTGTATGATGTTTTTCAAAACCTGGAAGTATCTTCCTCTTTTTTTAAAGAAATCGCAGACTACACCCGTTCTCAAGGGCTTCTCTTTGCCTGTTCTCCCTTTGGAGACAAAAGTTTTAACGAATTACTCAAAATTCAGCCGGATATTATTAAAATTGCTTCCCCTGAGCTCAATCATCTTAGGCTTTTATCTACCGCATCATGTACGAATATTCCTGTAATTCTCTCAAGCGGAGTATCTCTCTTAAAAGACATTGAAAAGGCTCTTTCCTTCTTTGAACACCGGCTCAATACAGTTTCATTACTTCACTGTGTTACTAATTATCCGGCTCCAGAAGAAGATTATAACGTATCTCTATTAAAAAATCTTAGAGGCATTTTCGGCGTTACTGTAGGTGTAAGCGATCATAGTAAGGATCCGGTGCTGGTGCCCTCGTTATCAGTATTATACGGCGGAACTATCGTAGAAAAGCATATAACACTAAATCCGGAAGGTATGAACCTTGATGATCCTGTTGCTCTTACAGAAAAGCAGTTTTTACAGATGAGCGAGAGTATACGCTTTGCAGAAAGCGCTCCTCAAGAAGCTTATGAGACCTTAATAAAAACCTATGGCGAGCAAAAAGTTAGTTCTGTTATTGGAGACGGCAGAAAAAGGCTTGCAGAGTCTGAGCGCATACATTATACGCGTACGAACCGCAGTCTTCACTATCTTCGTGATCTGCCTAAAGGACACATAATTACTCAAGCTGATATTGCCGTCTTGCGCACAGAAAAGGTTCTTACACCCGGCGAGGATCCAAGTTTTCTTTCGTTATTCATCGGTTCAAAACTTCAGCAGAAAGTTACCTCAGGCGAGGGAGCACTATTAGAGCACATTGTGGTAAAAAAATGAAACGATTACTTATAAGTACACTAGCCCTATTTTTTTCTTTGTCTCTTTGGGCTGTTCAATATCAAATTGCTTCCGTGGAGTATAACATTATTGGAAATTTTTCTACGGCTAGTCTTGATGCCTTTATTAACATTGATAGAGAAAAAAAATTCTCTAATCTTAATGAGTTTTCTCAATATCTTGAAGATGTTGAATCAAGGCTGCTCAATACGAGGTTGTGCAATAAGGTAGAATTTGATTTTTATGAAAACACCATGCTTGTTTGGGAAAGTTATAGTAACGAAGAAACCGGAGAGGAAATCGTCATCATTCCGCTGTACCTTCTCATAACAATTGAAGAAACAGGAAACTTTATTGCTGCGCCATATCCTAAGTTTGATTCAAATAGAGGTTTTGAAGGAAAGCTAAAACTGCGCCATAATAATTTTTTAGGCCGAATGACGATGCTCGATGCAGATGTATCATATGTATACTCTATAGATAAAAAACACTCAGCTGAAGCAGAGGTAGATTTCGAAATTCCTTTTTATATTGGCATGACCAAAAATTCTTTTTATTCCAATGGTAATGCCTCGTACAATTTTACCGATGCACTTTTTACAACTAATTCAATGGCAGGTTTGTGTTTTTCGCTTCCTATTTCTTTTTTTTCCATGAATCTTGCACTTGAACAGCATTATCTGTTCGATGGCTTTTCCTACATGAAAGAACGTATAAAATTCTTCGTACCCTTTATCATCCCTGTTTCTATTCCATTAACAATTACAGCTGAAACTTCTGTAGATTATAATTGGGCAACAGAAACATCATTTATACATCACGTTACAGTGCTGCCCAATGTCCGTATAGAGTCTTCGAATATGACATGGATTGAGAATTTTCAAAAAGGTTATGACCTGCGTGCAAATGCAGGAATTGAGTACAATATTACAACAAAAGAAATTGCACCATCTATTAACCTAACAGGAATACTGCATTATCCGCTTGTACAAGAGGGAAACATTTCTCCTTCTGCCCGTCTTCATGCTTGGTATGGTACACAAAGTAAAGAAAGAGGTTCATATATTCGAGGAATTTTAGATTCTGATTTTGCAGGTTCTAGCGGTATTGTATTAAATATAGACTTTACCATTTCGCTATTTCAGCTTTACATAGATTCTTTATTTCAAAATGATAAACTTCATATTTTCAATTTTGAATTACAACTTGCACCTTTTACAGATGTCGCTTTTATTTTTACTCCTGAGGAAACCTTTGATTTTACAACAGGAATAACAATGATAATTCATCCGCTTTCAATGAAGAGCATACAAGGCAGAATCAGCTTTGGTTCAAATCCATTGTGGGCAAAAAATAATTCTTCGTTATATGAACTCTATATTGGTTTGGGATTATTTTACTAAGTTTGCTAAAAAAATTACTTAGCGGACAAATACTTTTTGTGTATTTTCAATAATGATAATTCTTTCTTTTGAAGCCTTAGCCCAATAATCGTCGGGGGAATATTCAGAAAGTTTTGAAAGAAGACTAAGTGCAAAATCTGTTTGACCGCTTTCATAGACTGCAAGTGCAAAAATATAAAAGCCCTTCCAAACATCATACTTTTTACCCCAATCAACTATATCAGTGTGAAATAGTGTGTCCTGCAATAAGGTTTCAAAAGATGTATAGGAGTACTCAAGTTTTCTTGTTTTAAGTACATCTTCGATTCTTGATATTGCAGTAACCACTCCCATACTCGACATGGCTAGAACTTTATCATTTAAATCAAGATTATTTTGTTTTCCTTCGTTACTATAAAAATCTGCAAGTGCAAAAAAAGCTTTCATAGAAAAATAAGAAGTATTTCTATAAAGAAGAAAAAACTTATTAAGATCTGTTCCTGTTTTAATTGCTCTAACTATAGATTTAGAAAAACTGCTTTCGGCCGCATTCTTTATATAATTTGGATCTTCTGCAATAACAAGCAGCAGAGCTTTTTCATATTCTTCCTGATCCCCTGTAAGTTCAGCGAGAGAGGCCATCTCATATAAAATATCATATTTTTCATCCTGTACAGAAAGAATAGAAGAACTTTCCCAGGCTTTCATTAAAAATTGTTTTGAAAGAGTATACTCGCCTTCGAGCTCATAAATTTTCCCAATAAGGAAATCTGCTTCAGGATACTTTGTAAATTTTAATATATGATTTTTAAGATTTAGTATTGAATAGTTAAAATACTCTTTAGAAAGATTTGCAAGAATGCTTTCAATAAGTATTACAGCTTCATTAGAGCCGCGTTCTTTTAAAATTGCCAATACTGCATCAATGTTATCACCTACTTTTTGAACAGCAACAGGTTTCAGTGCTTGTTCCAGTGTTGTAATTGACCATTGTACTTCTTTTATTCTATTAATTTTAGCCAGATCCGCATTTTTAAAAGCAAGTCCGAAATCTCTTTGATCAAATGCTGTTTGAGCTTTTTGCAGCATACGCCATGAATATTCTTCAGGATTTAATGAATCCCTGGATTGAGATGTAAGTAAGCCGGCGAGAATAATTAATATAAAGATAGTGCATAATTTTTTCAAAGACTTTCCAATTCCTCTCTAAATGCTTTATCGGCATTTTGGTATAAAGTGTTAAGCCTTATCTCATCAGAGTCGTCAGATGAATATTTCTCAGCTTTAAGTGTTCTAACAATTTCGCCGTGTTTAAAAATTATAATACTATCTCCTGCCCCTGTTATACCTATGTCTGCATGTTTTCCTTCGCCCGGGCCGTTTACAACACAGCCCATGACCGCAACAGTTATGTTTTTTTGGAGCGACAATAGTTCGTTTTGCCAGCGTGATACAAAGCCGTGAACGTCAAATCCGTTTCTTCCGCATCTGGGACATGACACAATTTTTACACCGCCGCTTCTTTTTCCATTTTCATAAAGAATTTCTCGAGCAGTAATAACTTCGTTTTCTGGAGTATCTGATAAGCTCACTCGTATGGTGCTTCCTATTCCCTTTTGTAAAAGGTGTGTAAACGCTATAGTACTTTTAACAATGCCGCCAATTAATGGTCCGGCCTCAGTAACGCCTACGTGAAGCGGAATTAAATGACGTGAGGCAAAAAGTTCATTTGCTTCAATAGTTTCCTTAACAGAAGATGCCTTCATGGAAACACAGAAATTTTTAAAGCCTAAAGATTCTAATACTTCAGATTCCCGTTCCGCGGTTTGGCATAATCCTTGAGCACGAGTCATTAAACCGCCTTCAACTCTCGTTCGAATATCTAAAGGAAAACTACCGGTGTTAACACCAATTCTAATTGCAGCTCCTTTTTCCATACACTCTTTAACAACAATTTCAGTATTTTCTTTAGAGCCTATGTTTCCCGGATTTATGCGTATCTTGGCAACGGAGCCTTTTAAGCATTCGAGAGCAAGTTTGTAGTCAAAGTGAATATCAGCAACAAGAGGCGTTTTTGAGTATTGTGCAATCAAACAAAGGGCGCGGGCGCTTTCATTATCGGGTACTGCAAAACGAACTATGTCGCAGCCCAGCGATGATAGCACCTCAATGCGTTTTAAAATAGAATCGAGGGCATGTTTATTGTATGAAGGAGATTCCTTTAATACACAAGTTATGCCCTCTTTCCACATAGTCTGTATAGAAACCGGTGCATTACCACCGATTTCTATTTTTTTAACAATGCCGTTCCCCCCAAGACTTATTATTCTTGTTGCGAGCGGGATTAAATCTTCTTTCATGTATAAATTTGGTATCTGTAGTACTGTTCAGGTACTAGAGGTTGAATGCCATGGTGAATAGAGCTACAGTTTCACAAAGACCGACAACCATGATGTAGTTAACAAATCCTTTGCCTGTTTCACCGAATGCATCGGAGGCAGACGCACCTGCTTTTCCCTGAAATACTGCGGAAGCTGCCATAGCAACACCTGAGAAAATACCAGTACCCAATATAAGACCGGGGTTCATGCCTGATGCGAGTTTTTCTTGAAGTGAACCCATCAATAGGTAGCCGTAGAGTGTCTGAGTAAGCGGGGCACCGGCAAATACTAATAAGATGAACGGTGCTGCCTTATTATTCAAATAACAGCGTTTCCATGCTCCAATCGCCGCCTGACCTGCAGCACCTATACCAATTGCTGAACCAATTGCTGCAATACCAAATACACATGCTGATCCTAACCATCCTAAAAAATCCATAAGAAACTCCTATATTTTATATCTCACCGTTTTTAAACGGCTTGTAAGAAAATCCTGACCACGTCATACCTAAATGCCCTGAAAATTCCAAAGTATTCAGACGCACACCATGAACAAGAACCGACAACACATTCAATACCATATTCAGACCGTGACCGAAAACGAGCAGAAGTATTCCTAAGAATATAATTGCTCCTCCGAGCATCGGACCTGCCATCGTATTTATCGTTTGTGAAATAGCACCGCCTGCAAGCGCAACAGCCCACAAACGGATGTATGAAACAATATCCGAAAAAATATTAACCACCCCTAAAAATACCGAGATAATATTTGAGACACTGGCTAATATTGACTTAATAATACTGCCGTCGTAGTTAATAAACACAAAGTTTAAAAGAAAACCGCCCCCGATTGCCGGAAGTACAAGATAGGCTGAAGGAATTCCGAAGATAAGGAGATCCATCGGAAAGCGGATCTTATCAACAACAATATACAATACTATATAGAAAATTCCCCAAAGCATAAGAAGGGATCCAAGCTCACCGAGACACTTCACC